>DATLUZ010000154.1:0-18879 GCA_035577785.1 Burkholderiales bacterium | reverse complement strand
GATCGGCCGGCCGGCGGAGCGGATTGTGTGCTCCGCGAGGCGGAAGCCTTCCACGAGCGGCAGCGCGCGGGCGAGCCGCACGCGCACGATGCGATGGCCCGGCTCGGCCGCGACACCGCCCGAGTACTGAAAGACGGCGTTGATGAAGCGGTAGCCGCCGGGGCCGAAGACGCGCACATCGCTCATGACTTGCCCTCCTTCGCGCTTGCCGCTTCCTCGAGCTGGAAACGCTCGAAACGGTGCAACGCGTCCTCGATGCGGCGTTTCCTCTCGCGCCGCAAGGCCTTGGAAATCCAGGTCCACTGCTGGATGAGAAGCCGGCGAGCGATGCGATCGGTCTTCAGATCGAGCACCGCGGCCACCTCGTCGCCGATGAGCACCGGCTGCGCAAAGTACCCGAACTTGCGCTTTTCCCTGGGCACGTAGGCCTCGAACCGGTGCTCGTAGCCGAAGAAGAGCTGCAGGCGCCGGCGCTGGTGGACGAGCGGATCGAACGGGGAGAGGATATGGACCATTTCGCCCTCGGGAAGGGCCGTCTCGAGGGATGCGGGCCGCACCCAATGCGGGATCCCCTGCACGGTCAGCGCGACGAGCTCACCGCGCCGCGCCTTGCGCTCGAGCAAACGCCGAATCGCGGGCTTGCTCGCCGGGTCGAGATAGCACACCGAATCGAGGCTCACCACGGCTTGCCCCCGTAGCGCGCGCTCGAGGCGGTAGTTCAGGATCTCCGCCTCGGTGGCCGCGGGCGGAGGACGCTCCCAGCCGAAATGCCGGTGCATGAGCTCGTAAGTCTTCAGCATGCCGGTGCGCTGGCTCACCGTGACCTGGCCGCGATAGAACGCGAGCTGCAGCGCGCGCTTCGACGGCTTGCGGCTCGCCCATGCGTGGTCTTTCTCGACCAGGATGTCATCGTCGATATCCCGGATGGTGAGCGGACCCTGCTCTCGAATGCGTGCCAGCACCTTGCGCAGCTCCGCGTCCTTGACCACGCCGAACCATGCGCTGCGCGCGCGCCAATCGCGCCGCATCGCTCGCAGGAAGAACCGCAGGTCGCGCGTCGGCACGTACGACAGCGCGTGCGTCCAGTACTCGAAGACGGTCTTGTCGATGCTCTGCGCCTGGCGCAGGTCCGCGCGCCGGTACGCCGGGATGCGGGTGTAGAGGATCTGGTGGTGGCAGCGCTCGACGACGTTGATGGTGTCGATCTGGACATAGCCCAGGTGCTCCACGGCGAGGCGCGTCGCCTGCGGACCGTCGCCGAACGCAGCCGCTTCGTCGAGCCGCTGGGCACGCAGCCAGAGGCGGCGCGCCTGCTGTACGCCTAGGGTGGTCAAATTTCAATCGTCATTTGGCCTGGGGCAGAGTGAAACCCGCCCGCCACCGACGGTCAAGACGATGCACCTTCATGAAGCGGATATGCGCGCTTCTTGCCAACATCGCCTGTCTGGCCTTCACAGGCACGGCCGCGGCCCAGCCGCAGTCCGAGCTCGTGGTCTCAGTCGCCCGGGCCGTTGAGAACGCCGACATCGACGTCCTGCGGCTCGCCTACCGCCGCAGCCTCGCGACCGATGCGCATTGGTGGGCCCCGACGCTGGTCGAGCTGGGCGGGGGAATCTGGCGCGTGCCGGACCTCGCCGGGACCACCCAGCGCTTCGACCTGCATGCGACTCCGGTATGGCGCGCCGAGTTTTCGCGCGCCTACGTCGAGGGCGGCATCGGCCTGTACATGCTCTCGCACACCATCAACAACGACGTGACGCACATGTCGACGTCGTTCGAATTCGGCTCGCACGTGGGCGCCGGCCTGCGGCTCGGGGAGCGGCGCGAGACGAGGGTAGGCATCGCCCTCCAGCATCTCTCGAACGCCGGCATCAAGGAGCCCAACAGCGGGGTCAACTTCCTGGTCGTCAGCGCGAGCTTCCCGCTTTAGCGCAAACCTTCGCCCCAGGGGCGGTTTCGCGCACAATGGCGAGCAGTGGACCAGAGCGCCGAGCGCTTCATCGAGCACCGGGTCGAAGGCGGCGCGACCGTGCTCTACCTCACCGGGGCGTGGCGGCTCGCTCACCTGGAGGCGATCGCGCGCGCGCTCGCCGGGCTCGGCCTGAGCCTGAAGGAGCGCTACGTCGTCGACGGCAGCCGGCTGCGCGAGCTCGATACCGCGGCCGGCTTCACGCTGTTTCGCAGCCTGGCGAGCCTCGGCTGCACCGAGGCCATGGTGAGCACGCGCGGCTTCGACGCCCGCCACCGCAGGCTCCTGGCGCTCGTGCACGAGCGCATGCAGTGCCCGCCGGCCGAGGGCCATTCCGGGCACCTCGGCTTCGTGCCGCGCGTCGGCGCGGCGGCCGTCGCGCTCGCGGGGCTATTGCGCACGCACAACGCGTTCCTGGGCGCGGTGGTGCTCGAGGCGCTCACGCTCGCGCGCCGCCCTAGGCGCTTCCGGCTGCGCGAGACCGTGTCGCAGTTCGAGTCGGTGGGCTTCGACGCGGTGCCGATCGTCGCGCTGGTCAATTTCCTCATCGGGGTCGTCTTTGCGTATCTTCTCGGCGTGCAGGCGCAGCGCTACGGGGCCAACATCTTCGTCGTCGACGGAGTGGGCCTCGCGATGTGCCGCGAGCTCGCGCCGCTTCTCGCCGCGGTCATCGTCGCCGGGCGCTCGGGCGCCGCGTTTACCGCGCAGCTCGGCACCATGAAGGTCCAGGAGGAGGTCGACGCGATCAGCACGCTCGGCCTTTCGCCGATCCAGGTGCTGGTGATTCCGCGCCTTGCCGCCATCGTGGTGGCGCTGCCGCTCCTCGCCTTCGTGGGCGACGCCGCGGGAATCGGCGGCGGCATGGTGGTGGCGGCGCTCCAGCTCGGCATCTCGCCCGCCGCCTTCCTGGAGCGCCTGCACGCGACGCTGCCGGAGAACTATCTCATCATCGGCCTGGCCAAGACCCCCGTGTTCGCCGCGTTCATCGCGCTCATCGCCTGCCGGATGGGCCTCCTGGTCGCGCGCGATGCGCGCAGCGTCGGCATCAACACCACGTCCACGGTGGTGCAGAGCATCGTCTGGGTGATCGTGCTCGACGCGGTGTTCGCCGTGGTGTTCCAGTACCTCGGGATCTGAATGGAAAGCGTTCTCGAGGTCCAGGATCTGGTCACGCGCTTCGGCGCCGAGCGCATCCACGACGGCGTGAGCTTCTCCGTGCGCCGCGGCGAAATGGTGGCGCTCATCGGCGGGAGCGGCACCGGAAAGTCGGTGCTGCTGAAGGAGGTGATCGGGCTCCTGCGTCCCGCCGCCGGGTCGATCCGGCTCCTGGGCGCGGAGCTCTGGCGCTCCAGCCCGGACGAGATGAATGCGCTGCGGCGCCGCTTCGGCATGCTGTTCCAGGACGGCGCGCTGTTCTCGTCCCTCACCGTGGCGGAGAACATCGCCGTGCCGTTTCGCGAGAATACCGACCTGCCCGCGGAGCTCGTGTCGGCGCTGGTGGGGTTCAAGCTCTCGCTGGTGGGGCTCGCGCCCGAGACCGGCGCGAAGATGCCGGCGCAGCTCTCCGGCGGGATGCGCAAGCGCGCCGCGCTCGCCCGGGCGCTCGCGCTCGAGCCGGAGATCCTGTTCCTGGACGAGCCCACTTCCGGCCTCGACCCGGTCGGGGCGCGCGCGTTCGACCGCCTGGTTCGGGTACTCTGCGATAGCCTTGGCCTCACGGTGTTCATCGTGACTCACGACCTCGACACGCTGCTTTCGGTGATCGACCGCGCAATCGTTCTGGCGCACGGCAAGGTGATCGCCGACGGGCCGGTGGAGGCCGTGCGCCGGACGGACGACGCCTGGATCCGCGACTACTTCGCGGCTCGCGCCTGATGGAACCCGAAGCAAGGTACACGCTCGTCGGCACTGCGGTCCTGATCCTGGTCGCGCTCGTGGTCGCTGCGGTGCTGTGGCTGCGCTCGAGCGGCGGAGGCGGCGCCGATCGCCAGTACAAGATCTACTTCGTCAACCAGTCGCTCGAGGGCCTGGAGGTCCGCAGCGACGTGCGCATGCGCGGCATCCGCGTCGGCTCGGTGACCGGGTTCACCTTCTCTTCGCGCCGCCGCGGCGCGGTGGAAGTGTTTATCCGCGTCGACAGCGCCGCGCCGGTGCGCCAGAGCACCGAGGCGATCGTCGACCGCAACCTCATCACCGGGCTCGCGAACATCCGCCTCGTGAATCCGAGCGAGCTGAGCCCGCTTCTCACCGCGACGCCGGAAGACGAGTCGTACCCGGTGATCGCCGAGGGCGAATCGGCGTACGAGCAGCTCTCCGAGTCGGTGAACCAGCTCGCCCAGCGCACCGACGAGACCATGCAGCGCATCACCGCGACGCTGTCCACGGAGAACCAGGCGGCGCTCACCGAGGTGCTGAAGAACCTCAGGACGCTGACCCGCGACGCCGACAAGACGATCGTTGCGGCGGCGGACGCCGCCGGCGAGGTGCGCGGCGCGGCCGAGGAGATGCGCAAGCTCGCGGCCGGCGTCGCCGAGGACGCGCGCACCCTGACCGCCCGCTACGATGCGCTCGGCAAGCAGGCGAACACCTCGGTCACGGACGTCGCCAGCGAAGTGAAGGCCATGCGCCAGGACGTCGCTCGCCTCGCCGATCGCGCCGACCGGCTGCTCGCGAGCGGCGACGTGGAGCTGCGTTCCACCGCGCAGGCGCTTCGCAACGCCGCCGACGCGCTCGCCGCGGCCGGCGGGCGGCTGCGCGACCCCGGCCAGGTGCTTTACGGACCGCCGCAGGGCGCTCTCGGACCCGGAGAAGGGCGGCGATGAGGCGATTGTTCGCCGCGACCCTGGTCGTCGCGGCCGGGTGCCTTCCGGGCGGCGGGACGCGCGAGGCGCAGCGCTTCTACATTCTCGAAGCGCCCGAGTCGAAAACGCCCGCCGCCGTGGTGCCGCGGCCCGCGACCCTGGTCGTGGCGCCGACCGGCACGGCGGGCTTCTACGACACGCAGGACCTCGTCTTCAGCCGCTCTCCCGGCACGCGCGCGTACTACCAATTCAACAGCTGGACCGAGCGGCCGGGGCGCTCGATCCACGACCTGCTGGTCTCGCGCCTGGAGCGATCCGGCGCGTTCAAGAGCGTCGTCGCGACGGACCGGCCGGTCGCGGGGAGCCTCGTGCTCCGGACCGAGATCGAGGAGATCTATCACGACGCGGTGAGCTCGCCCGGGGAGGCGCGCATCGTGCTCGTCGCGGAGCTCTTCGATTCGTCGCGCAATGTCCCGCTCGGGAGGCGCAGCTTCAGCCAGGCCGCGCCGGCGGCGAGCTACGACGCGCAGGGCGCGGTGCAGGGCTTTCGCCAGGCGCTCGGCGCGCTGCTCGACGAAGTCGTCGGCTGGACCATCGAGCAGTCGAAATAGTCTCCGGTGTCCCTCGGCGAGCACGTGCTTCCAACGCTGTTCGGCGCCCTGCTGGCGCACCAGCTCGGCATCCCGATTCCGGCATTTCCGCTGCTCATTTGGGCCGGAGCGGTTTCCTACGGCAATCCGCTGCAAGTGGCGCAGGCCTTCGTGATCGCGACCCTGGCCGGTGTCGTAGGCGACCTGCCTTGGTACTTCGCGGGCCGCCGTTACGGCTATCGCATCCTCAAGCTCGTCTGCAAGGTCACGCTCTCGCCGGACTCCTGCGTGCGGCAGACCGAAAGCGCCTTCGATCGCCGCGGTCCGTCGATGCTCGTCGTCTCGAGGTTCCTGCCGGGCATCGAGACCGTCGCGCCGCCGCTCGCCGGCGCCCTCGCGCTTCCCGTCGGCAGGTTCATCCTGTACGACGCGGCCGGCAGCGCGCTACGCGCCGCCGGCGGCCTCGCGCTCGGCCTCGTCTTCCACGGCGAGGTGGGGTGGCTCCTGGACCGGCTGACCGCCCTCGGCACCAACGCCGTCCTCCTGCTCGGGGTGCTCCTCGGCGGCTACGTGGCCTGGCGCTTTGCCCAGCGCTGGCGTTTCCTGCGCTCGCTCAGGACAGCGCGCATCAGCGTGCACGAGCTGAACGACATGATGAGCCGTGGGGAAGACCCGGTGGTGCTCGACGTGCGCACGGCGGCGCACCGGAGGCTGGACGGTCGGCAGATCCCGGGGGCGCATCCGGTCGACCTCGATGCGCTGGAAAGCACGCTCGAGCGCGTGCCGCGCGACGGCGAAGTGGTGGTCTACTGCGCCTGCCCCAACGAAGCCACGGCGGCGAAAGTCGCGTTGAAGCTGCGCGCCCGCGGCTTCCGGCGCGTGCGGCCGCTCGGGGGCGGCATCGATGCCTGGATGTCCGCCGGCCTCGCCGTCGAGCGGATCGCCCGGCCTTAGCTCACCGCAGCATCGGCACCGCGTATTCGGCGAGGATGCGGTTGATCTCCAGGCGCCGGGTCGCGATGACCGTGTCCAGCTCGTCGCGCAGAGCCGTCTCGCCGGCCTTGACGCCGATCGAAATGGAGTAAGCGAACGGCAGCGGCACGCCCGAGGGCGCGGTGGCAGGCACGATCTCGAGGTTGCGCCGCCGGGCGAAGAAGGCGGCCTGCGGTCCCCAAACCACGCCGGCGTCGAGGCGGCCCTCGGCAATGGCGTCGATGATCCGCTCCGCGGACGTGCCCTTGCCCAGCACCGTGAACGCAGACACATTTTTTTCCGCGCCGCGCGAGGCGAGCGCATAGCCGGGCGGCGTGGCCACCAGGTCGTCCCCCGGAAGCTGCAGCCCGATCCTGAGGTCCTTCAGGTTGGGCTGATCGAAGGACACCAGCGGCTTCTTGTCGGAGAACACGAAGACATAGGTTGACCGGTAATAGGGCTGCGTGGTCAGCATGGCGCCGATGCCGGTCGGCACGCCCATCCAGACATCGCAGCGGTTCGCGCCGAAGCTCGTGCGGACGAAGCCGCGGTGCTGCGGATGCCACGTATAGGCGAGCGTCGCGCCGAGCGCGTCCGCAGCCAGCGCCGCAAGGCGGTTTTCGAAGCCGCTTTCATCCTGCCGCGAGTAGGGCATGCTGTCCGGGTCCGCGCAGACCCGGAGCTCCTTGCCGAAAGCCGGAAGCGCCGCAAGGGCGCAAAGAGCGAAACCAACGAAGCGCAATAACATGATGCCCCCCCGCTTTTCGCGGTGTTTTCGAGAGATCCTGCACGGCATTGACCAAGCTGTCATGGAACTACGCCATATAGCGTCGGCCGAAGCCGTGCAATAACCGCACCGCGCTTCATCTGCCGCATGACGCAAGTCACAGCCTTACGCGCAATGTGTCCGATGGTCACACTTCGACCATGGGTCGCGCTTCTGCTGCGGTCAGGTCCGCTGCTTGGGGGATTGGGAGGGAATGCGCTGGAAAGGGATGTGGTGGCGCTCGAGAAAGCGCTCGACCGTGGGGAGCCACAGCTCGACGCCCTTCGTGTCTCCGAAAACGAAGTGGCCGTTGTTTCCGAAAGGCGGCTGGAGCACGTACTCCGCGTCGACTCCACCGCTTTGCAGGCGCTGGAACCATGAACGAGACGCGGTAGGGCCGAAGTAGAGATCGTTTTCGGCGTAGTACATCAGGACGGGGACCCGGACGGATACGCCGAGGTCCTGGAACAGGGCCGCCAGAGCCTCCGCCGCGCAGGGGGTTCCCGGATGGAGCTTCGGGTTTCCGCCGCGCCCGGCCGCGAACGCCAGCACCGCGACGAGCCCTTCGGGCTGCTGCGCGGCGGCATAAAGGGAGGCCACGCCGCCCGCGGATTGCCCGGCGAGGATCATGCGCTCGGGATCGACGTACGGCAGCTTGCGGGCGAACTCGTAAGCCGCGAGCACGTCGTTCGCGGCCGCCCGCTCGCCGCGCCCGTAGTGGGGGTTGCTGCACTGGCCCGCATCTTCAGCGAACTCGCCGCCGCTTTCACCGAACCCTCGCCGCAGCGGCATGACCACGACGTAGCCTCGCGATACGAAAGCGCTCGCCGCCTGGATAAAGAGCGTCGGGGATTCGAGAAAACGTTCGCGCGCACCTTCGCCGACCCCGTGGTTGAGGACGATCGCGCCGAACGGCCCGTCGCCGCGCGGCCGGAGGACGGTGAGCGCGAGCGAGTAATGCCCGTCGGCCACCGGAATCCGGACGTCATCGCGCACGTAGGGCGAATCGTTACGCGACGGTGCGAGGAGAAGGGTGCCGAGCGCCGCGCACAGCAGTGCAACGACCAGACCTACCCACCAGAGTGCGCGCATCGAACGGATCAACGCGCGAGGCGGCTTTCCCGCTTACATGGGCACGCGGTTTGCTCGCCCGCAGGGAGAGGACGCAGCCAGTTAGCGAGCGAGACCATGGAAAAACGGTTGACTGACTCGTTTGTTCGCGAGAGCGACGGACGGTGGACCTGCATCGAAGCAGTGACTTTGAAGCATCCCGCGCGCGAAATCCACTTCAGGCCGGGGATGACGTGCGGGCCCGAGGACAGCTTCATGGGCGTCAAGGTCGCGAAGCTCCTCGACTCGCTTTCGGACGCGCGGCGAGCAGGAAGCTGAGCAACGTCAGACGTTCGCCGCGCTGCCGTTACTCCGCCTTGATGCCGCGCTCCTTGATGACGCGCTGCCACTTCTTCTGCTCGCTTTCCAGGTGCGCGGCGGCCGCCTCCGGCGTGCTCGCGATGACCGTCAGTCCCCGCTCCTCCCAGAACTTCACCTGGTCCGGGGCGCTGAGCGCCTTGCGGATATGCGAATTGACCGTGTCGACAATCGCGCGCGGCGTGCCCTTCGGCGCCGCGACGACGTACCAGGTCTCGAACTCGTAGCCCCTCAGGGGTCCTTCCGGGGCCGCCTCCACAACCGTCGGCAGCTCCGGCATGGCGGGATTGCGCTTGGTGCCGGTCACGGCCAAGGCTCGCATCCGCCCGGCTTTCACGAAGGCAATCTCCTGCGAGATGTTGCCGAACGTGGCTGCGACCTCGCCCGCGATGAGCGCCGTGTCCGCAGGGCCGCCGCCCTTGTACTGCACCGCGACGATGTTGACCTCCGCGAGCAGGTTGAAGAGCTCGCCCGCGATGTGCGGATTGGTGCCGACGCCGGCTGCGGAGTAGTAGAGCTGGCCCGGTTTGCTCTTGGCGAGCGCGACGAGCTCCTGGATCGAGCGCGCCGGCACCGACGGGTGCACGGTCACGAGCGACGGCGACGACGCGACGAGCGAGATCGAAACGAAGTCGCGCAGCGGGTCGTATGGCGCGCGGGGCATCAGGAACTGGTTGGTGACGAACGGAATGGTGTTGATGAGGAGCGTGTAGCCGTCGGGCGGGGCGTTCATCACGACCTCCGTGCCGATCACCCCCGAGGCGCCCGAGCGATTGTCCACGACCATCTGCTGGCCCATGCTGTCCGAGAGCTTCGTCGCGAGCAGCCTGCCGACGACGTCCACGCTGCCGCCGGGCGGAAACGGCGCGACGAGGCGGATCGGCTTCGATGGATAACCTTGCGCGGCCGCGGGCAGGGCGAGCGTGAGCGCCGCGAGCACCAGCCCGGCTGCCACGAGGTCAATAAACCTATTCATCGCAGGAACCGCGATTCCAAGGCGCGCATGCGGGCATCTCCCTGTAAATCCATGATGGCTTCGACCGTAGGCAGAACCGCGTCCACCTTGGCAATGCCGCCATCGGCGCGGATCTGCGAGAAAACTGCCTGCATGCCGCTCACGGCGGCGCGGATGGCGTGGTTGCCGTAGATCACAAGGCCCACCTTGCCCAGCGCACTGATGTCCGCCTCGCTCAGTTGCGGGTAGGAAGTCGGCACGAGCACCAACGGAGCTTTGCCGGGCCACGATTTCACGAACTCCAGTATCTCGTCGGGCGTCTTCTGTTTTGAATGGATCAGGATTGCGTCTGCGCCTGCGTCGACATACGCAAGCGCTCTACGAAGAGCCGCATCCTGGCCCTGCCCGGCGATCAGCGCTTCGACCCTCGCGATCACGGTGAAGTGCTCGCCGGTGCGGGCGGCGCAGGCTGCGGCCACCTTGCCTTGAAACTCCTCGATTCGAGCGAGCTCCTGGCGTCCGCCGGCGCGCAAGCTCGTATCCTTCGGGAAGGTCTTGTCTTCCATGACCACGGCGGACACGCCGGCCGCTTCGTACATCGGGACCAAGTAGCTCACGTTGATCGCGTTGCCAAAGCCCGTATCGATGTCGGCGATGAGAGGGATGTCCACAGCGCTCGCGATCGCCCGCATCATTTCCAGGTGCGTGGACACCGGCAGAATGTTCGCGTCGGGAACTGCGTAGCTGGCCGACAGCTCGAAGCCGCTGCCCCAGACCGAATCAAAACCGGCGCGCTCGGCCAGCTTCGCCGCCAGCGGGTTGTGCGCCGCCATGGCATGAGTCAGCGTCCGGGATGCCAATTTGCGACGGAAAGTTTCGTGTTTCGTCATGAAATTCTTGACCAGCCTAGTCGGCTTTGATGCCGGCGGACCTGATGATCGGCCACCATTTCTCGATTTCGGCCTTTTGATGCGCGCCGAGCGCCTCGGGCGTCTGCTTGTCCCGCGGAAGGATTTCCTGCCCGATGTCCATCAGGCGCTTGCGCGCATGGTCGTCGGCCGCCGCATCGACCATCGCGGAATTGAGCCGCGCGACGACCGGGGCCGGCGTGCCGCGCGGCACCCAGAGCCCGTGCCAGACCGCCATGTAGTACCCCGGCATGCCCGCTTCGTCGACCGTCGGGATGTCGGGCGCGACGGAGAGCCGCGTGCTCTGAGTAACCGCATAGGCGCGCACCTTGCCGGAGCGGATCTGCGGGAGCGCGTTCGCCGCCTGGTCGAAGAACAGATCGACGTGCCCGGCCATGACGTCGGCCGAGGCCGGCGCGCCGCCGCGGTAGTGGACGATCTGGGACGCGCCGCCGGTGAGTTTCTGGAAGTAGACCCCGCTGATGTGCGAAGGCGTCCCGGCACCGCCCGTGGCGATGGCAATCGGCTTGCCCTTTACAAACTCGATCAGCGACTTGAGGTCCTTCGACGGCAGGCCATTCTTCGACACGATGATCTGCGGGTTGGTCACGAACATGCCGACCGGCACGAGGTCCTTCAGCAGGTCGTACTGCAACTGGTACATGGCGCCGTTGATCACGTGCGGGCCGATGTGGCCGATGCTCACCATGTAGCCGTCGGGCGCCGCCCGAACCACGCGGGCGACGCCGATGTTGCCGCCCGCCCCGGTGACGTTCTCCACCAGGACCGTCTGGCCGAGGCTCTTCGTCATCCGCTCGGCCATGATGCGCGCGATCGTGTCCGTCGGCCCGCCCGCCGAAAACGGCACCACGACCGTGACCGTCTTCGTCGGGAAGTTCTGGGCGGACGCCGCGCTGCAAAAAGCGACCACCCCTACTGCTAAGAGCCAAACCCGTTTCATGGACACCCCCTCTGCACGCCATATTAAACTGACGCAGGAGGTACCGTCATGTGCGCTCGACTGCTCAGATGCTCGTTCACCCTGTTCATTCTGTTTGCGCTCGGCCCGGCCATCGCCGACGAATACGCCGATGCCATCAAGGTGTTTCGCAATGCAGGCCAGAGTGCGGAGTTCTTCAAGAAGAGCTACGGCTACGCGGTGTTTCCGACCATCGGCAAGGGCGCCTTCGTGATCGGCGCCGCGCACGGCTCGGGGCGTGTCTACGTCGGAGGCAAGTACGTCGGCGACACTTCGATGACGCAGGTCACCGTAGGCGCACAGCTGGGCGGGCAAGCGTATAGGGAGATCATTTTTTTCCAGAACAAGGCCGCCTTCGGCGCATTCACGAGCGGCAACTTCGAGTTCGGCGCCCAGGCAAGCGCCGTGGCCATCACGGCGGGCGCATCGGCTCAGGCGGGCACGAGCGGCACGGCGGCGGGCGCCAGCGCCAGCGAGAACAAGGCTGCGACGGGAAAGGGCGGCGGATACACCAAAGGGATGGCGATCTTCACGGTCACCGAGGGCGGGCTGATGTACGAAGCGAGCGTCGGCGGCCAGAAATTCAGCTACCAGCCGAGAAAAAAGTAAAAGCTAGCGTGACGACCAGGGCGCCGGCGAGGAGGTCCGCGTGCCGAAATCCGTCCAGCTCAGGCCGAAGAGAAGCGCGAGCCAGAGGAGCCCGATGCAGGCGGCGAGGCGCAGCAGTGCGCCCGCCTGCCGCAGATGCATGAAGAACACGGCGATGAGCAGCGCCTTGGCGCACGAGATCGCCATGTTGGCGACGCTGTTCCAGGCGCCCATCGGCAGGTAGGAGCTGCCGAAGGTCAGGGCGAGAAGCGCCATGAGAGCGAGCCAGGTGAGGACGTAGGTCATGCGCTGTAGCGCTCGAGCAGGTAGAACATCGGATAGAGGAAGAGCCACACGACGTCGACGAAGTGCCAGTACAGGCCGCCCGCTTCGACGGGCGTGTGGTACGCGGCATCGAAGCGCTTCGCATGCCGCCACAGCCACGCCACTACCCCGAGGCCGATGACGAGATGCACGGCGTGCAGGCCCGTCATCGCGTAGTAGAGGAAATAGAAGCGCGCCTCGCCGCCGGCCGCACCGGCGGCTTCGCCGAATTCCATGACCCACTCGGCGGCCTTGATGCCGAGGAAGACAAGGCCGAATAGCGCGGTCAGCCCGAGCCACCTCCCCGGCGGCCCCCCCTTCCGCGCGGCGCCCACGGCCAAAGCCATGGTCAGGCTGCTCGTCATGAGGATCGCGGTGTTCAGCGTCCCGAGCACGATGTGCATGTGATGGCTGCCCGAGACGAAGGCGTCGGGTTGCGCGAGCCGCGCATGCACGTAGCCGAAGAAGAGCGGGCCGAAGAACAGCACCTCGGTCGCGAGGAACGCCCACATGCCGAAGAGCGCGTTATCGGACCTGGCTGCCGTACTCATTGGACCTGACGCTGTACTGATACGGGCCGCGTTCGACGCTCGGTTCCTGCTCGAAGTTGTGCTGCGGCGGCGGAGACGCCGTCTGCCACTCCAGCCCGGTCGCCTGCCACGGGTTGCTGGAAGCTGTTTTGCCGAAAAACAAGGACCAGCCGAGGTACGCGAGCGGCAGGAAATAGCCGACGGCGAGCACCGCGGCGCCGGCGGACGAAAAGAGGTTGAGGAGCTGGAACTCCGGCGGGTACTCGTGGTAGCGCCGGGGCATGCCGAGCCAGCCGAGCAGGTACTGCGGGAAAAAGGTGAGGTTGAAGCCGAAGAAGATGGTGAGCGCCGCGATGCGCCCCAGCATCTCGGGATACATGCGCCCGCAGATCTTGGGCCACCAGAAATGAATGCCCCCGAGGTAGGCCATCACCGAGCCGCCGACCATGATGTAGTGGAAATGCGCGATCACGAAGTACGTATCGGTGAGGTGCACGTCGAGCGCGAGGGAGGCGAGGAACAGCCCGGTCAGCCCGCCGATGGTGAACAGGCCCACGAAGCCGAGCGCGTAAAGCATGGGCGCGCCGAACACGATCGAGCCCTTGTAGAGCGTCGCGGTCCAGTTGAACACCTTGATCGCCGAGGGAATCGCCACGAGGAACGAGAGCATCGAGAACACGATGCCGGCGTACATGGACTGCCCGGAAACGAACATGTGATGGCCCCAGACGAGGAAGCCGAGCGACGCGATGCCGAGGATCGCGTAGGCCATGAAGCGGTAGCCGAACACCGGGCGGCGCGCGAAGCAGGGAATGATCTCGCTCGCGACGCCCATCGCCGGCAGCACCATGATGTAGACCGCGGGGTGCGAGTAGAACCAGAAAAGATGCTGGAACAGCAGCGGATCGCCGCCGAGCGCTGGATCGAAGATTCCGATGTGGAACAGGCGCTCCAGCGCGACCAGCGCAAGGGTCATCGCCAGCACCGGCGTGGCCAGCAGCAGGATGAGGCTGGTCGCGTAGTTGGCCCAGACGAAGAGCGGCAGGCGAAACCAGGTGAGGCCCGGCGCGCGCAGCTTGTGGACCGTGACGACGATGTTGAGGCCGGTCAGGATGGAAGAGAATCCCGTGACGAACACGCCGACGATGACGAGGATCACGTTCGTGTCCGAGAACGTGGTCGAGTAGGGCGTATAGAAGGTCCATCCCGTGTCGACGCCGCCCGCGACCAGCGCCGCGACGGTGAACAGGCCCCCCAGCACGTAGATGTACCAGGAGGCGAGGTTGAGCCTCGGAAAGGCCATGTCGCGCGCGCCGATCATCAGCGGCACGAGGAAATTGCCGAGCACGGAGGGAATCGACGGGATGAGGAAGAACCACACCATGATCACGCCGTGGATCGTGAAGAGCTTGTTGTAGGTCTCGGCGCTCACCACGTCGCCGGCGGGCGTCGCGAGCTCCAGGCGCATGAGTGCCGCGGCCGCGCCGCCCAGGAAGAAAAAGGCGGTGATCGCGACCATGTACAGGACGCCGATGCGCTTGTGGTCGTGGGTCGTGAGCCACGAGCGCAGGCTGTAGCCTTCGCTCAGATAACTCACTTGTTCTCCTTCAGGAAGGAAATGAGTGCGGCGAGCTCGCCTTCGTCGAGCTGTCCCTGGAAGCTCGGCATGATCGGCTGGTAGCCCGCGACGACGTCCCGCTTGGGCAGGAGGATCGAATCGCGGAGATAACCCTCGTCCGCAACGACGCTGCGGCCGTCGGCGAGATGCACGACGCGGCCGTAGACTCCGGCGAGGTCGGGCGCATGGACGCTCGAGCCGGCGGCATGGCATCCGCTGCAGCCGTTGCGCCGGAAGAGCTCGAAACCCCGGGCGGCGAGCGACGGATTGGAATTGCCGCGCTCGAGCCACTGGGCGAACGCGGCGGGCGCCATGACCACCACGCGGCCGCCCATGCGCGCGTGGTCGGTCCCGCAGTATTCCGCGCAGTGCAGCCAGTACTCGCCCTCGCGGGTCGGCGTGAAGCTGATGCTGGTGTAGCGGCCGGGCACCGCGTCCTGCTTGATGCGGAAGGCCGGCACGAAGAAGCTGTGGATCACGTCTTCCGTGGACAGAATGAGCCGCACCGGCTGCCCGGCCGGCAGATGCAGCTCGTCGATCTCGCGCCGGCCGTTCGCGTGCTCGGCCTTCCACATCCACTGCTTGCCGACGATGAAGATGGCCATGGCGTCCGGCGCCGGCGTGTAGAAGCGGGCGTACACCACCGCCGCCCAGACGAAGATGCCGAGGAAGATGGCGAGCGGCGTGAAGGTCCAGCCGAGCTCGAGCCAGCGCACGTTGGTGGGCGGGTTGCTGCGGTCGACCCGCGATCCCGCGCGGTAGCGGACCGAGAAGACGATCATCAGCACGAAAATCGCAATCGCCACCGCCCCGGTCAGCGCGAGGAGCGAGAAGAAGAGGACGTCGACCCGCGCGGCGATGTCCGAAGCCGCTGCAAGGAGCCATTGCGCCGTGCCGCTCACCGCAGGTTGCGCCATGCAACGAATCCCAGTGCGGCGAGGAACATCGCCATCGCGATGCGCAATGCGACGAGCACCGCGGCCGTGTGCTTGCCGGCCGCCGGGTCATGGAAGCAAAGGAGGAGCAGCCGCTCCAAAGGGCTCTGCGTGCGGCCGAGCGCCGCCTCGCCGATGGCGCTGCGCAGCTCGGCGGGGTCGAAGCGCACGCCCATGAAATAGCGCGCGACTTCGCCCTGCGGGGTGAGGACGATGAAGCCGGCCGGATGCGCGAATTGCCCGGAGCTTGCTTCGAAGGCGTAACGGAAGCCGACTGTTTCGGCGAGCGCCGCGGCGGCGGCCGCGCCGGTGAGGAAATGCCAGCCCGGACGCCGTTCGGCCGTGGCCCGCTCGTCGCGCGGGTCGATGCTCACGAAGAGCGCGCGGTAATCGCGCTCCGGCGCGAGTCCGGTGTCGCGCAGCGCGAGCGAAACGCCCTCGAGCGTGGTGCCGCAGAGATTCACGCAGCCGAGGTAGCCGAGCACGAGCACCACGGGGGCCGGGCCGAGGTAGTCGCGCAGGCGGCCCTCGCGGAAGGCGAGATCGGGGACCCGGGCGCCGGCATGGGGATCGAAGTCGACCTCGGGGGCGTGGGCGTGCGCGCCGAACGCGATGAGCAGCAGAAGAAGCCCGACCCTCATTGGCTGCGTCTTTCGGCGAGAATGCGCATCGCTCGCTCGATCGGAATGTGAACGTGCTGGTCGTCGACGCGCCCGGAGCCGGCGAGGCGCGCGTTCTTCTCGCGGGTGAAGGAGGCGAGGTCCTGCGGAGCAGCGGTCTGCAGGGCGGCGCCTTCGATCTGCGGTTTTTCGACATTTGCCACGTGCGTTGCCAGCAGCGCTGCGGCGCCAATGCTCAGCGCGATTCCGGCGACGATGATCGCCGCGCCGGCGGCGAGAGCGCGCAGGCTGATGTCGCTGCGCTCAGGCACGCGCCGGCCTCCAGGCGAACCGCCATAGCGCCGCCGCGGCGAGCAGAGCCAGGATGTCGGCCACGGCGATGTGAAAGCCGAGCGGCCGCACTGAAGGCGCCACCAGCCAGTACACGTCGATGACGTGGACGGCGAGAAGGGCGGCGGCGAGCGAGCCGAGGAGAAGCGGCGAGCGCTTGGCGCTGCGGAAGAGCAGGATCGCGAGCGGGGCGAAGAAATGGAACACGACCAGGATCACCCCGAGCGCCACCCAGCCGGTCTGCAGCCGGGGCAGGTACCAGGCGATCTCGCGCGGCAGGTTGCCGACCCAGACGATCAGGAACTGCATGAAGGCGAGATAGGCCCACGTCATCACGTACATGAGGAGCAGGTTGCCGAGATCGAGGAACACCTGGCGGTCGGTCCGTTCGGCGCGCAAGCCGGCGTGCGCGACCGCCAGGGCCATTGCGCCGAGCATTTGGCCGATGGCCACCACCAGCCCGAAGCCCGTCGAGTACCACTGCGGGACCAGCGCGGCGATCCAGTCGGTCGCGGCGAGCGACATGGTGAAGACATAGACGATCAATCCGATCGCGGACCAGGCGACGCTCGAGCGCAGCCAGAGACCGAACGCGCTCCACAGCGCGAGATAGGCGATGCTTCGCGCGGCGAAGAACGGGGCGCTGAACCACACGCTTTCCCCGATCGGATAGAGCTGACGCATGGCGACGAGGACCGGAATGCCGAGCAGCGCCGCAAGCGGCACGAGGCGCGCCGCCGCGACAAACGTGGGGCGCACCGCGCTGCCCCACGCTCCACCGCTCAGGTTGTGCAGCATGAGATTCGCCATGCCGCCGAGGGCAAGGCCGAGAAAGAGCAGCCAGGCGAATAGGTACGAACTCACTTCAGATCCTCGGCGCGGGCATATTGCGAGAGCTGCAAGGCGCGGATGTAGGCGACGATCGCCCAGCGCTCGTCGGGCGCGAGGCGATCGGCGTAGGGACGCATGACTCCGTAGCCCTGCGTCATGACATCGTAGAAATGGCGGTCGGGCGCCTGGCGCAGGCGCTCGACGTGGTAGGACGGCGGATGCGGGAAGCCGCGCCGCGCCACCATGCCGTCGCCGTCCCCTACCGGGCTGTGGCAGGGCGCGCAGTAGACGTTGAAGCGCTCCTGCCCGCGACGCAGGAGCGCCATCGTCACCGGGTAGGGATTGGACGTGGCCGCCTCGAGCTTCGCCCTTTCCAGCTCTTCCTCACTGCCAATGCGCCCGCTCGAAGTGCCGGCGACCACGCCGCTGGCTGCGGCAAGCGTGCCGGGCACAGGCGGCCGCGCCGAGGCGCCGTCGGGAAACAGGCGGCTTTCGCGCATCGGGTTATAGCGTGGCTGGTCGTACATGTTGCGTGCCAGTTTTTCGCACCCCCAAAGTCCTATGAAACACATAAGGAGCAAGAGCTTCCTCATACGGGAACATCCCAGATGCCGAGCGGCTCCAGCCCTCGAAGGAAATCGCGCGCGCATTGGGCGTCGGCGTGGCGCAGGCAGAGGAAAAAGCGGTTGCGCGAGGCGAGGTCGAACTCGCGCACGTTGAACACGGGATGATAGAGACGAGGCAGCCCATTCAGCGCCAACATGCCTACGACGCCGGCGATCGCCGCGACGAGCACCGTCAGCTCGAACGTCACGGGGATGAACTCCGGCCAGCTGTGCGGCGGCTTGCCGCCGGAATTGATCGGGTAGGAGAGCACCGCCGAGTACCACTGCATGAGGTAGCCGCCGATCCCGCCCGCCAATCCGCCGGCGAGGACGATGGCCGGAATCCAGTTGCGCCGGAAACCGGTCGCCTCCGGCAGGCCTTCGATCGGGAAGGGCGAGTACGCCTCGATGTCTCCATATCCGGATTCGTGCGCTTCTCGCGCGGCAGCGAGCAGCGCCTCGGCGCCCCCGAATTCGGCCATGACACCGTAGAGGCTCATGATTTCTTCTCCTCCAGCACGAGCTCGCGCATCTCGAAGATCGAGATGGCCGGAAGGGCTCGCACGAACAGCAGAAACAGGAACGCGAAGAAGGCGATCGAGCCGAAGAAGGTGATCCAGTCCCAGGCCGTCGGAATGAAATTGCCCCAGGCCGAGGGCATGAAGTCGTGGTGCATGCTCTGCACCACGATCATCACGCGCTCGAGCCACATGCCCAGGTTCACCACCAGGCTCACGGCGAGGAGAGTCCACGCCGAGCGCCGCGCCGCCCGCCACCACAGGATCTGCGGAACGACGATGTTGCAGGCGAGCACGGTCCAGTAGACCGGCCCATAGAAGCCGAGCAGGCGATCCTTCACCATCGCGATCTCGAACTCGTCGCCGCTGTAGAACGCGGTAAAGGTCTCGATGAAGTAACCGTAGGCCACGATCCAGCCGCAGGCGAGCAGGATCTTCGCCGCGTTCTCGAGATGCCGGTCGGTGATGAAGTCGTGCAGGCGGAAGAAGTGCCGCAACGGGATCGCGAGCGTGAGCACCATCGCAAAGCCGGAGAAGAGCGCCCCGGCCACGAAGTACGGCGGGAACACCGTCGAGTGGTACCCCGGCACGATGGCGATGGCGAAGTCGAGC
>DATLUZ010000153.1:0-28404 GCA_035577785.1 Burkholderiales bacterium | reverse complement strand
CGCTCCTGGACAACCCGACGGCCGCCGAGGTGCTGCGCGCCTGCGGCGCCAACATGGACGAGCTGCGCAAGAACCTGACGCAGCACATCGCCGAGCAGACCCCGCGCATCGCCGCCGACCGCGAGGTCGACACGCAGCCGACGCTCGGGTTCCAGCGCGTGATCCAGCGCGCCATCCTGCACGTGCAGTCCTCCGGCAAGAAGGAAGTCACCGGCGCGAACGTGCTGGTCGCGATCTTCGGCGAGAAGGACTCGCACGCCGTCTACTTCCTGCAGCAGCAGGGCATCGCGCGGCTCGACGTGGTGAACTACATCTCGCACGGCATCACCAAGACGCCGCAGGCGCACCAGGGCAAGACCGACCAGGACGCCGAGCAGGAAGGCCAGGCCGAGACCTCCAACAGCCCGCTCGACAACTACACGCAGAACCTGAACGCGCTCGCGCTCGCCGGCAAGATCGACCCCCTGATCGGCCGCGACCGGGAGCTCGAGCGTGTCGTGCAGACGCTCTGCCGCCGCCGCAAGAACAACCCGTTGCTGGTCGGCGAGGCCGGCGTCGGCAAGACCGCGATCGCCGAAGGCCTCGCGCGCCGCATCGTCGAAGGCAACGTTCCCGACCTGCTGGCGAAGTGCACGGTCTACGCGCTCGACATGGGTGCCCTCCTCGCGGGCACCAAGTACCGCGGCGACTTCGAGCAGCGCCTCAAGGCAGTGCTGAAACAGCTGGTCGACAACCCGAACGCGATCCTCTTCATCGACGAGATCCACACGGTGATCGGCGCGGGCGCCGCCTCGGGCGGCACGCTGGATGCCTCCAACCTGCTGAAGCCGGTGCTTTCCACCGGGCAGCTGAAGTGCATCGGCGCAACAACCTACAACGAATATCGCGGCGTGTTCGAGAAGGACCACGCGCTGTCTCGACGCTTCCAGAAGATCGACGTGGTCGAGCCGTCGGTCGACGAGACGGTCGAGATCCTCAAGGGGCTGAAGAGCCGCTTCGAGGCGCACCATAGCGTCAAGTACACCGCCAACGCGCTCACCACCGCGGCCGAGCTCTCGGCGCGCTACATCAACGACCGGCACCTGCCCGACAAGGCGATCGACGTGATCGACGAGGCGGGCGCGGCGCAGCGCATCGCGCCCAAGGCCAAGCAGAAGCGGATCATCGGCAAGGCCGAGATCGAGGAGATCATCGCCAAGATTGCGCGCATCCCGCCGCGCAGCGTGTCGACCGACGACCGCAGCGCGCTGGCGAACCTGGACCGTGACCTGAAAGCCGTCGTCTTCGGCCAGGATCAGGCCATCGACGCGCTGTCGGCGGCGATCAAGATGGCGCGCTCCGGACTGGGCAACCCGCAGAAACCGATCGGCAACTTCCTGTTCTCGGGCCCCACCGGGGTCGGCAAGACCGAGGTCGCGCGCCAGCTCGCCTACTGCATGGGCATCGAGCTCATCCGCTTCGACATGTCGGAGTACATGGAGCGCCACGCCGTCAGCCGGCTGATCGGCGCGCCTCCTGGATACGTGGGGTTCGAGCAAGGGGGCCTGCTCACCGAGCAGATCACCAAGAAGCCCTACTCGGTGCTGCTTCTCGACGAGATCGAGAAGGCGCACCCGGACATCTTCAACATCCTGCTCCAGGTGATGGACCACGGCACGCTCACCGACAACAACGGGCGCAAGGCCGACTTCCGCAACGTGGTGATCGTGATGACCACCAACGCCGGCGCCGAGTCGCTCGCCAAGAACACCATGGGCTTCACGCTCAACAAGCAGACCGGCGACGAGATGGAGGCGATCAAGCGCATGTTCACGCCCGAGTTCAGGAACCGGCTCGACGCGATCATCTCGTTCCGCGCGCTCGACCACGACATCATCATGCGCGTGGTGGACAAGTTCCTGATGCAGCTCGAGGAGCAGCTGCAGGAGAAGAAGGTCGAGGCGCAGTTCACCCAGGCGCTCAAGGAGCACCTCGCCAAGAAGGGCTTCGACCCGCTGATGGGCGCGCGGCCGATGGCGCGCCTCATCCAGGACACCATCCGGCGCGCGCTTGCCGACGAGCTGCTCTTCGGCAAGCTGCAGCACGGCGGCAAGGTCACCATCGACCTCGGCGAGGCCGAGAAGATCGTGCTGAAGTTCGAGGAAGAGCCCGCCGCCGCGGTCAGCACGCAGTAGCCGCGCCAGCGTTTCCAGAGCCAAGGCCGCCCGAATGCAAGATTCGGCGGCCTTTGCTTTTTTCGGCACCCGGCGTTACTTTCCTCCATCCACGGGAGGACCCATGACGCGAATAGCGGCGGTTGCGGTATCGATGTCGTGCTTCGTTTCGGCCGCGTCGGCGCAGGACGCGCAGCGCCTCGCAGCGCCGTGCGCCATCTGCCACGGCACCGATGGAAAGCCGGCGACCAAGGAGTTGGTGCCGCTCGCCGGCCTGCCGCGCGATTACATCGTCTCGCAGATGCGCGCCTTGCGCGACGGCCAGCGCCAGGCGACGGTGATGCACCAGATCGCCAAGGGCTATACCGATGCGCAAATCGACGCGCTGGCGGCGTGGTTCTCCACGCAGAAGAGGTAAGCCATGAAAAGACGCGACCTCCTCAAGCTTGCGGGTGCAGTTTCACTGGTGGGTTGCGCGACCACGGCTCCGGCCAAGGCCCGGGTCGTGGTCGTCGGCGGCGGCTTCGGCGGCGCCACCGCGGCGAAGTACATCCGCATGTGGGATCCCAAGATCGACGTCGTGCTGGTGGAGCGGGAGGCGAGCTTCGTTTCCTGCCCGATCTCCAACCTGGTGCTGGGCGGCTTCACCGGAATGGACGACATCACCCGGAGCATCGACAGCCTGCAGCGCCACGGTGTGCAGGTCGTTCGCGACGAGGTCACGGCGATCGATGCGGCGAAGAAGTCGGTCCGGCTCGCGCGCGGCGGGGACATCGCATACGAGCGCCTGGTCGTCTCGCCCGGCATCGATTTCACCTTCGGGGACGTCCAAGGCTATGAGCAAGCGATGCAATCGGGGCGTGTGCTGCACGCCTGGAAGGCCGGTCCGCAGACGGTGGCGCTGCGGCGGCAGCTCGAGCAGATGCGCGACGGCGGCGTGTACGTGCTCTCGATCCCGGTCCAGCCCTACCGCTGCCCGCCCGGGCCATACGAGCGCGCCAGCGTGGTCGCGGCCTACTTCAAGCAGGCCAAGCCGCGCTCCAAGGTGCTGATACTCGACGCTAACCCGGACGTCACCTCCAAAGCCGGCCTGTTCAAGCGCGCCTGGTCGGATCTGTACCCGGGAATCATCGAGTACCGCGGCAACTCGCGCGCCGTGGCCGTGGACGGCAATTCGATGACCGTGCGGCTGGAGGTCGAAGACGTGAAAGGCGACGTACTTAACGTCGTGCCGCCGCACCGCGCCGCCGACGTCGCCGCCAAGGCAGGCCTCATCACCACCAACAACCGCTGGTGCGACGTGGACTGGCGCACCATGGAGTCGAAGGCCGTCAAGGGCGTTCACGTGCTGGGTGATGCCACGCTCTCGGCACCGGCGATGCCGAAGTCGGCGAGCATGGCCAACAATCACGCCAAAATCGCCGCCGGCGCGATCGTCGATCTCCTGAACAACCGCGAACCCCAACCGCTCAAGATCCTGAACACCTGCTACAGCTTCGTTTCCCAGAGGGAAGCGATCCGCGTATCTTCGGTACACGAGTGGGACCCGGGCCAGGGAACGTTGGTCCCAGCAAAAGGATCGGGCGGCGTTTCGGCCGCGCGCAGCGAGGCCGAAGGGAACTACGCATGGAACTGGGCAAAAACGATCTGGGCCGATTCCCTTAGCTAGAGAACGGCTATTCCTTCCCCGTAGACCCGAAGCCGCCGGTGCCGCGCGCGCTGGCGGCGAAGTCCGGCACCACCTCGAACTCGACCTGCACCACGGGGATCACGACGAGCTGCGCGATGCGGTCCATCGGCTGCAGCGTGAAAGGCTCGCGTCCACGGTTCCACAGCGACACCATGAGAGGTCCCTGGTAGTCCGAGTCGATGAGACCGACGAGATTGCCGAGCACGATTCCGCTCTTCGCGCCGAGGCCCGAGCGCGGCAGGATGATCGCTGCGTAGCGCGGGTCGCCGACATGGATGGCGATGCCCGACGGTATCAGCCGGCTGTCGCCTGGCTGGAGAACGACGGGTGCGTCGATGCACGCCCGCAGGTCGAGGCCAGCCGCGCCCGCGGTGGCGTAGTGCGGCAGCATGCCGCGCATCCTCTCGTCGAGGATCTTTACTTCCAGCTTTCTCATCTCTTTGTCAGCAAGCCTGCGACGTGCTCGACCAGCTTGCGCGCAAGCTCGAGCTTCGGCCCGCGGCCGAGCGGGTGCTCGCCGCTAGCGTCGTAGAGCGTGATCTCGTTTTCGTCGCTGCCCATCGTGTCCTGCGCGATGTTGGCCGCGATCAGCGGCAACTTCTTCCTTGCCAGCTTCGCTCTCGCGTTCTCGGCCAGCTTCTCGCTTTCGGCGGCGAAGCCGACGCAGAACGGCGGCTTGGGCAGCGACGCCACCCAGGCGAGGATGTCCGGGTTCTCCTCGAGATCGAGGCGCGGCGTGCCGTTTCCCTTCTTGATCTTCTGCGCGGACGGGTTCTTCACCCGATAGTCGGCGACCGCGGCCACCGAGATGAACACGTCGGCGCCGGTGGCGTCTTTCTTCACCGCCTCGAACATCTCCTGCGCGGTGCGCACATCGACTCTTGCTACTCCGGCCGGCGTCGGCAGCGATACCGGTCCGCTGATGAGGGTGACTTCGGCGCCCGCCTCGCGCGCGGCGCGCGCGACGGCGTAGCCCATCTTCCCCGAGCTGGTGTTGGTGATGACGCGCACGGGATCAATCGGCTCCTCGGTGGGACCCGCGGTGACCACGACCCGGCGCCCGCGGAGCGTTCCCGCCGGCTCGCTCGGCTGAAAAAAAAACTGCACATCGGCGAGGATGTCGGCGGGCTCGGTCATGCGGCCCATGCCCATCTCGCCGCAAGCCTGGCCGCCGGACGCAGGTCCGACGATGTGCACGCCGTCGGCGCGCAGCGTCTCGGCGTTGCGCCGGGTCGCCGGGTTCTGCCACATCTCGACATTCATGGCCGGCGCCACCATCAGCGGGCAGCGTCGCGCCACGCACAACGTGGAGAGAAGGTCATCGCATAAGCCGTGCGCGAGCTTGGCCAGGAAGTCCGCGCTCGCGGGTGCCACCAGGATCAGGTCGCGGTCGCGCGACAGCTCGATATGTCCCATTGAATCGTTGACGCGCGCGTCCCACAGATCGGTCCACACCGGCTGTCCGGAGAGCGCCTGCATCGTCGTAGGGCCGATGAAGCGGGTGGCCGCCTCGGTCATCGCGACGCGTACGTCGGCGCCCGCCTTCACCAGAAGGCGCACCAGCTCGGCGGCCTTGTAGGCCGCGATGCCGCCGGTGATGCCGAGGAGGACGCGCTTTCCTGTCAGTGTCATCGGGTCGACCGCTCGCCCCGTTAAGGGGAAACGATTCTAAGGGAAAGCACCGGACATGGCGATTTCGGACTGGCCGCTCGCCGAGCGGCCGCGCGAGCGGCTTCTCGCCGAGGGTGCGAAAGTTCTCAGCGACGCGGAGCTCGTTGCCGTGCTGCTGCGCACGGGCCTGCCGGGAAAAAGCGCGGTGGAGCTCGGCCGCGAGCTGGTGCACGAATTCAACGGCGTGAGCGGCGTGCTGGAAGCGGGGGCTCGCCTCGGCGCGATCAAGGGTCTGGGCCCGGCGAAGGCCGCCCAGTTTGCCGCGGCGCTGGAACTCGCGCGTCGCGCGCTCCAGGAGGAGCTCAAAAGAACTTCGGCGCTGACTTCGCCGGGAGCGGTGCGCGACTATCTCCGGCTCGCCATCGGTGGGCGCGCGCACGAAGTGTTCGTCTGCATCTGGCTCGACGCCCAGCACCGCGTGATCAAGTTCGAGGAGCCGTTCCAGGGCACGCTGACGCAGACGAGCGTGTATCCCCGGGAGATCGTCAAGGCGGCGCTCGCCTGCAACGCGGCCGCGGTGATCTTTGCCCATAACCATCCTTCGGGCGCCGCCCAGCCGAGCCAGGCCGACGAGCTGCTGACCGCGAACCTGAAGGAAGCGCTCGCGCTCATCGAGGTCAGAGTCCTGGACCATTTCATCGTTGCGGGCCACCAGGCGATCTCCTTCGCCGAGCGTGGATTGTTGTAGTAAAATCCGCGCCTTTCGCGCGTTTGGCGCATTTTTCCGGAGTCGTTCCGATGTCCCGCGTCTGCCAGGTCACCGGCAAAAAGCCGATGAAGGGTCACTACGTGTCCCACGCCAACAACAAGACGATCCGCACCTTTGAGCCCAATCTTCACTACCGGCGCTTCTGGGTCGAGAGCCAGAACCGCTGGGTTCGGCTGCGCGTCTCCACCGCCGGGCTGCGCCGCATCGACAAGCTTGGCGTCGAGGCCGTGCTCGCCGAAATCAAAGCCAGGAACAAAGGAAAATAGCCATGCGCGAAAAGATCAAGCTCGAATCCTCCGCCGGCACCGGCCACTTCTACACCACCACCAAGAACAAGCGCACCACGCCCGACAAGCTGGAGATCAGGAAGTACGATCCCAAGGCGCGCAAGCACGTCATCTACAAAGAGACCAAGCTGAAATAACGAAAAGGCCCGCGGGAGCGGGCCTTTTTGCTTGTGGTAGCGGCGAATCAGCGGAACGTGTACTGGCCGCCGATCGTCAGCGTGTCGATGTCGTCTTTCGTTCCCGGGAACTCCACGCGATAGCGGTCCCAGTCGGCACGCACCGCCCATTGCGGCGTCAGGCCGAACGTCGCGCCGACGCCGGCACGCGGACCCCAGCCGGATTCCTTGCCGGTCTGGATCGACGCCGGGGCTGCCGCCGACACCTCCGTCTTGCTGTAGTGGACGCCGGCCTTCAAGAACACGGACGAGTTGGCGCCGATCGGGAAACCGAGGATCAGGGGGATGTCGAGTCCATAACCCTTGGTTTCGCCGCCGGCGCGGTCGAACCTGCCGAAGTCCATCAGTCCGAGCTCGAGTCCGAAGGCATTGTTGAACCTGCCGCCGGCGAAGACGCGGAACGAGGTGTCCTTGTCGTCGCAGCTCCCGGTGGGCGGACAGCCGAGCTGCAGCTTGGATTGCCCGACGCTTGCGCCGGCATGACCCCAGAACCCGCTCTGGTATGGCATGCGCCAGGTATCGGTGGTGGTGGTGGACGTGGACGTGGACGTCGTGGACTGCGCCGACGCGAGGCCCGAGGTAGCGAGCGCCCCGACTACGGCTGCGATCAGAGGACGGTAGTGCATGGTGAAGCTCCTTTGGATAGGCAAGTGCCGGCTCATGCCATGCAAAGGGTTTGCCTGACCGTCATCGGTACACCGGCGACCTTTGAAAAACGGACGGCGCCCGTGGATCAGGGCGCCGTGGCTGTAGCGAAGAGGATTACGCGGGCAGGTTCGTTGCCGGCGCGACTGGAGAGCGCGCGCAGGCGCTCAGGCGTAGGAGCGAAGGCGGGCCGAAAAGTCCACCAGCGGCGCCACCCCGCTCGCTTCGGCGCGCCGGCACCAGTCTTGAAGCTGGCGCAGGAGCTGTTCCTTGGAGGCGTGCGAGCGCTCCCATAGCGCGGCAAGCTCGTCGCGCATTGCAATCACCGTCGCCAGGGCACGCGAGTTCTTCAGCACCTCGGCGAGGCGCACGCTCTCAGCGCCGGCGGCTGCCTGACCGCGCAGCAGCGCGCGCTTGAGAGGGCGCAGCACCTCGGCATCGCGCGGCGACCAGCGCTTGAGCCGCTGCATCTCCTCGGAGTAGGTGCGCCGCACCGACTTGGCGTAGCGCGAGAGCACGTCGTAGCGGTTGGCGATGATGGCGTGCAGCGTGTCGAAATCGGCCGCGGGCTTGGGCGGCGCGAAGCGCGGCTGCGGCGCGAGCTTCTTCACCGTCGCCAGGCCGAACGTCTCGAGCACGCGGATGTACAGCCAGCCGATATCGAGCTCGTACCACTTGGAGGACAGCTTCGCCGACGAGGCGAAGGCATGGTGATTGTTGTGCAGTTCTTCGCCGCCAATGAAGATGCCCCAGGGCACGATGTTCGTGCTCGCGTCGGCGACATCGTAGCTGCGGTAGCCGAAGTAGTGGCCGACGCCGTTGATCACGCCCGCGGCCCAGAATGGAATCCAGGCGATTTGCGTCAGCCAGATGAGCGCCCCGGGAACCGCGCCGAATGCCAGAAGATCGGTGAGCAGCAGCAGCAGAACGCCGGCCATTGGACGGCGCGTGTAGACGTTGCGCTCCATCCAATCGTCGGGCGTGCCATGCCCGTAGCGCTCGAGGGTTTCCTTGCTGTACGACTCCTTGACATACAGGAACACGCCCAGCCAAAGGACGCGATTGATCCCGTAAACCTGAGGGCTGTGCGGATCTTCGGCGGTCTCGCACTTTGCATGGTGCTTGCGGTGGATCGCCGCCCATTCCTTGGTGACCATGCCCGTGGTGAGCCACAGCCAGAACCGGAAGAAATGCGACGCCAGCGGGTGCAGCTCGAGCGCCCTGTGCGCTTGGCAGCGGTGCAGATAGATGGTAACGGCCGCGATGGTGACCTGCGTAAGGCCGAGCGCGACGGCTACGTAGCCCCACCACGGGAGATCAAAAAAGCCTTTTATAATCATTTGGTTGTATGCTGTCCTAAGCCATGGTCAAACGGCGCGGGCCATTCTACGCGAAGGCCGCTCGCCGCGTCGTAACTTTTGCTAAGCCGCTTGCAGAAAAGGGAGTTTTTAAGACCCGGACTGCGTGCGATTGTTCCTTACGGTACGCGGCGAACGAAAGCGCTGGCGAAGAATCCGTCGGTTCCGTGCAGGTGGGGCCACAGGCGCATGCGCGCGCCCGCCTGGAGCGGTATGCGCTGCTCGCCGAGCAGCGCATCGCACGATACGGATTCGAACTCGGGGCTCGAGGCGGCGAAGTCGTCCGCGACTGCCTCGTTTTCCGCTTTGAGGATGCTGCACGTTGCATACACAAGCCTGCCACCGGGCTTCACCAGCCGCGAGGCCGCGCGCAGGATGGCGCGCTGCTTTTGCGCGAGCTGCGTCACCGCCTGCTCCGTGTGGCGCCATTTGAGATCGGGATTGCGGCGCAGCGTGCCGAATCCGCTGCAGGGCGCGTCGACGAGAACCCGGTCCAGCTTCCCGGCCAGCCGCTTGGCGCGTTGGTCGTTGTCGCCGGACAGAGCGATGACGTGGACGTTGGTCACTCCGGCGCGGGCGGCGCGCGGACGCAGCGCCGCCAGCCGGCGCGCCGAAGTGTCCATGGCGTACACGCGCCCGGTCCCCCGCATCAGCATGGCGGCGGCGAGCGTCTTGCCGCCGGCGCCGGCGCAATAGTCGCCCACCATTTCTCCGCGACGCGGGCCGAGCACCCACGCGAGGAGCTGGCTGCCCTCGTCCTGCACTTCGATCAGGCCGTCGCGAAACAGCGCCAGGCGGTTGATGGCCGGCTTGCCCATGACGCGCAAGCCGGCCGGCGAATACGGGGTGGCATGCGCCTCGATACCGTCGGCGGCCAGGCGCGCGCGCGCGTCTTCGCGACTCGTTCGCGCGAGATTCACCCGCAAGTCGAGCGGCGCCGGGTTCAGCAGCGCCGGGACGATGCGCTCGGCTTCCGCCTCGCCGTAGTCCGCGATCAGCATCTCCCACAGCCAGTCGGGAAGATCCGCGCGCACCGCGGCCGGCGTTGCGGCGAGCGAGAACGCGCGGATGCGCTCGGCCAGCCCCGGCTCGACCAGCCCCTCCAGGGAGCGGGCTGACAGGCCGAGCACCTTGATCGCGGCGGCTGCGACGAGCGAATCCGGCGACGAGGACCCCGTCGCCGCGGCGAGCGAGCGGCGTCTGCGCAGCACCGCGAACGCCGATTCGGCGATGAACCCGCGCTCCTGCCGGCCGAGCTCGGGATGGCTGCGGAAGTAGCGCGACAGGGTCTCGTCGGCCGGCAGCGAGAACTCCAGCAGGCGCGAAAGCGCGGCCGCGGCGTGGCCCAGGATGCCGCGCCCCAGCCTCACGGCGTGGTGATCTTGGTCGCCACCTGCTCGTAGCGCGTGCCGTCCTTCTCCGTCACGAGGACTCTCACCGGCAGGTAGCCGAGGTCCTTCGCGAGCCAGACCTCGGAGCGATCGTCGCCGGCGCTGCCGCGAAAGAACCGTACGGCGTCGAACTCGCCGAGGGGAACCTTGACCCGCTCGGCGCCGCCGTTCGTGTAGACATGACGCGATTGTCCCCGCCCGTCGAAGAGATCGAACACGACTTCCTTCCGTTTCGGCGCGAAGGAAAAATCGAGCACGAAGGCGAGTCGATCACTCGCGTTCGGCGGCAGAGGCTCGGTGCGCGGCTCGTCTTTGTATTGCATCGTCACGGTTTTCTTGTCCCAGTCGAAGTTGGCTCGCGCCGTGCTGCGGCCGGTGCGCTCGTCGGTGAACTCGACCGGCTTCAGACCTTCGGCAGTCACCATGCCGCGGCTCGTTCGCTTGGTCGTACCGGTCAGCGCTAGAATCCCGCGCCCTTTGGTGGTCTCGATGATTCGGTAGTTGCGCCCGTCGTGCTCGAGAGCATAAGTGACATCGGCGAGGGCGATGCCGTTGCGGCTGAACTCATACGTGAGCTCCACCTGCCGCGGCGGCAGGCCCCATGCCGCCGCGGCGAACAGGGCGAGCACCCAGGCCACGGCGCTAGTCGGCGGCGACGACCAGCTGCTCATGATCTCCCTTAACGCCGACCACCCCGGATTTGATGACAAGCTTGTCTTCGAGGAACCAGCGCGCCGCGCGCGGGTAAATGACGTGCTCCTGCCGCAGGACGCGGGCGGCCAGGCTTTCCGCCGTGTCGTCCGGGCGAACCGAAACCGCCGCCTGGATCACGATCGGACCGTGGTCGAGCTCGGCGCTGACGAAATGGACCGTGCAGCCGTGCAGCTTCACGCCTGCGGCGAGCGCGCGCGCGTGGGTGTCGAGGCCCGGGAACGCGGGCAGCAACGAGGGATGGATATTGAGCATGCGGCCCTCATAACGGGCGACGAAACCCGGCGTGAAGATGCGCATGAAGCCGGCGAGGACCACGAGGCGTGGCGCGAAGCGCTCAATTTCGGCGCCGAGCGCGGCGTCGAAAGCTTCGCGGCTCGAGAAGGCGCGATGCTCGACCACACGCGTGGCCACGCCGCGGGCTGCAGCCAGCCCAAGCCCCTTGGCGTCGGCGCGATTGCTGATCACGCCGCTCACCGGGAGCCCGGCTTCGAGCAGCGCCTGCAGGTTGCTGCCGCGCCCGGAGATGAGCGCGACGATCAATGCTCGCGCCGGCCGATCATGGCCTCGGGGCGCACCCAGCGGTCGAAGTCCTGTGCGCTCACGTAGCCGAGCCCGAGGGCCGCCTCGCGCAGCGTGCTGCCCTCGCGATGCGCCTTCTTCGCGATCTCCGCCGCGCGGTCGTAGCCGATGTGCGGCGAAAGCGCGGTGACCAGCATGAGCGAGCGCTCGACGAGCTCGCGGATGCGCCGCTCTTCCGCCTCGATCCCGCGCACGCAATGCTCTTCGAAGGAGCGGCAGCCGTCGGCGAGCATGCGCGCGCTCTGCAGGAAGGCGTGAATGATGAGCGGCTTGAACACGTTGAGCTCGAAGTGGCCGCTGGCGCCGCCGAAGTTCACCGCGGCGTCGTTTCCCAGCACCTGCGCGGCCACCATGGTGAGCGCCTCCACCTGGGTGGGATTCACCTTGCCGGGCATGATCGAGCTGCCGGGCTCGTTCTCCGGAATGCGCAGCTCGCCGATGCCCGAGCGCGGCCCGGACGCCGCCAGGCGCACATCGCTCGCGATCTTGAACACGGCGGTCGCGAGCGTCTTCAGCGCGCCGTGCGCGAAGACCAGCGGCTCGTGCCCGGCCAGCGCGGCGAACTTGTTCGCGGCCGGGACGAATGCGAGCTTCAGCTCGGCCGAAAGGATCGCGCACACCCGCGGCGCGAACTCCGGGTGCGTGTTGAGCCCGGTGCCGACCGCGGTCCCGCCGATGGCAAGCTCGTGCAGGCCGGCTTGCGCGGCGCGGATCGCAGCGTCGGCATGGCCTAGCTGCGCCACGTAGCCGGAGAACTCCTGGCCAAGGGTGAGCGGCGTCGCGTCCTGCAGGTGCGTGCGGCCGATCTTGACGATGGCGTCGAAGGCGACGCTCTTCTGGTGCCAGGCGTCGCGCAGCCGATCCAGCGCCGCGAGCACGTCGTTCACGGCCAGCACCGCGGCGACGTGCATGGCGGTCGGGAAGATGTCGTTCGACGACTGTCCGAGGTTCACGTCGTCGTTCGGATGGACCAGGCGCTTCGCCCCGCGCTCGCCGCCGAGCAGATCGGAGGCGCGGTTGGCGAGCACCTCGTTGACGTTCATGTTGCTTTGCGTGCCCGATCCGGTCTGCCACACCGAGAGCGGGAACTCCGCGTCGTGGCGTCCCGCGAGGACCTCGTCGGCCGCGCGCTGGATCGCCTCGGCCTTGCCCTTTTCGAGGAGACTCAGCTCGGCGTTGACGGCCGCGGCGGCCTTCTTGACTCGCGCGAGGGCATGGATCACGGCGAGCGGCATGCGCTCGCCCGAGATGCGGAAGAAGCGCAAGCTGCGCTCGGTCTGGGCGCCCCAGAGGCGCTCGGCCGGAACCTCGATGGCGCCGAAGCTGTCCTTCTCGATGCGGCTGCCGCCCATAGCGGCCGACATGTTACTTCTTCAGCAGGCTGCGCAGCATCCAGGCGTTCTTTTCGTGAACCTGCATGCGCTGGGTCAGGAGGTCGAGCGTCGGCTGGTCGTTCGCCTCGTCGGCGACGCCGAGCGCCTCGCGGGCCGTCCGCACCACCGCCTCCTGGCCTTCGATCAGCAGCCTGACCATTTCCTCCGCGCGCGGCACGCCTTCGGTCTCCTTGATGCTGGTGAGGCGCGCGTACTCGCGATAGGTGGCGGGCGCGTATTCACCAAGCGAGCGGATGCGCTCCGCGATGAGATCGATCGCGTTCCAGGTCTCGGTGTACTGCTCCATGAACATCTGGTGCAGCGTCTGGAACATCGGGCCCTCGACGTTCCAGTGGAAGCCGTGCGTCTTCAGGTACAGCACGTACGTGTCGGCGAGCACCCTGGACAGACCCTGCACGATCACGCCGCGCTGGGCGGCGGAAATTCCCGTATTGATTTCCATCATCGCCTCGTCTATGTCGATAGCTGAGTCTAGGAAGTCGCCGCGCCCCGGTCCATTGAATTGTGGCAATGGGCCTGATAGGGATCCCGATCGGGCCTCTATTGGTCGGGAAGGTCGAATACCAGCACCTCGGCGCCGCGGCCGCGCTCGACGACGATCGGGCCGGCGTCGGTCTTCAGCGCGTCCCCGGAGGCCAGCGCCCGGCCGTTGACGGTCGCCTCGCCGCGCGCGACGTGCACGTAGCCCTTGCGGCCAGGGGACAGCCGCTGCTCGGCGCGCTCCGCGCCGTCGAAAAGGCCGGCGTAGACCCGTGCGTCCTGGTGAATCGTGACCGAGCCCTCGGCCCCGTCGCGCGAGGCGATGAGCCGCAGCCGGCCGCGCTTCTCGTCGGCAGCGAAGTGCTTCTGCTCGTACGAAGGCTCGATGCCGGCGACTTCCGGCTCGATCCAGATCTGGAGAAAGTGCGTCACGCCCGACTTCTCGCTGTTGAACTCGCTGTGCCGCACGCCGCGACCCGCGCTCATCCTCTGCACGTCTCCGGGGACAATGGTCGAGCCGTTGCCCATGGAGTCCTTGTGGCCGAGCGCGCCCTCGAGGACGTAGCTCAGGATCTCCATGTCGCGGTGGCCATGGGTGCCGAAACCCGAGCCGGGCTGTACGCGGTCCTCGTTGATGACGCGCAGGGCGCTGTAGCCCATGTGATCCGGGTCGTAGTAGTCGGCGAAGGAGAAGCTGTGATAGGAATCGAGCCAGCCGTGGTTGGCGTGGCCGCGTTCGGCGGCGCGCCGAAGCTCGATCATGACGACGGCTGCGACGGCTGCGCGGCGAGCTCCTGGTGCACCTTGGTCATGTCGAGGGCCTTCGCCTGCGCGATGATCTGCTCGAGCGCGCTGCCGGGAAGCGCGCCCGCCTGCTGGAACAGGATGACCTTCTCGCGAAACACCATCAGCGTCGGGATCGAGCGGATGCCGAAGCTGCCGGCGAGCTCCTGCTCTTCGTCGGTATTGACCTTGGCGAACACCACGTCGGGATGCGTTTCCGAGGCTTTCTCGTAGACGGGCGCGAAACCGCGGCACGGGCCGCACCAGGGGGCCCAGAAGTCGATGATCACCATCGCGTTTTCGTTGACGGTGTTCTCGAAGTTTTCCTTGGTGAGATCGACGGTGGGCACGGCGGCTACCTTTCGGGGAAGGACGGCAGTGTACTCTAGACAACCATGTACGTAGGCCGGTTCGCACCTTCGCCGACCGGACCGCTGCACTTCGGCTCGCTCGTGGCTGCCGCAGCGAGCTGGCTCGACGCGCGGGCGGCGCGCGGCCGCTGGCTCGTGCGCATCGAGGACCTCGATCAACCGCGCACGCTCCCCGCCGCGGCCGACGACATCCTGCGCGGCCTCGAGCGCCTTGGGCTGACCTGGGACGGGCCCGTCCTCTATCAAAGCCTGCGAGGCGCGCGCTATGAAGAAGCGCTGCAGAAGCTGCAGGCGAGCACCTACTGGTGCGGCTGCACGCGCAGCGAAATCGCCGATTCGGCTCTCGGGCTCGCCGCGGACGGTGCGCAGATCTATCCCGGAACCTGCCGCACCGGGCTGCCAGCCGGCAGGGCGGCGCGGGCGCTGCGCCTCGCAGTGGACCGGCGCGCGGTGTCGTTCGTGGACCGCGTGCAGGGAGCGTGCGAGCAGGATCTCGCGCGCGAAGTGGGCGACTTTGTCCTGTATCGTGCAGACGGCCAGGTCGCGTACCAGCTCGCGGTCGTCGTCGACGATGCCGAGCAGGGCATCACCGACGTGGTCCGCGGCGCCGACCTGATCGACTCGACCGGGCGCCAGCTCCTGCTTCAGCGGCTGCTCGGCTATCCGCAGCCGCACTACCTTCACGTCCCGGTCGCGGTGAACGCAAAAGGCGAGAAGCTCTCCAAGCAGACCGGCGCGCGCGCGCTCGATCCTTCGCGCCGCGGCGAGCTTCTGCCGCGCGTGCTTTCATTCCTCGGCCAGCGCGCCACCGCCGATCTCGACGAGGCCGTCTCGGATTGGGACCCCGCGCGCATCCCGCGGGCGCGCGTCAAGGCGATCGACGACGGATGACGGTGGCGAGCGCGCCCAGCACGCAGAAGAGAGCGGCAACCTCGGTCCACCGCGGCCGCTCGCCCAGGAACACCACGCCGCTCAGCACGCCGATCACCGGGATGATCAGCATGGCTACCGAGAACACCCCGACCGGCACCGACGTGGCGAGCTTGATCCATGCCCAGTGCGCGAAGGCGAACGAGACGAAAACGTTGTACGCCACGCCGAGCGCCGGGGCGAGGCTCACATCGCGCAGCGCGCGCACGTCCTCGAGGAGCGCCGTGCCGATGAAGATCGGCACGCCGCCCAGCAGCATCATCCACGCCGTGTATGCGCCAAGCGGCATGCGGACGGGCAGGCGCTTTTGCAGCACCGTGCCGAGCGCCCAGCTCAGCGCGGCTCCGAGCACCATGAGCGAGCCGGCGGGCGCCGCCCCGAGCCCGCGCAGGCTTTCCCACATGAGCAGCACAAGCGCCACTATTCCGAGCGCGAGACCCGCGAGACGCCGCGGCGTGAGGCGCTCGCCAAGCAGCCACATCGAGAGCGGGATCGCCCAGATCGGCATCGTGTAGGCGAGCACCGAGGCGCGCCCGGAAGGAATGAGCGCCACGCCGAACGCGATCAGCATGTTCCAGCAGGTGATGTTCAGCAGCGCGAGCAGCCAAAGGCGGCCCCACTGGCCTTTCGGCACCGCGAGTGGCTGGCCGCCGGCGCGCAGCGCGGCGAACAGCACCGCCGAGCCCAGCCCGAGGCACAGGCTGCGAAAGGTCCAGGGGGGCACCTCGCTCAGCGCCACCTTCAGCGCGGTCCAGTTGAATCCCCACGCGAAGGTGAGCGCAGCCAGCACCCACCACAGGTGGCGCGGCAGGTGATCCGGTTCGCCGCTCAATGTCGCACGCGCAGCGGCATGCTCTTCATGCCGCGCAACACCATCGAATCGATCCATTCCAGCCGCGCTGCGCCGAGCTCGATCGTCTTCCATCGCGCGAGCAGCGCCGGCAGGGCGATTTCGCCTTCCAGCCGCGCGAGCGGAAACCCGAGGCAGATGTGCGCCCCGAAGCCGAAGGTGAGATGCGCCACGCCGCGGCGCTGCAAGTCGAGGCGGTCCGGGTCGTGGAATGCGCGCGGATCGCGATTCGCGGCGTTCATGAGAAGAAACACGCGCTCGCCGCGTGCAAACGTCCTGCCGTGAAGCGTCTGGGGCTCCTGCACGATGCGGACCTGGGCGCCGATCGGACCGTCATAGCGCAGGAGCTCCTCGACCGCCGAGGCGGAGAGCTCGGGCCGCAAGCGCAGGCGGGCCATCTCGTCCGGAAAAGCGAGCAGCGCTCGCAGCCCGTTCGCGATGTGGTGCGTCGTGGTCTCGTGGCCGGCAAAGAGGAGAAGCATGCAGGTCGCGACAAGCTCGTCGTCGCTCAGACGCTCGCCATGCTCCTCCGCCTGGACCAGCTGGGTCAGCAGGTCGCGCGACGGGTGCGCGCGGCGTGCCGCGATGAGATCGCGGAACAGCGCCGCCATCTCGGCGGTCGCCGCCTCTGCGCGCGGATACTTGTCCGGCGTCTCGCGCGCGCTGCCGATGAAAAGCGCCATTTCGTCCGACAGGCGCTTCAGCCGCTGCAACTCCTGCGCCGGCACGCCAAGCATGTGCATGATGACCAGCGCCGGAAGCGGACCGGCGAACTGCGCGATGAGATCGAATTCCTCACGTTCCTGCAGCCCGTCGAGCAGCCATCGGCTGACCGTTTCGATCTGCCCGCGCAGCGCCTGGATGGACCGAACGTTGAACACTTTGGCCGCAATGCGGCGCAGGCGGGTGTGCTCGGGCGGATCGCGGAACACCATCCACAGCGTGAGGTAGCGCATCAGTTGCGCGACCCGCGCCGCCTCGGCACCGGGGAGTGCAGCGAAGAACGGACGCAGCCGGTCGGACGACATCCCCGCGGTGTCGAGGCACACGCGCTTGACGTCGTCGTAGCGCGTAAGCACCCAGCTCTTGAGCGCAGGGCTCCAATGGGCGGGGTCCTCATCCCTCAATCGGGCGTAGAGCGGGAAGGGGTCGGAGATCAGCCCCGGATCGTTCGGCCGGTATTCAAGGGACACGGCCGCAGGATAGCCCGCCAGACGTAAGGAAGCCCTAACTTCTGGTTTGTCGTTGATTGTGCGACACAACAACCGACAAGCCCACTACCGACTAAACCCCTTGACTTTCGACATCATGGGCCTACAATGCCGTTTGTTGCAATGCACAAATGATCAGCGAAAACACAGGAGCCCGACAAATGTACGTGACCCCCGAACAAATCCAGGCGGCCAGCAAAGCGAACGTTGAGACGTTCCTGGCCGTGGCCAATACCCAGTTTTCCGCCCTCGAGAAGCTCGCCAACATCCAGGCGAGCGCGATGAAGAGCGCGTTCGAAGACTCGATCGCCAACACCCGCGCCCTGCTCGGCGCGAAGGACCTGCAGGAGTTCGTGAGCCTGCAAAATTCCTTCGCCCAGCCGGCGATGGAGAAGGCAATCGCCTACTCCAAGAGCCTGTATGAAGTGGCGACCGGCGCCAATGCCGAGTTCTCCAAGGTCGCCGAGCGCCGGGTGGCGGAGTGGAACGAGAACTTCGCGAGCCTGCTCGACAAGGTCTCGAAGAACGCCCCGGCCGGCTCCGACGTGGCCGTCGCCGCGGTGAAGTCGATGCTCGCGGCCGCCAATTCGGCGTACGACAACTTCACCAAGGTCGCCAAGCAGGCGACCGAAATCGCCGAAGCCAACGTCGCCGCCGCGACCGAGACCGCCCGCGGCCTCGCCAAGACGAAGAGAGCCGCCTAGTACTCCTGGTACTCGCTGCAGCTGGTACGACGAAGCCCGCCTTCAGGCGGGCTTCGTTTTTTCAACCGCCGAGAAAGGGAAGCCCGCCTCCCGGACCGACCGTCGCAGCGCCTCGGCGGCTTCCCTCACCTGCACCGGATCGCCGCGCACTCCGAGCTCGACGTGGCGGCGGCTGCCGTCCTCGCCCATCGAGGGCAAGCTGAAGACCTTGACGCCCGGGTACGCCGGCCCGACCGCTTCCATGGCGGCGATGAGCTGACTCTCGCCGGCCTCGAATACCAGGATCGACTCCTCGCTCCAGCGATCGCGGTCGAAAAGGTGGCGGTAGCGCGTGTCGAGCACCCACTCCACCATCGGCCGCGCCATCTGCGGAAACCCCGGCACGAAGTGATGCTCGCCGTAGGAGAAGCCCGGGATCCGGTTGACCGGGTTCGGGATGATGCTCGAGCCCTCGGGAAACTCGCCCATCCGCAGCCGCGCCGGCGTGGTTTCCGCGCCGAAGCGGCCGCGGATCTCGCGTTCCGCTTGCGGATGCACGACCAGCCTTACCGCGGCGGCGGCGGCTACGCACTGGCGCGTGTGATCGTCCGGGGTGGCGCCTATGCCGCCGAAGCTGAAGACCGTATCGCCGCCCGCGAGACTGCGCCGGAACTCGGCCGCCAGGCGCTCGGGCTCATCGCCCAGGTACTGGGCCCACGAAAGGCGGAGCCCTCGGCGGCCGAGGGCTTCGATCAGGAAGGAAAAGTGCTTGTCCTGCCGTTTTCCGACGAGGATCTCATCTCCGATAACGTAGGCGCCGAACAATCAGGCGGCTTTCTGCTTTCGACGCGGCTTCATGCGGCCTTTTTTGCCCATGACTGCAGGTCTTCGAGGCCGCCGATGTGCCTGCCGTTGACGAACACCTGCGGCACGGTGCCGCGGCCGGTGATCGCGCCGACAACCCTCGAGCGGTCGCTGTGGTCGAGCTTCACTTCCGAGTAAGCGTAGCCGAGGCTCTTCAATAGCGCCTTGGCCTTGGCACAGAAGCCGCAGCCCTCGCGCGTGAGAATCGCCACCTGGTCCGGCTTTTTCGCCTTCGGATTGATGTAGTTCAGCATCGTGTCGGCGTCGGACACTTCGAACGGGTCGCCCGGCTTCTCCGGCTCGATGAACATCTTCTCGATGACCCCGTTTCGCACCAGCATCGAATAGCGCCACGAGCGCTTGCCGAAGCCGAGCTCGCTCTTGTCCACGAGCAAGCCCATCTTCGCGGTGAATTCGCCGTTGCCGTCGGGAATCATCGTGATGTTGCCGCATTCCTGCGCGCGCGCCCATTCGTTCATGACGAACGCGTCGTTCACGGACACGCACACGATGCGGTCGACGCCGTTGGCGAAGAAGGCCGGCGCGAGCTCGTTGTAGCGCGGCACGTGCGTCGACGAGCAAGTCGGCGTAAAGGCGCCCGGCAGCGAGAACACGACCACGGCCTGGTCCTTGAAGAGCTCATCCGTGGTCAGCGTCTTCCAGTCGCCGCTTTCGGTGCGCGTGCGGAAGCTCGCCTGGGGAATTTTTTGTCCTGCGCGATTCTCGAACACTGTGGGCTCCAATCCAGATAGGCAAATGGGGAATGCAGAGAGTCTACGCAGCCGCATCCCTGAGGCCCAATCTTTTGTTCGCATGAGCATCATAGCCTCGATCAATCGGGTCCGGCGGCGCGCAGCTCCTGGAGCGCCCCGAGCAGATAACGGATGAAGGCGAGGCCGAAGAGCACCGGCGCGATGAAGCCGACGAAGGGCACATACGCGAGCAGGGCGAACAGCAGCCCGAGCACCAGCAGGGCCCCGCGGCGCTCGCGGAAAAGACTCGCCATCTCGGCGGAGCCGGCGTGCTCGCTCACCGCGTCGTAGCGCAGCAGCTTCTGGTTCGTCCAGGCAAAGATCGCGAGCGGAATCAGCGGCCACAGCGGCGGCAGCAGCCACAGCGGCAGAGTGATCAGGAACAGCGCCACCATTCCTCCGAGCGCGGCGACGCCGTTCCACACGCTGCCGGCCACGGTGCCGCCGCGCCTGCGCTCGAGCGCCGGGAACGAGCGCTGCGCCACGTGGGCGACCATCTTCTGCATGCCGAAGGCGCCCAGGATGAAAAGCGCCGTGAGATAGACGAGCGGCACGAGCAGCAGCACGAGCACGACGTAGGCCGCGATCGCCGTGGCGCCACCGAGGTCGAGGTGCAGGAACCCTGCCGCGGGCTCGAGCCAGCGCTGGAACAGCGCTGCCAGCGCCGCGGCGAGCCGGTCCCAGAAGGCGGCCGCGACGGCGCCCCAGAAGACGAGCGACACCAGCATCGGCCAGACCATGAGCCAGAGCATGCGGGGATGGAGCAGATTGGCGAACCCGTAGAGCAGCGCGCCGGCGACGTTCATCGGCGCAAAGTCTCCCACAGTTTCGACAGCCGCTTGACGGAGACCGGCACCGGCGTTTTCAGCTCCTGGGCGAAGAGCGAGACCCGCAGCTCCTCGAGCAGCCAGCGGTACTGGGCGAAGCCGGCGTTCTCGGCACCCTGCCTCGCGCGGAGGGCCGACTCCCTGCGATACGGCTGCTCCAGGCTCGCGACATCCGCGGCGAGGCGCGCGTCGCGCGCCGGGTCGGCGCGGACCTTGTCCAGGCGCAGGGAGGCCGCCTTCAGATAGCGCGGAACGTGTTCCATCCGTTCCCAGGGCGTGCGCGCGAGCCATCCCGGAGGCAGCAGCCGATCGAGCTGCTCGCGCACGTCGCGCGCGGCGTGCGGGAAGCCACGCTCGAGCGCAGCGAGCTTCTTGCCGAGCGCGGCCCGCTCGGCGAGGATGGCCGACGCCGTCCGCGCGATCTCCTGCGCGATCAGGTTGAAGCGGCTGCGGCCCTGCTCCACCCGCCGCGCAAAATCGGCCTGGAGCGTGGGCGCCGACTCGGCAAGGAAGGTGCGCTCGAGCGCGGCGACGACGATGTCGTCCTTCAGCGGCCCCAGCACGACGTCCTTGGCGAGGCCGCGCTCCACATCCCGGATGCGGTCGCGAAAGGCGATGGCGAAAAGGCGGCGCACGCCGGCCCGGTGCGCCTCGTGCGCCTTCTCGGGTGAGTCGAACACCTGCAGCACGACGGCGTCCTGCGCGTCCACCAGGGCGGGGTAGCCGATGAGCGTCTGCCCGTCGCGCTCGAGCTCCATCAGCTCGGGAAGATCGCCCATCGTCCATCCCGTGTGGCGCTGGGCGCCCGCCGGCTGCGACTGCGCCTGGAGGATGCGCTCGGTTTCCCCGCCGAGCTCGCGCTTGAGGGCGCCGAGGTCGCGGCTCATCCCGAGCTGGCGCCCGTGGTCGTCGACGACGCGGAAATTCATGTGCAGGTGCGGCGGCGCCGAGTCCCCCCGGAAGGCGTCGACCGGCACCTCGACCCCGGTTTCAGCGCGGATGTAGCGCGCCATGACCGCGGCGAGCGGGAAGTCCGCCGGCCTCTCGGCGTCCACGAAGCGGTCGCTGAAGTCGTCCAGCGCGCCGAGCTTGTGGCGCAGGCGCTGGGGCACCGATTTCGCCATCGCCCGCACCTTCTCCTTGAGCAGCCCGGGAACCATCCATTCTGCGCGCGCCGCCGGAACCTGGTTGAGCAGCGGCAGCGGCACGGTCATGGTGACACCGTCGCGCGCCGAGCCCGGCTCGAAGTGGTACTCGAGCGCGAACCGGTTGGGACCGAGCTCGAGCGTCGGCGGGAAATTCTCGCTGGTGATGCCCGCCGCCTCATGACGCATGAGCTCGTCGCGCGAGAGGTGCAGCAGCTTCGGCTGCGCGCGTTCCGCCTGCGCGCGCCAGCGCTCGAAGTCGGCTGCGCTATTGACCCCCGGCGGTATGCGCGCGTCGTAGAAGGCATGGATCAGCGCCGCGTCGACCAGGATGTCCGGGCGGCGCGACTTGTGCTCGAGACGCTCGACTTCGGCCACCAGCCGCCGATTGTGGGCGAGGAACGGGGCGCGCGTTTCGAGTGCGCCTTCCACCAGCGCCGACTGGATGAAGATGTCGCGCGCCAGCTTCGGATCGAGCGGCCCGAACGGCACCCGCCGGTCGAAATACACCGGCACTCCGTAAATCGTGCCGCGCTCCAGGGCGATTACCTGCCCGCGGCTCTTTTCCCAGTGCGGGTTCTGGCGCTCGCGCCGGATGAGATGCGCGCCGATGTCCTCGAGCCATTTCGGGTCGATGCCGGCTACGCAGCGCGCGAAGAGCCGGGTAGTCTCGACGAGCTCCGCCGCCACCAGCCACTTGCCTCGCTTGCGCGCCCAGGAGCCCGGGTGGACCCAGAACTTGATGCCGCGGGCCCCGGTGTACGCCGCCGGCGCATCCCCGCCTTCGTCCCGGATGCCGATGTTGCCGAGCAGCCCCGCGAGCAGCGCGCGATGGATGCTGCGGTGGCCCTTTTCCGGGTCCACCGAGGAACGCGGCCATTTCAGCTCCGCGAGCACCTCCTCGAGCTGCGAATGGACGTCACGCCACTCGCGCATGCGCGGATAGGAAAGGAAGTTCTCGCGGCACAGCCGCCGCAGCCCTGGCTCGCCCTGCATTCGCCAAAGCTTGAGAAAGCCGAGGAAATCGGAGCGCTCGTCGGCGTGCGCGCCGTGGCGCTCGTCGGCCGCGCCCGCCTGGTCGAGCGGCCGCTCGCGCGGATCCTGCACCGAGAGCGCGGCGGCGATGATCAGCACCTGGTCCAGGCAGCCCTCATCGCGCGCGGCCACCAGCATGCGCGCCACGCGCGGGTCGAGCGGCAGGCGCGCGAGCTCGTGTCCGACCGGGGTCAGCTGCCTGGCTTCGTCCACCGCGTTCAGCTCGTGAAGCAGCGCATACCCGTCGGCGATGGCGCGCGGGCCCGGCGGATCGAGGAAGGGGAAGTTCTCGATGTCGTCGAGACCGAGGCTCTTCGCACGCAGGATCACCGAGGCGAGCGACGAGCGCAAAAGCTCCGGGTCGGTGTACTCGGGCCGCTTGCCGAAGTCCTCCTCCGAATAGAGCCGCACGCACACGCCGTTCGCCACGCGCCCGCAGCGGCCGGAGCGCTGCGTCGCCGCGGCCCTCGAGATCGGCTCCACGCGCAGCATCTCGACCTTGTTGCGCAGGCTGTAGCGCTTCACGCGCGCGAACCCGGTGTCGATCACGTACCGGATGCGCGGCACGGTGAGCGAGGTCTCGGCGACGTTGGTCGCGAGCACGATGCGCCGTTCCGGCCCCGGCTTGAACACGCGGTCCTGCTCCGCCGCGGGCAGCCGCGAGTACAGCGGCAGCAGCTCGCCTTTGACCTTCCTCTTCCTCAGCACGTCCGCGGTGTCGCGGATCTCGCGCTCCCCCGGCAGGAACACGAGCACGTCGCCCCCGCCCTCGCGGCAGGCCTCTTCGACCGCGTCCGCGAGCGCCTGCTCCTCCTCTTCGCGCGTGGTGTCTTCTTCGTCGCCCGCTACCGGGCGGTATCGCACCTCGACCGGATAGAGCCTGCCCGAGACCTCGATCACCGGGGCGTCGCCCAAGTGCTGCGAGAAGCGCGCGGCGTCGATCGTGGCGGAAGTGACGACGAGCTTCAGATCGCCGCGCCGCGCGAGCAGGCTCTTCAGGTAGCCGAGCAGGAAGTCGATATTCACGCTGCGCTCGTGCGCTTCGTCGACGATGAGCGCCCAGTACTGCGAGAGCAGCGGGTCGCCCTGGGTCTCAGCCAGCAGGATGCCGTCGGTCATCAGCTTGATCGCGGTGTCCGGGCGCGCCTTGTCCTGGAAGCGCACCTTGTATCCGACCAGCCCGCCGAGCTCGGCGCCGAGCTCCTCGGCGATGCGGGTCGCGACGCTGCGGGCGGCGACGCGGCGCGGTTGGGTGTGGCCAATGCGCTGGCCGCGCCCGCCGCCTCCCATCTCGAGCAGGATCTTGGGCAGCTGCGTGGTCTTGCCCGAGCCGGTCTCGCCGCACACTACGATGGCCTGATGCTGCTCGAGCGCCGCCCGGATCTCGGCGCGGCGCGCGCTCACGGGCAGCGCGGGGTCGAAGCGGATTTCTCGGCTCATGAACTGGGCCGAATCGTACAAGGTCGCGCGCGCGAAACGCCGCGGCGTACACGGCCGCAAGTCGCGCGGTATCACCCAGCGCTACGGCGCGGATTCGGCTGGACGCCGCGTCTCCGCAGCGCGACAGTGGCGTCGCAATTTGCAGCGCGGACAGCGGGGGGATCAGCGGGGGAAAGGGGAGGCGCCCCAGCGCCTCTACCGGTTCGGGGGGCGCAGGCGCGCCCCCTTTTTTTTATGCCCTGCCTTTTATGCCCTGAGGCCGGCCGGACGCGCCACATGCGGCGCGAGCCGCGGCCGGAATACGAGCTCCACGTCCTGGCCGGAGAGCGGCTTCAGCGAGCGCTGCAGCTTGTGCTCGTCGGGTACCTTGACCGCGAGGAACGCGTTGGCATAGGACGGATGGCTCGCCCAGGCGACGATCACGGCGACGTTGCAGACCTGCGCCCCCTGGTGGTGGACCGCCATGAAATAGCGGCCGGTGATGTCGCGCGTCGGCACCTTCGCGGTGATGAGCGAGCGGCGCAGCAGCTGCTTCGCCGAGCGCGGCAGCAGGAACCCGTCTCCGGAGACGCCGATGCTGAACGAGGGGCAGACGAAGCCGAATTCCCGCTTGCGCGCAAACAGCGTGGTCGTGTTCTCCAGGCGCCTGGCAGCCGCGGTCAGCATGACGACAGCCTACCGCTAGCCGCGTCTACCACCCTATAAAGGAATTCACAGGTCCGACGCTTCCGCGAGCCGGGCCACGTAACGCGCGATGAGGTCGGCCTCGAGGTTCACGCGCGCCCCCGGCCGCAGCCGCCCCAGCGTCGTGACTTGCAGCGTGTGAGGGATCAGGTAGACCTCGAAAACGCTGCCCTCCACCCGATTGACGGTGAGGCTTACACCGTCGATGCAGATGGAGCCCTTGCGCGCGATGTAGCGCGCGAGCTCCCGCGGCGCACGCACCTCGAGCGCGCCGCCCTGGAAGCGCGTCACCTCCCCGACGCCGTCCACGTGTCCGGCCACGAGGTGGCCGCCGAGCCGCTCGCCCAGGGCGAGGGCTTTTTCCAGGTTCACCGGACCCTCGCGGTCGAGGCCGGCAGTGACGCCGAGGGTGGCGGGAGAAACATCGGCTGTGAACCCGCGCGCACCGACCGAGGTGACGGTAAGGCACACGCCTTGCACGCAGATGGAGTCACCGGCGTGGATGTCGCGCATATCCAGCGCCCCGCAGTCGACTTCGAACGGCTGTGCGCGCACGATTTCGCCGACCGCCTGCACGATGCCGGTGAACATGCGCGCAGGTTACCGCAAAGCGCCGGCGCTAGCCCTTCAGTCCTCGGCGAACTGCTTGTGCCACCACTTCTCGATTTGCTTGTCGAGCGACAGCGCGGAGGCGGCGAGCGCCATCACGAGCGTGCCGACGGCGATGGAGTTGCCCGCCGGGACGGCCGCGGTCGCGAAGCCGAGGACGAACGGCGCGGCCGCTAGCCAGCTGCCCGCGGCGAGGTTGAGCCATTCGGCCGAGCAGGGGTCGAAGCTCGCCTCGAAGTGCGACGCGAGCGCGAGCGCGATGCCCATGAACGCGGCGTTGCCGGTGGCAAACTGCTGGTCGTCGGCGTAGCCGCAGATCCAGGGCGACATGGCGAGCCACAGGCCGAGCCCGAAGCTCGTCCACTGCTGCCATCTCGTCGTCGCCGCCGCGTTCATACCCTCATTCATCCCTGTGAGCTTGACATCACTAGGTTACGATTCGACTCAGCAAGATGCTTGCCGTTCGGCGTTCGAACGCTTTTTGGCGTCGTTGTTGCCTGAACTACGTGTAGCGATGCAGCGACACATCGAGTTGATCGGGGCGGCTTGGGGCCTTGGCGGCGCCGATCCCGGCTGTGCCCAGGCTCCCGAGGCGCTGATTCCGCTCCTCTCGGGAGAGCTTGCGCGCGGCGGCGCCGAGATCTCGCTAGGGCCGATGCTGCATCCTTCGCCCACGGAACGGCGCAGGGAGGCGGCGGTGAGCAAGCTCTGCGGCGCGCTCGCGTCCGCGGTCGTGGCCGCGATGCGCCAGGCGCACCTGCCGTGCGTGATCGGCGGCGACCACAGCTGCGCAGGGGGAACGTGGGCCGGGGTCGCGCGCATGCTCCAGGGCGAGCTGGGTCTCATCTGGATCGACGCTCATATGGACAGCCATACGCCCGGGACCAGCCATACCGGCAGGCTGCACGGCATGCCGCTCGCATGGCTGCTGGGACAGGCGGACGACGACCTCTACGGGTTGTCCGCCGGCGCGGTCGATCCCGAGCACGTCGCCCTGATCGGGGTGCGAAGCTACGAGCCGGAGGAAAAGGAGCGGCTCGACCGGCTCGGCGTGCGCGTGTTTTACATTGAGGAAGTCGGCCGGCGCGGCCTCGACACGGTGTGCGACGAAGCCTTGGGCATCGCCACGGCCGGAACCTCGGGGTTCGGGATCAGCATCGATCTGGACGTGGTGACACCGGAGGAGGCGCCGGGCGTGGGCACCCCGGTGCCCGAGGGAATCGGGGCGCACGAGCTGAGCCGCGCCCTGCGCAGTCTCGGCTCGCGGCCCGAGCTGCTCGCCGTCGAGCTCGCCGAATACCTGCCGCGCCTCGACCCCGACGGGCGCAGCGCCCGGGTCGCGGTCGAGCTGCTTCTCGCCGCCCTATGCGGGACGCGCGAGAATCCGCAGGTCCTCGCCTAGCCGGCCCAGCGACACGAGCTTCAGCTTCAGGCGCTCCTCGAGCGCGCCGACCGCCGGCAGGTCGAGCATGCCCTGCGCGCCGTCGCCGAGGAAGCTCGGGTTGAGGTAGACCAGGAATTCATCGACGCAGGCCTCGCGCACGAGCGAGCCGTTGAGTCGAAAGCCCGCTTCCACGTGCAGCTCGTTCACGCCGCGGCGGGCCAGTTCCTCCAGCATGCGCGGCAGATCCACCTTGCCATGCGCGTTCGGCAGCACCACCACCTCGGCGTTCTGCGGCGCGGGCGCCGCGCGCGCCGCGAAGATGAGCACCTTCGCGCCCCGCAGGATCTGCGCCTCGGGCGGGATTTCGAGCCGGCTGTCGACGATCACGCGCAGCGGCTGGCGCGGGGTCTCGACTTCCCGCACCGTGAGGCGCGGATCGTCCGCCGTGACCGTGCCGATGCCGGTGAGCAGGGCGCACGCGCGCGCGCGCCAGCGATGGCCGTCGCGTCGCGCCTCGGGACCGGTGATCCACTGCGACGCGCCGCTCGCGAGCGCGCTGCGCCCGTCGAGCGTGGCGGCGACCTTGAGGCGCACCCACGGCCGGCCGCGCTGCACCCGGGAGAGGAACCCGAGGTTGAGCTCGCGCGCCTCGGCCTCGAGCAGGCCATGCTCGAAGCGGATGCCGGCCGCCGCGAGCGCGTCGCCGCCGCGCGCGGCCTGCGGGTCGGGATCGCGCAGTGCCGCCACCACGCGGGCGACTTTGGCATCGATCAGCGCTTGCGCGCACGGCGGCGTGCGGCCGTAGTGGCTGCAGGGCTCCAGGTTGACGTAGACGGTGGCGCCCCGCGCCGCTTCTCCAGCCCGTGAAAGCGCGATGGCTTCCGCGTGCAGCTCTCCGGCGCGCTCGTGCCAGCCCTCGCCCACGACCGATTCGCCCTGCGTGATGACGCAGCCGACCCGCGGGTTCGGCGTGGTAGTGAACAGGCCGTTCTCCGCGAGAGCGAGCGCGCGGCGCATCATCGCCTCGTCGAACGCGGAGTACACGGGCCTAGCGCTTCTTCTTTCGCGTGGCCTTGATCTCCTGCACCGCTTCGCGGAAATCGTCGGGGGTTTCGAAGCTGCGGTACACCGAGGCGAAGCGGATGTAGGCGATCTTGTCGAGCTTCGCCAGCTCGCGGATCACGAAGTCGCCCACCCGGCTGGTCGGCACCTCGCGCTCGCCGAGCGAGCGCAGCCGTTCGATCACGCGGTCGACCGCGCCCTCGACCTCCTCGGTGGCGACGGGGCGCTTCCTCAGCGCGAGCATCATGCTGCCCATCAGCTTGTCGCGGTCGAAATCGGTGCGGCTGCCGTCCTTCTTCACCAGCCGCGGCATCTTGAGATCGACCCTTTCATAGGTGGTGAAGCGCTTCTCGCATTGCACGCACTTCCTGCGGCGGCGGATCGTGTTCGCCTCGAGGCTCGCCCGCGTGTCGACGACCTGGGTGTCGTCCGAGCCGCAGAAGGGGCACTTCATGCGTATACCGGGAACTGCGCACAGAGGGCCTTGATCTGCTCGGCGACGCGCGCCACGCTCTTGTCGTCGCCCG
>DATLUZ010000152.1:0-35299 GCA_035577785.1 Burkholderiales bacterium | reverse complement strand
GATGGAGATCAAGCGCGGCATCGACAAGGCCGTCGAGACGCTCGTCGAAGAGCTGAAGAAGATGGCGAAGCAGACCAAGGATCCGAAAGAGATCGAGCAGGTCGGCACCATCAGCGCGAACGGCGACAAGGAAATCGGCAGCAAGCTCGCCGAGGCCATGGCCAAGGTCGGCAAGGAAGGCGTCATCACGGTCGAGGACGGCAAGTCGCTCGACAACGAGCTGGACCTCGTCGAGGGCATGCAGTTCGACCGCGGCTACCTGTCGCCCTATTTCATCAACAACCCCGAGAAGCAGATCGCGGTGCTCGAGGATCCCTTCATCCTGCTGCACGACAAGAAGATCTCGTCGATCCGCGAGCTGCTGCCGATCCTGGAGCAGGTCGCCAAGGCCGGCAAGCCCCTGCTCATCATCGCCGAGGAAGTCGAAGGCGAGGCGCTCGCCACCCTGGTGGTGAACAACATCCGCGGCATCCTGAAGACCGTCGCGGTGAAGGCGCCCGGCTTCGGCGACCGCCGCAAGGCGATGCTGGAAGACATGGCCGTCCTCGCCGGCGGCACCGTGATCAGCGAGGAGCTCGGCCTCAAGCTCGAGAACGCCACGCTGAAGGACCTGGGCCGCGCGAAGAAGGTCGAGGCCGGCAAGGAGAACACCACCATCATCGACGGCGCGGGCGACAAGAAGCAGATCGAGGCGCGCGTGAAGCAGATTCGCGTCCAGATCGACGAGGCGACCAGCGACTACGACCGCGAGAAGCTGCAGGAGCGCGTGGCGAAGCTCGCCGGTGGTGTGGCGGTGATCAAGGTGGGAGCCGCGACCGAGGTCGAGATGAAGGAGAAGAAGGCCCGCGTGGAAGACGCGCTGCACGCGACCCGCGCGGCGGTCGAGGAAGGCATCGTCCCCGGCGGCGGCGTGGCGTTCATCCGCACCAAGCAGGTCCTCGAGGGCAAGCTGAAGGGCGAGAACCACGACCAGGACGCCGGCATCAAGATCGTGATGCGCGCACTGGAAGAGCCACTGCGCATCATCGTCGACAACGCCGGCGCCGAGCCCTCGGTGGTGCTGAACAAGGTGCTCGAGAACAAGGGCAACTACGGCTTCAACGCGCAGAGCGAGGAATACGGCGATCTCGTGTCCGAAGGCGTGATCGACCCGACCAAGGTGACGCGCACGGCGCTGCAGAACGCGTCGTCGGTCGCCGGCCTGATGCTCACCACCGACGCGATGGTCGCGGAGCTGGTGGAAGAGAAGAAGGGCGGGGGCGGACACTCCCATGGCGGCATGCCCGACATGGGCGGCATGGGCGGGATGGACATGTAACGCCGTTTTTCCCGAAGGTAGGAGTGGTACGAAGGAAGAGGGCCCGAAAGGGCCCTTTTCTTTTTGTCCGGCGCTCTGTATTACACTGCACCAGAGGAGGGCAGATGCGGATACTGGTGGCCGAGGACGACGCCGTCCTCGCCGAGGGCGTGATCCACACATTGCGCCAGTCGGGCCACGCGGTCGACCGGGTGAACAACGGCGCCGAAGCCGACAGCGCGCTCGCCGCCAATCAGTTCGATCTGCTGATCCTCGATCTCGGGCTGCCGAAGAGGTCGGGGCTGGACGTCCTCAAACGCTTGCGCGCGAGCGACGCGCGGCTCCCGGTGCTCATCCTCACCGCGCTCGACGGCGTGAGGGACCGCGTGCGCGGCCTCGACGCGGGTGCCGACGACTATCTCGCCAAGCCTTTCGACCTCGCCGAGCTCGAGGCGCGAGTGCGCGCGCTCACGCGGCGCTCAATGGGCGGTTGCCCGACGCTTCTCCAGCACGGCGCGCTCACATACGACCAGGTAGGCCGCAACGCTTGCCTCAAGGGCGCCCGGCTCGAGCTCTCGGCGCGCGAGCTCTCGTTGCTCGAGGTGTTTCTACAGCGTGCCGGCCGGCTCGTCTCCAAGGAACAGCTCGTGTCGCACCTTTGCGAATGGGGCGAAGAGGTCTCCCCCAACGCGATCGAGGTGTACGTGCATCGCCTGCGCAAGAAGCTGGAGCCCGGCGGCGTGCGCATCGTGACTGTGCGCGGCCTCGGCTACACCCTGGAGAAGCCGGCGAGCCGCGAGCCCGTGGCGCAAGGCCGCGGGGTATAATTCGCGCCTTCCAAAAGCGCGGCGTTCTGCCGCGCGTCCCGGACGGCCAAGTAGCTCAGTTGGTAGAGCAGAGGACTGAAAATCCTTGTGTCGGTGGTTCAATTCCGCCCTTGGCCACCATTTTCTAGGGCTCGAAGTCCGGCGCGAAGCGCCATCCTCGTTTGACAGCAGTGGCTGCCGAGCGCAACCTGTGCGCTAATTTGCGCACCGACAATGTCAAGTTGGTGCAAGTCTCGGAGCTTCCGTCGACTTGATGGGCAAGCCACCGATCACGGCAAGCGATGGCGACGTCTACGCGCTGACCAGCCAAGGCAACGCCGAGCTCAAGTCCGCGGGCACGTCGCTTTCGTCGCGGGAGCTGGAGATCCTCGTGCTCGTGGACGGCACCGCGACGGTGGCCGAGATCGCCGGCGCCTCGCCGACCATGCCGCACGCCGAAGTGATGCAAGTCCTGCAGAGGCTCGCGGACACGCAATTGATCGCGCGCGCGAGCGGGCAGAGCGCGCTGGACAACGGGTTCTTCAGCATCGTCGTGCCGCCTGGAGTCTTCAGCGGCGCCGGCGCCGAGGAGGCCAGGCAAGGCGTGACGTCGCTGAAACGCAAGGGCTATTACGTTCGCATCGCGCGCCGCGCGGCGCAGAAGCACGCAGCGAAGGAAGGCTGGCAACCGACGCTTCTGGTGGTCGACGACGACCCGGACCTCGTGAAGCTGATGCGCACCTACTTTCGCTTCGAGGGTTTCGTGGTCCGCAACGCGGGCCGGCGGGACGAGATCATGGCCGCGTTCCGCGCGCCCCCGATGCCCGATCTCGTGCTTCTCGACGTCGAATTGCCGGACGCAAATGGTTTCGACGTGCTGGCGCGCATGCGCCAGCACCCCGTCCTGAAATCCATTCCGGTCATCATGATCACGGCCGAGGCGACGCGCGAGGCAGTCCGCAAGGGGTTGCAAGCGGGCGCCGACGGCTACATTACCAAGCCGTTCGAGCCGGATTGCGTCGTGACCGCGGTGCGCGAGGTCCTCGGGCTGACGGCGGAGAAGCCGAAGCCCTAGTAGCGCTCCTTGACGTATTTGTACGGATAGTCCGGCTCGCGGTAGCCGTGGCGTTTCTGCCGCTTTGGGAATTTCACCTTTTCGCGCGGCGCGGTCTTGTAGGGAATGTGGTCGAGAAGGTGGCTGATCAGGTTGAGCCGCGCCTTGCGCTTGTCGTCGGAGCGCACCACGTACCAGGGCGCGAAGCCAGTGTCGGTCGCCTCGAACATCTGGTCGCGCGCCCGCGAGTAGTCGTACCAGCGGTTGTAGGACTTGAGGTCCATCGGCGAGAGCTTCCAGATCTTGCGGCCATCGTCCATGCGCGACTCGAGCCGGCGGGTCTGCTCCTCCTCGCTGACCTCGAGCCAATACTTGATGAGGATCACGCCCGAGTCGACGATCGCTTTCTCGACGAGGGGCACGGCTTTCAGGAAGTTCTTAGCCTCCTCCTCGGTGCAGAAGCCCAGCACCCGCTCCACGCCGGCGCGGTTATACCAGCTGCGGTCAAAGATCACCACTTCGCCCGCCGCCGGCAGGTACGGCAGATAGCGCTGGATGTACATCTGGCTCTTTTGGCGTTCGGTCGGCGCGGACAACGCGATTACGCGGAACACGCGCGGGCTCACGCGCTCGGTGATCGCCTTGATGCTGCCGCCCTTGCCGGCGCCGTCGCGGCCCTCGAAGACGATGCAGACCTTGAGCCCCTTGTACTTCACCCATTCCTGCAGCTTGACGAGCTCGATATGGAGCTTCTTGAGCGCCTTGTCGTAGTCCTTGCCCTTCAGAGGCTCCTTGGCCTTCGCTTCGCCGAGGCGCGCGCCGCCGTTACCCTTCTTCTTCGGATTCACGGTTTCACTCCTCTTCAACCAACGCTTTCAGTTTGTGCTGCGCCGAGGGGCAACGATATTGGTCTTTGGTCTTACTACTTTCGTGAACAAAGTCACATTTGCGGCGAGATTGACGCCATGGGAGCCCGGCGCGCGCTATAGAATTTTCCGCGTTGGGGGGGCCTTATGGACGGAGGCCCCGATGATTCTGCAATTTCCGAATGTACGAGCGCTGCGGCGTGCCGCGCTGGCCGCATGCAACGCAGAGCTTCTGGCCGTTACGCAGAGTGCGAGCGCGCTCGCAGGCGTACTGGCAAGAAAGAAAAGCCCCGGCAGGGGGGGACCTGAGGACCGGGGCTTGAACCGCGCATGGGCCGCGCGGAAGCGCGCACAGTAGCGGCTAAAGCGCCGCTGTACATGGGGGGTTCACTATCTGTGTGAATAAGGCTGTGGGAAAGCGGTGGTTAACCGGGGGATAACCGGCCTTGGATTCCCCGCTGTCCTCGCGGCTTACCGGGTGTTTTTGCTGGGAAATCTGGCTTTTTGCAAGGTGGACGAATAGCCGAGCAAATAGCTATTTTTGGCCCATGAGCCGCGGCGGCCGTAACATGGTCCGGTCTCGTCCGAAGCGAGACGCCCCAGGAGACCCAAATGTGCGAAGAGTGGTGGGACGAACGTCTGCTGCGGGAACAGGTGGAAAAGCTGAAGCGCGCGAGCGACGCGCCGGCTCCGATGCCCGAGCCCGAGACCGCGGACAAGCCGCAACCGAAGCCGCAACGACAGCCGGATCCCGTTCCGGTATAGCGCGACAAAGCCCCGCCCCTGCGGGGCTTTTGATTCCGGCGGCGCCTCTCCGTAGTAGAAATTGCTATGAAGACGCGTTGCGCTTCAATCCACTATATTTCCCGCTCCTGCGCTAGTCGGCATGAGCGATATCCAAAGCGGCAACCCGCTCGAACTCTCGGATCCGTACCGGCAACTCGTGAACGGCGTGCAGGACTACGCCATTTGCCTGCTCGACCGCTCGGGCCACATCGTGTCGTGGAACCGCGGCGCCGAGAAACAGAATGGCTATTCCGAGACCGAGATCCTGGGTCGGCACTTCTCCGTGCTCTATCCGCCAGAGGCGATCGAGCGCCGCGGCCCGGAGCGCGAGCTGAAGATGGCGCAGGAGAGCGGCAGGCTCGAGGACGAAGGCTGGCGCGTACGCAAGGACGGCAGCCGGTTCTGGGCCGACGTGGTGATCACGGCGCTGCACGACGAGAGCGGGGCGCTGCGCGGATTCTCGAAGAGCACGCGCGACCTGACCGAGCGCCGCCGACAGGAGGAAACCCTCCGCCAGAGCGAGGAGCGCTTCCGCGTCCTCGTCGAGGGCGTCAAGGACTACGCGATTTTCATGCTCGACACCGACGGACGCGTCACGAGCTGGAACAGCGGCGCGCAGCGCATCACCGGCTACCCGGCGGAGGAAATCACCGGGCGCCACTTCGCGGTGTTCTATCCGAAGGCGGCGATCGACAAGAGGCTCCCGGAGCAGGAGCTCGCCATGGCGCGGGAGCACGGGCGCTTCGAGGTCGAGGGCCCGCGGCTGCGCAAGGACGGCACCACCTTCTGGGCCGACTTGGTCATGAGCCCCCTCTACGACCACGAGGGGATGCTGATGGGCTACGCGAACATGGTCCGCGACGTCTCCGACCGCAAGCGGGCCGAATCGCTGGAGCAAGCCGAGCGCCGCACGAGCGAGTTCCTCGCAATGCTCGCGCACGAGCTGCGCAATCCGCTCGCGCCGATCAACAATGCGCTCCACCTGCTCGCGCTCAAGGAGCCCGCCGACGCCAATGAGAAGTGGGTGCGCGAAGTGCTTCATCGCCAGACCGCGCAGATCACCCGCCTGATCGACGACCTGCTCGACGTCTCGCGCATCACGCGCGCCGCGATCCCGCTCGACCGGCAGCCGCTCGACGTGCGAGCCGTGGTGCGCGGCGCCGTAGAGGGCTCGATGCAATGGATCCAGGCGCGCGGCCACGGTCTCTCGATCGAGCTGCCGCACGAGGCGCTGACCGTCCTCGCGGACGAGGCGCGCCTCACACAGGTCATGCACAAGCTGTTGCACAACGCGGCGCGCTATACCCCCGAGGGCGGCCAGGTCTCCATCAGCACCTTGCGCGAGGGTAATGAAGCCGTGATCCGCGTGAAGGACAACGGCGTGGGCATGGACCCGGAGCTGCTGGGTTCCGCTTTCGATCTTTTCAAGCAGGGCCAGCAGGCGGTGCAGCGGCCGCAGGGCGGCCTCGGCATCGGGCTCACGCTGGTGCAGCGGCTGGTGCGCCTGCACGGCGGTACCGTCGAGGCGCGCAGCGCCGGAGCCGATCGCGGCAGCGAGTTCATCGTCCGGCTGCCGGCGCACGATGGGCCCGCGAGCGCGGTGGCCCTGCCCGAACGTCCATTCTCGACCCCTCGCCGCGTCCTCGTGATCGACGACAACAGCGACGCCGCCAACGCGCTGCGCATGCTGCTTGAAAACGACGGCCACACCGTCAGGGTCGCGCACGACGGCGTGTCCGGCCTGGCGCTCGCGCGCGAGTACCGGCCCGAGTACCTGCTGCTCGACATCGGCCTGCCGCGGCTGAGCGGCTATGACATCGCGGCGAGCGTGCGCTGCGACCCCGAGCTCAAGCACACCACGATCGTCGCGATCACGGGCTACGGGCAGGTGCACGACCGCGCGCGCACCGCCGCGGTGGGCTTCGACCATCACCTCACCAAGCCCGTGGAGTTCTCGGCGCTGCAGGCGCTGTTCCGCGGCAAGCCTTGATCGAGCCGGAAAAGGAGATCCGAAGATGACAGCCCGACCCATCCCCCAAGGAATGCATTCGGTCACGCCGCACCTCGTCTGCGCCGGCGCGGCGCAGGCGATCGAGTTCTACAAGAAGGCGTTCGGCGCGACCGAACAGAACCGAATGCCGGGACCCGGCGGGAAGATCATGCACGCGGCGCTGCGCATCGGCGACTCGACCGTCATGCTCGCCGACGAGTTTCCCGAGTGGGGTTCGGTAGGTCCGAAGTCGCTCAAGGGCTCGCCCGTGACGATCCACCTCTACGTCGACGATGCCGATGCGTTCGTTGCCCGCGCGCAGAAAGCCGGCGCAAAAGTCACCATGCCGGTCGAGGAGCAGTTCTGGGGCGATCGCTACGGGAAGATCGAAGATCCCTTCGGCCACCACTGGTCGGTCGGCACGCATGTGCGCGACGTAACGCCAGAGGAAATGAAGCAGGCGATGCAGAAGATGGCCGGCCCGGGCCATCCTTGAGCCCGCCGGCGGGCTAGAGGAGAGCTCCCCCGGAGGGATTCTGGCGGTTATGTGCCTATAATCTAGGCACTTAGCTCGCCACAATGTCGCTCTTCGCGCTCGGCCTCAACCACCACACCGCGCCCCTCGACGTGCGCGAGCGGGTGGTCTTTCACGTCGAACGGCTGCGCGACGCGCTGGGGGCTTTGCGCACCGACCTCGCCGGAGAAGCGGCGATCCTGTCCACTTGCAACCGCACCGAGCTCTACCTTGCCGCCGGCCGGTCACCACCCGCCGCCGCCGCCGAGTGGTTTGCGCGCTACCACCGGTTCGATCCAACCGAGCTCGGGCGTTACCTCTACACGCTGCCGCAGGAGCAGGCGGTGCGCCACGCGTTCCGCGTTGCCTCGGGGCTCGATTCGATGGTGCTCGGCGAGCCGCAGATCCTGGGGCAGATGAAGGAGGCGGCGCGTGCGGCCGAATCCGCCGGGACCCTGGGCACGTTGCTGCACAAGCTGTTCCAGCGCACCTTCGCGGTGGCGAAGGAAGTCCGCAGCACCACGAGCGTGGGCGCAGCCACCGTGTCGATGGCCGCCGCTTCGGTGAGGCTCGCGGCGCGGATCTTCCCCAGCCTCAAGGACCAGAAGGTGCTGTTCATCGGGGCCGGCGAGATGATCGAGCTGTGCGCGACCCATTTCGCCGCCCAGGCGCCTGCGCGTCTCGCGGTCGCCAACCGTACAGCGGAGCGCGCCGAGCGGCTCGCGCACCGCTTCAACGGCGAGGCGATCGAGCTCAAGGGCCTCCCCGAGCGGCTGCACGAGTACGACATCGTTGTTTCTTGCACCGCTTCGTCGCTGCCCATCCTCGGCAAGGGCCTGGTCGAGCGGGCGCTGCGCGCGCGCAGGCGCCGGCCGATGTTCATGGTGGACCTCGCGGTGCCGCGCGACATCGAGCCTGAGGCGGGCGAGCTCGACGACGTGTTCCTGTACACGCTGGACGATCTCGCGCAGATCGTCTCCGAGAACCGCGACGCCCGCCGCTCGGCGGTGGATCAGGCCGAGGTGATCATTGAAACCCAGGTCGGCCAGTTCATGCGCTGGATGCAGGCGCGGGAGAACGTGCCGCTGATCCGCGCGCTGCGCGAGCATGGCGAGCAGGCACGGCGCCAGGAGCTCGAGCGCGCGCTGCGCGCCCTGCAGCGCGGCGACGACCCGGCCGCGGTGCTCGAGTCGCTGTCGCAGGGGCTCACCGCCAAGCTGCTGCACGCGCCGACGCAGGCGCTGAACGAGGCCGCCGGGGACGAAGGCCGCATCCTGGTCGAAACTCTCTCGCGGCTCTTTCGCATCAAGTGAAAACCACGCTGCGGTCGAAGCTCGACAGCCTGGTCGGGCGCCTCACCGACCTGGACGGGCTGCTCGCGTCCGAGAACGCCACGCGCGACATGGACCAGTTCAGGAAGCTCTCGCGCGAGCGCGCCGAGCTCTCGAACCTGGTGGCGTTGTACGAAAACTACCGCAAGGCCGAGGGTGACGCCGAGGCGGCGCGCGAGCTCGATCTCGCCGAAGAGCTGAAGAATTCGCGCGCCGAAATGGAGCGGCTCGAAGGCGAGCTGCAGAAGGCGCTGCTGCCCAGGGACCCGAACGACGAGCGCAACACCTTCCTCGAGGTGCGAGCGGGCGCGGGCGGCGATGAGTCGGCGCTCTTCGCCGGCGAGGTCTTCCGCATGTACGCGCGCTACGCCGAGCGCCAGCGCTGGCAGGTCGAGATCATCTCCGAGAGCCCTTCCGAGCTCGGCGGCTACAAGGAGGTCATCGCGCGCATCGTCGGCCAGGGCGCCTACTCGAAGCTCAAGTTCGAATCGGGCGGACATCGCGTGCAGCGCGTACCCGAGACCGAGGCGCAGGGACGCATCCACACCTCGGCGTGCACCGTCGCCGTCCTGCCCGAGGCCGATGCCGTCGACGACGTGGTGCTCAACCCGGCGGAGTTGCGCATCGATACCTTCCGCGCCTCGGGCGCTGGGGGCCAGCACGTCAACAAGACCGAGTCCGCGATCCGCGTCACGCATCTGCCAACCGGCATCGTGGTCGAGTGCCAGGATTCGCGCTCGCAGCACAAGAACCGCGAGAAGGCGCTGAGCGTGCTGAAGGCCAAGATCCGCGACAAGCAGGAGCGTGAGCAGCAGGCCAAGACCGCCTCGACGCGCAAGTCGCTCATCGGCTCGGGCGACCGCTCCGAGCGCATCCGCACCTACAACTTCCCGCAGGGCCGGGTGACCGACCACCGCATCAACCTGACCCTGTACAAGATCGACCGCATCATGGACGGCGAGCTCGACGAGATCATCAACGCGCTCTCCGCCGAGCAGCAGGCCGAGCAGCTCGCGCAGCTCGCCGAAGAAGCGGCTTGACGGTCGCGGACGCGCTTCGCACCGCCTCCATCGACGCGCGCGAGGCTAGGCTGCTGCTTGCCGCAGCGACCGGTTTCTCCACCACCAGCGTGGTCGCTTTCCCCGAGCGCTGTCTCGCGGCCGAAGCCGAAAACCGGTTCCACGACTTCATTCACAGACGTAAGAGCGGCGAGCCGGTGGCCTACATCCTCGGGCGCAAGGAGTTCTACGGCCTCGAGCTGTCGGTCAATCCCGCGGTGCTGATCCCGCGACCGGAGACCGAGTTGCTGGTCGAGCTTTCCCTGCAGCGCGAATTTTCCTCCGTCGCCGACCTGGGCACGGGAAGCGGGGCGATCGCGCTGGCGCTCAAGCACCAACGGCCGCGGGCGCGCGTGGTCGCGATCGAGGCGAGCGCCGCGGCCCTGGTGGTGGCCAGGAAAAACGCGGCGCGCTTCAACCTGGACATCGACTTCCGGCATGGCCGCTGGCTCGCGCCGCTTGCCGGCGAGCGCTTCGACCTCATCGTCTCGAACCCGCCCTACGTTGCCGAAGGCGACCCGCACCTCGCCGACCTGGCGTTCGAGCCGGCAGCCGCGCTGGTGGCGGGACGGGATGCTCTGGCGGCCATCCGGGAGATCGTGGCGGCCGCGCCGTCCCACCTCGTTCCCGGGGGATGGCTCATGCTCGAGCACGGCGTCGGACAGGATGTGGCCGTTCGCTCGCTCCTGACGGAAAAAGGCCTTGAAGAGGTCGCCACCTGGCCCGATTTGGCCGGTATCCCCCGGGTCTCGGGGGGACAGGTAAAATGACCCCTATGGATACCCAACAGCGCATCAAGCAGCAGGTCGAGAGCCACCCGGTAGTGCTCTTCATGAAAGGCACGCCGCAGATGCCGCAGTGCGGCTTTTCCGCGCTCGCGGTGCAGGTGCTCAACGCCTGCGGCGTCGGCGAGTTCCACTCGGTGAACGTGCTCGCCGACCCGGAGATCCGCCAAGGCATCAAGGAATTCGCCAACTGGCCGACCATTCCGCAGCTCTACATCAACGGCGAATTCGTCGGGGGCTCCGACATCATGCGCGAGATGTACCAGTCGGGCGAGCTGCAGAAGCTGCTGGCCGAGCTGCAGAAGGCGTAGCGCACGGCTCGCTGGGCGCTCGCGCTCTGCTTCGTTGCCGCGGCGGCTGCCGCCGCGGAGCCTGAAGAAGTTTCCTTCCCCAGCGGCAGGCTCGCGCTTCACGGATTCATCTACCGGCCCGCCGGCGGCGGACCATTCCGCGCCATCCTCTACAACCACGGCAGCGAGCAGCGGCCCGGCTGGAAGCCGGAGCTGGGGCGGTTCTTCAGCGACAACGGCTACGTCTTCTTCGTCCCCCATCGGCGCAGCCACGGGCGCTCGCCGCGCGATCCCGAGGTCGACACGCTATACAACAGCGGTGCGAACGGGGTCGTCGCGCTGCAGGAGCTGCATCTGCAAGACCAGCTCGCGGCATTGGACTATCTGAAGCGCCTGCCAGGGGTCGATCCCCAAAAAATCGCGCTCGCCGGCTGTTCTTACGGAGGAATCCAGACCGTCCTCGCGCTCGAGGCCGGCGCGGACGGCAAGGCGAGCTTCCGCGCGGCGATCGACTTTGCCGGCGGCGCGCAGACCTGGCGCCATTCCGTAGCGCTCCAGCAGAGAATGCTCGCCGCGGTAAGAAGCGCCACCGTGCCGGTCATGTTCGTGCAAGCGGAGAACGACTACGACCTTAGCCCGAGCCATGCCTTGGCGAAGGAGCTCGGCAAGCTGGGCAAGCCGCACAAGCTGGCGATCTACCCGCCCTACGGCGCTTCGGTGCGCGACGGACACGGCGGCTTCTGCGGGCGCGGCGAGGCGGTGTGGGGTCGAGACGTGCTCGCGTTTCTCGATACCGCCCTGCAGAACTAGCAAAAGAGCCGCAGCGTCGATTCGACCTGGCCGAGGTAGCCGCCGCCGCCGAACAGATTGAGGTGGTTGAGCAGGTGGTACAGGTTGTACATGGGCTTGCGCCGTTCATAGCCCTGGTCGAGCGGCCAGGCCTTGTCGTAGGCCTCGTAGAACTCGCGCGGGAATCCGCCGAACAGCTCCGTCATCGCCAGGTCGGCCTCGCGGTCGCCGTAGTACACCGCAGGATCGAACACCACCGGGCCTGCAACGGCGAAGCCGGCATTGCCGGACCACAGATCGCCGTGGAGCAAGGATGGCTGCGGTTCATGACCTTTCAGGATTGAAGTTCCGGGTAAGGCCAGATCAAAGCCGTTGCGCCGAGCGAGCTCGATCTGCGGCCGGATGCGGCGCTCCATCCAGAATCCGCTCCAGTCGTCGGACCAGCCGTTCCCCTGGGGCGTGGCGCCGATGTAGTTGTCGCGCTGCCATCCGAAGCGCGGTCCCGGCTTGCGGTGCGCGCCCGCCAGCATGCGCCCGAGCGCGGCGAAGTCTCTTCGGCCATTCAGGTCGAGGTATTCCATGACCAGGTACGCTCGGCCTGGCGCGATCCCGTGTGAAAAAGCTTCGGGGGCACGCACGCCGGCCGAGCGCAAGGCGGCGAGGCCGTCCGCCTCCGCCGCGAATGCGTCCGCGTGATCCTCGGAATTGGTCTTCAGGAAGCGGGTGGCGCCGGCGATGCGGACGCGGTAGCAGTCGTGGATGCAGCCGCCCGCGACGCGCTCCGCGTCTTCGATCCCGAGATCAACCCGAAGTGAGGCGGGTATTGGCAAGGTTCAGGCGCTCGACCAGGATGCCGATGAAGGCGCGGTCGAACTTGCTGCGGCAGTCGGCCGAGGCCTTGCCGAGATCGCCCACCTTCACCTGCATGATCACGGAGTCGCGTGCCGCGGTCACGGTGGCGCCGCGCTCGTGGCCGGCGACCGAAAGGTAGGCCATCTCGCCGAAGCACTGGCCCGGGCCGAGCACGGAGAGAAGCTTCTTGTTTTTCGTCACGCGCGCCTCGCCCTGGACCACCATGCAGAAGAAGTCGCCGTGCTCGCCTTCCCGCACCATGGCTGCGCCGGCCGGGATGCGCCTCCAGGAACCCAGCGCCACCACTTCCCATAGCTCCGGATCGGCGAAGGCCGAGAAGAACCGCATGTTGCGCAACGCCACGAACTTGTCGGCATCGCCGAGCTCGCCGCGGGGCCGCTCGCCCATTCCGGTGCGCATCACTTCGATCAGGTCCTCCGCCAGCTCGTCGCCGCTCTGGTAGCGCTGCGCCGGGTCCTTCTGCATCGCGCGGCGCACCACGCGGTCGAGCGATTCCGTCACCCCGCGGCGGTGGCCCGAGGGCGGCGGCGGCTCGTACTGGGTGATCTGGAAGATGATGCTGAACTTGTTGCCGCCGCGGTAGGGCAGGGTGCCGGAGAGCATCTGATACATGACGACACCGAGCGAGTAGAGGTCGGTGCGGTGATCGACCACTTCGTCGCGGATCTGCTCGGGCGACATGTAGGCCGGCGAGCCCACCCCGGTCACCTGGGTCGTCTCCGAGCCCATGTTGATGGCGAGGCCGAAGTCGCCGATGCGCACATCGGTGGGCTCGGTCGCGTAGAGGATGTTTCCGGGCTTGATGTCGCGGTGCGTCACGCCCCGGGCGTGGGCGAAGGACAGGGCGCGCGCGCACTTGAAGGCGATCTCGAGCACCTGCTCCACCGGCAGCAGGGAGTCCGGGGCGCAGAAGCGCTCCATCGTGCCGCCCGGGACATATTCCATCACGATGTAGCCCGAATCCTCGCCGATGCCCGCGTCGAAGATCTGGGCGATGTGGGGGTGCTCGAGCTTGCCCGCGAGCGACGCCTCGGTGAAGAAGAGCTTGCGGAACACGCGGCCGCGCATGGGGTCGCGCAGCGCCTCCGGGAAAATGCGCTTGACCGCGACCTCGCGCCCGCGGAACGGGTCCTGGCACAGGAACACTTCCGAGGTGGCGCCTTCGCCGAGCTTGCGAATGACGGGATAGTTGGCGACGTGCTCCACGGGCGCGGCTATCTCGGCAGTCGTTTGCGAGCGCGTGCGATGGCGGCGCGAACCTGCGGCGGCGCCGTTCCGCCGACATGGTTGCGCGCGGCCACCGAGCCTTCGGGCGTCAGCACGCGCTTTACGTCCGCGCCGATTTCCTTCGAAAAGCCCTTCAGCTTCGAAAGCGGCAGGGCGGCGAGGTCGACGCCCTGCCGCTCGGCCTCGCGCACGGCGCGGGCGACCGCCTCGTGGGCGTCGCGGAAAGGCAAGCCCTTGCGCACGAGGTAGTCGGCGAGATCGGTAGCGGTGGCGTGGCCTTCGAGCACCGCCGCGCGCATCGCGCGCGGCACCGGCTGCATCCCGGCCACCATCCCGGCGAACACCGAGAGCGAGGCCTTCACCGTGTCGACCGCGTCGAACAGCGGCTCCTTGTCCTCCTGGTTGTCCTTGTTGTAAGCAAGAGGTTGGCCCTTCATGAGCGCCATGAGCGCCACCGTGGCGCCGATCACGCGCGCGCTCTTGCCGCGGACGAGCTCGGCCACGTCGGGATTCTTCTTCTGCGGCATGATCGAGGAGCCGGTGCAGTAGCGATCGGGCAGGCGCACGAAGCCGAAGCGCGGGTTCGTCCACAGCACGAGCTCCTCGGAAATGCGGGAGAGGTGCACCATGACGAGCGCCGCGGCGGCGCAGAACTCGATAGCGAAATCGCGATCCGACACCGCGTCGAGCGAGTTCTCCGCCAGGCCTTCGAAGCCGAGCTCGCGCGCGACCCGCTTGCGGTCGATGTCGAAGCTGGTGCCGGCGAGCGCCGCCGCGCCGAGCGGCATCCGGTTCACCCGCGAACGGACCTGGCCGAGCCGCTCGCGATCGCGCTCGAGCATCTCGACGTAGGCGAGCAGGTGATGGCCGAAGGTCACCGGCTGCGCCACCTGCAGGTGGGTGAAACCGGGCATGACGAGGCCGGCGTGGCGCCGCGCCTGCTCCAGCAGCGCGCGCTCGAGCGCCACGATACGCTTCACGATCTGGTCGATCTCGTCGCGCAGCCACAGCCGCAGGTCGGTCGCCACCTGGTCGTTGCGCGAGCGCGCGGTGTGAAGCCGCTTGCCGGCGTCGCCGACAAGCGCGATCAGGCGGCGCTCGATGTTGAGATGCACGTCCTCGGCGTCGAGCGACCACTCGAACCGGCCCGCCTCGATCTCGCGCCGCACGCGGCCGAGACCGCGCTCGATCGCCGCGAGGTCGCGCCGCGGCAGGATGCCGGCCGCGGCCAGCATCCGGGCATGGGCGAGCGAGCCTTCGATGTCATACTTCGCGAGGCGCCGGTCGAAGGCGACCGATGCGGTGAAGCGCTTGACCTGCTCGTCGACCGGCTCCTTGAATCGACCCGACCACCGGGTTTTTTCTTTTTTTGGCACAAAATACGGTCACAGAATGCGGTTGAAGACCCCAACGCGACTATGGCGAGTATAGGGCAATCCGCCTATCCGGACCTGCTGCCGGATTTCCGCAACCTGGGCGTGATGGCGCGCGTGCTGGTCGCGGTGAACGCCCTGGCGGCGGCCGGCGTGCTGTTTGCCGCGCCGTATCCCGGGGCCGCGCTCGATCAGTTCATGAGCACCGCGGCATACCTCGAGCCGCTGCTGCTCGTCGAGCTGCTCGCGCTCGCCGCGCTGTCCCCGCTGCTCGCGCGCCTGCCATACTGGTCCGGCTGCGGCGCCGTGGTCGGCATCGTGCTCGTCCTGGTCGCCCTCTACCAGGCGCTCGTGGTGCGGCTTCCCGCAGAGCCGACGCCGTCGCTCGCCGCCGCGCTCGCCCTGGCCGCGCTCGTCGCCGTAGGGCTGCTCGGCTACCTGAGGCTTCTCGCCAAGGCGGGCTCGCCGGCGCTCGTGGAGGCGCGCCTGCAGGCGCTCCAGGCGCGCATCCGGCCGCACTTCCTGTTCAACAGCCTGAACGCGGTGCTGTCGCTGATCCGGCGCGACCCGAAGCGCGCCGAGCGCGCCCTGGAGGACCTCGCCGACGTGTTTCGAACGCTGATGTCGGAGCCGCGGCAGTTCGTGCGCCTGGCGGACGAAATCTCGCTGCTCGAGCGCTACGCCGGAATCGAGCAGCTCCGCCTTGGCGAGCGCCTGCGCATCACGTGGCAGCTCGAGAGTGCCCCGATCGACGCGCTGCTGCCGCCGCTCGTGCTGCAGCCGCTGCTCGAGAACGCGGTATTCCACGGGGTCGAGCCCGGCACGGCGACGGGCGAGGTGCTCGTGCGCATCGAGCGGCGCGGCGACCGGGTACTCGCCCGCATCGAGAATCCCTACGTCGCCGACCAGCAGCGCCGCGTAGGCAACCGGATGGCGCTCGAGAATATCCGCGAGCGCCTGGCGCTCTTCTTCGACGCCGAGGCGCGCATCGAGACGAGCGCGGACGGCCGCCGCTACCGGGTCGAGGTCGAAATGCCATACCGATCGGAAGGGGCATGATCAAGGTCTTCATCGCGGACGACGAGGAGCCGGCGCGCGAGCGGCTTAAGGAGCTGCTGGGCGACATCGCCGAAGAGGTCCCCACGTCGGTGGTGGGCGAGGCGCGCAACGGGCTCGAGACGCTCGAGCGGTTGCCGGAGAGCGGTGCCGAGCTGCTGCTGCTCGATATCCAGATGCCCGGCATGGGCGGGCTCGAGGTGGCGCGCCATCTCACTTCCCTTACCGAGGCGCCGACCGTCGTGTTCGTGACCGCGCACGAGCGGCACGCGGTGGACGCGTTCGAGCTGAACGCGCTCGACTACCTGTTGAAGCCGGTGCGCGCCGAGCGCCTCGCGGCGGCGCTGAAAAAAGCGACCGTTCCCGACCGCGAGCAGCTGGCGAAGGCTGCCCAGACAGCGCGCGAGTACATCTCCGTCTCGGAGCGCAATCGCATCGTGCTGGTGCCGGTGCGCGAGATCATTTTCCTGCGCGCCGAGCAGAAATACGTCACCCTGCGCACCCGCAACCGCGAGCACCTGATCGAAGAGCCTCTGGTGTCCCTGGAGCGGGAGTTCGCGACGAGCTTCGTGCGCATCCATCGCAACTGCCTCGTGTCGCGCGCAGCGATTCGCGGCTTCGAGCGCGGTGCCGACGGCGACGACGAGCCGCATTGGGTCGTGGTGCTCGACGGGCTGGAGGAAAAGCTGCCCGTGAGCCGGCGCCAATGGCCGGCGCTGCGCGAGCTGGTGGCGGAGAAATGAGGCGCCTCGTCATCGCCACGAGGCGCAGCCGGCTCGCGCTTTGGCAGGCGGAACACGTGAAGCAGCGCCTGGAGGCGTTGCACGCAGGGCTCGCAGTGGAGCTCCTGCCGCTCTCCACGCGCGGTGACGAAATCCTCGACCGGCGCCTGGACCAGGCGGGGGGCAAGGGACTGTTCGTGAAGGAGCTCGAGAACGCGCTCGCCGACCGGCGCGCCGACCTCGCGGTGCATTCCGTGAAGGACGTCCCCGCCGACCTGCCGCCCGGGTTCGTCCTGGCTGCGGTCATGGCGCGAGAAGACCCGCGTGATGCCCTGGTTTCGAAATCTTTCGAAACCCTCGCCTCCCTGCCGAAAGGCGGTGTGGTCGGTACGTCGAGCCTTCGCCGGGCTGCGCAGATCGCCGAGCGCTACCCGCAGCTCGAGCTGAAGCTGCTGCGCGGCAACGTGGAGACGCGGCTCGCCAAGCTCGATCGCGCCGAGTACGACGCGATCATCCTCGCGGTGGCGGGCCTCGTGCGCCTGGGGCTCGCCTCGCGCATTCGTTCACGCCTGGACGTGGACGACAGCCTTCCGGCCCCCGGCCAGGGCGCGCTCGGCATCGAATGTCTCGCCGCGAGCGGCGAAGTGGCCTCGCTGCTCGAGCCGCTGAACGATGCGGCGACCGCGCGCTGCGTGCAGGCTGAGCGGGGAGTCAGCCGGGCGCTGGGCGGAAGCTGCGCCGTCCCGCTGGGCGCGTACGCCGAGGAGGCCGGCACCCAGCTGAGGCTGCGTGCCCTCGTCGCCTCGGTCGACGGCCGGCGCATCGCGCGCGCCGACTGCCGGGCGGCCGATCCCGCCGCGGTCGCGGCCGACGCCGTGGCCGAGCTGCGTCGCCAGGGCGCGAGCGAAATCCTGTCGACGCTTGGCACGTAAACCGCTCCAGGGCCGAGGCATCGTCGTCACCCGCCCCGCCGGGCAGGCGGAGCGGCTCGCTGCGCTCGTGTCGGCGGCCGGCGGCCGTCCGATCGTGTTCCCGGCGATCGAGATCGAGCGGCTGCCCGAGCGGCCGCTGCCGAGCCTCGAAGAGCTCGATCTGGCGGTGTTCGTGAGCCCGACGGCGGTCGATTGCGCTTTCGAGCGAATCCGCCACGCCGATATCGCGCTGGCGGCCGTCGGCAGCGGCACCCGGCGCGCGCTGCAGGCGCTGGGCGCGCGGCGCGTGCTTGCGCCCGAAGACGGCGCCGACAGCGAGGCGCTGCTCGCGCTTCCGGAGCTCCACGACGTGGCCGGCAAGCGCATCCTGATCGTGCGTGGCGAGGGCGGCCGCGAGCTGCTTGCCGAGACGCTGGCGGCGCGCGGGGCGCGCACCGAGTATCTGGAGTGCTACCGAAGAGTGCTGCCGCACGGCGACATGGCGCCGCTCATCGCAGCGTGGGACCGCGGCGAGGTCGATGCGGTAACCGTGTCGTCGTCGGCCAGCCTCGACAACCTCATCACGCTCCTCGGCGTCCCGCGCCTCGCGGCCAAGCCGGTCTTCGTCAACCACGCCCGCGTCGCCGAGCGCGCCCGCGAGGCCGGCATTTCCGAGCTCATCGTGGCGGGCTCCGGCGACGAGGAAACCGCCGAAGCGCTGGTGGCATACTTCCGCTCCCGCAGTATGGACGACAGCCAGGAAACGAAGCAGGAACAGCAGCAGGCGCCGGAACTTCCCCGGCCGCGCAGGTCGCGGACCAATTGGCTATTGCTCTGCGCCATCCTCCTTGCCGCCGCGCTCGCCACGGTGTTCTGGCTCGACGCGCGGCAGCGCATCGACGCCACCCAGCAGGATGTGGCGCGCCGCCTGCGCGACATCGAGGCCGTCGCCCGCGAGGCGCGCAGCGTGGCGCGCCAGTCGGAAGAGGCGCAGCGCGAAACCCGGACCAAGCTCGCGCAGCTCGAGGCGCGCCTCGCCGAGTCGCAGAGCCAGCAGCTCGCGCTCGAAGCGCTGTACCAGGAGCTTTCGCGCAACCGGGACGAATGGCAGCTCGCCGAGATCGAGCAAGTGCTCGCCATCGCCTCGCAGCAGCTCCAGCTCGCCGGCAACGTGCGCGCTGCGCTCCTCGCGCTGCAGCTCGCGGAGCAACGCCTGGCGCGAGCCGACCGGCCGCAGTTCATCCCGATCCGGCGCGCCCTGGCACGCGACATCGACCGGCTGAAGACCCTTCCGACCCTCGATCTCGCGGGCATGACGATGCGCCTCGACAGCCTCGCGGCGCAGGTCGACAAGCTGCCGCTCGCCTTCGACGAGCGCGCCGAGCCCGGCCCGCCGGCGAAGGATGCGGCCGCCGCCGAAGGGCGCGGCTTCTGGTCGCGGCTCTCCACCGAGGTCTGGAACGAGCTGCGACAGCTGGTCGTAGTGCGGCAAGTGGGCAACGCCGAGCCGCCGCTGCTGCCGCCGTCGCAGGCGTACTTCGTGCGCGAGAACCTGCGGCTGCGCCTGCTGAACGCACGGCTGTCGCTCCTCGCGCGCGACGAGGCCGGCTACCGCGAAGACCTGCGCATGGCGCAGCGCTGGATCCAGCGCTACTTCGATCCGCGCTCCAAGCAGACCGCCGACGCTCTCAACCAGCTTAAGCAGCTCTCCTCCACCACGGTCAGCTTCGAGCTGCCCAGCATCAACGAGAGCCTCGAGGCGGTGCGCGGCTACAAGTCGCGCCGGGAGCGACAGCCCGGATGAGGTGCGCCGGATGAGTAGCCGGGAATGAGATCGCTGTTCTGGCTGCTCGTGGTGTTCGCGGCGGCCGTGGCCCTGGTGATCGTCGGAAGGATCGAGTCGGGCTACGTCCTGCTGATCTATCCGCCCTACCGGGTCGAAGTCTCGATGCTGTTCTTCGCCATCGCGCTGGTGGCCGGCTTTGGCCTGCTGTACGCGCTCATTCGCCTGCTCGGCCACGCGCTGTCGCTGCCCGCGTATGTGCGCAGCTACCGGGCACGGCGCCGCCGGGAACGCGCGCACGCCGCGCTCTCGAGCGCGCTGCAGGCGTACTACGAGGGCCGCTATTCACGCGCGGAGAAGGAGGCGGCGGTTGCCTTCGAGGGCGGATCGGCTCCCGCGCTCGCGGCGCTCCTCGCGGCCCGCTCGGCCCACCAGCTGCGCGACTTCCAGCGTCGCGACCGTTGGCTGGACCGCGCCGACGCGCAGGGCGAGCGCATGCACAGCGCGTCCCTCGCCACGCGCGCGGAGCTGGCGCTCGAGGATCGCGACTTCGCCACCGCACGCGACGCGCTGCGCAACCTGCACAGCGTCCGGCCGAAGCAGATCGCGACGACGCGCATGCTGCTGCGCGCCGAGCGCGGCGCCGGCGCCTGGGACGAGGTCCTGCGCCTGGCGACCCAGCTCGGCAAGCGCGACGCGATCGCGCCCGCCCTCGCGGAGGAATACAAGGTGCAGGCCATGGTCGAGCTGCTCGGGCGCTCGGCGGCCGACGAGGGCGCGTTCGAGCGCCGCTGGCGCGGCATCGAGGCGAAAGACCGGGTCCATCCCCGCATCGCCGTTGCCGCCGCACGGCACGCCAACCAGCTCGGCAAGGGTTCCATGGCACGCGAGATTCTCGAGCGCGCGCTGGCGGCGGAATGGTCGCCGCCGCTCGTCGCGCTTTACGCCGAGCTGCCCGCCGAAATGGGAGAGGAAGCGAAGGCCGCCGAGGCGCGCGAGCGGATCGAGCGCGCCGAAAGCTGGCTTCTCGAGCACGCGCGGGACGCCCAGCTCCTCGCCACGCTTGGGCGCCTGTGCGCCCATGCCGGGCTATGGGGCAAGGCGCGGAGCTTTCTCGAAGCGAGCGTCTCGTTCGAGGAAACCCGCTCCGTGTACCTCGAGCTCGCGCGCCTTGCCGAGCGCCTCGGGCAGAGCACCGACGCCCAGCAGCTCTACCGCCGCGCCGCCGAGCTCGCCTGAGCGCGGCTACTTCGCCGGCCGACGCTCCGTAGTCGGGCGGAAGTCGTGCGTGATCTGGTACACCAGCGCCGGCACCATCTCCTCGCGCGGGTCCGACTTCGTCATCGAGGCGCTGATGCCTTGCTCGGACACGTTGACGCGGCCGACTTGCCTGCGTACCCAGCCGGAGTTGCTCCACACGCTCGCCCCGCTCGCGGTCTCCACGAGCCGGGCGGAAATGTCGCCCAGCACCTCGCTGCGCAGGCCGGCGTCGAGCTTGGTGAGGTCGTTGACCCGGATGTCGGTCTTTGCATCGGAGTAGGCGATCTCGCCGAGAAACACCGCATCGACGCCGTACCGCTTTCCGATGCGCTTCGCGGCATCCGCATCGAGCTGATTGCGTCCCACCGCGGCGAGCACCGCCTCGCGGCTGCCGAGCTCGATAAACCGCGTTCCCGGCTGCGCTGCCTGGATCTGCTCCTGGAGCTGCTGCGTCGCGCGCGCGCCGCCGGCGCCGCCCGAGTTGGACGTGAAATCGACCACGCCGAGCGTACCGTACCCCTTCAGATCGACGCGCGGCGGCACGCTGACAAGCACCGTGCTGGAGCACCCGTTCCCGGTAGCCAATAGGACCGCCAGCAGGATTGGTGCGAGGAAGCTGCGCATGCCACCCTCCCTTTTTGTTTGTCCGCCAGCCTACCGGAGGGCACGGCGCGGGTCGGTGACGTTTGTCCCGCCGCGGGAAAGTCGCCTCCGGCTCAGGCCCAGTCGCGCGGCTTGAGGAAGTCCGTGTAAAGCTTTTCCTCGGGGGAGCCCGGCGCGGGCTTCCAGTCGTAGCGCCAGGCGGCGTGCGGCGGCATCGACATCAGGATCGACTCGGTGCGGCCGCCCGATTGCAGGCCGAACAGCGTGCCGCGGTCGTACACCAGGTTGAACTCGACGTAACGCCCTCGGCGGTAGAGCTGGAAGCTTCTTTCCCGTTCTCCGAACGCCGTTCCTTTCCTTCTCTCCAGAATCGGGAGGTAGGCGGGTAAGAAGGCGTCGCCCACCGAGCGCGCGAGGCGGAAGGAAAAATCGAAATCGCGCTCGGCGAGGTCGTCGAAGAAGATGCCGCCGATGCCGCGCGGCTCGTCGCGATGCTTCAGGTGAAAGTAGCGGTCGCACCAGGACTTGAAGCGCGGATAGTATTCGGGCCCGAACGGCTCGAGCGCCTGCCTGCAGCGCAAGTGAAAGTGGCGCGCGTCCTCCTCGAAGCCGTAGTAGGGCGTGAGGTCCATGCCGCCGCCGAACCACCAGGTGTCGCTTGCGGCGAAGAAGCGCAGGTTGAGGTGGACCGTCGGGCAATAGGGGTTCGACGGGTGCAGCACGAGCGAAACGCCCATCGCCTCCCAGGCCTGCCCGGCGAGCTGCGGTCGCGCGGCGGTCGCCGACGCCGGGAGCTCGCTGCCTTTCACGCGGGAGAAGTTCACTCCGCCGCGCTCGAACAGCGCCCCATTTTCGATCACGCGCGTGACCCCGCCGCCGCCCTCGGCGCGCTTCCATTCGTCGGTTTTGAAGGCGCTGCCGTCGACCCCCTCAAGGCGCGCGACGATGTCCTGTTGCAGGCCAACGAAATAATCGCTGACGGTGCCGGTGTCCATGTCAGGCGCGCTTGATGGCGCGGTGGCCGATGTCCTTGCGGTACTGCATGCCGTCGAAGCGGATGCGCTCCACCGCCTCGTACGCGCGTGTGCGGGCCATCTTCACCGAGTCGCCGAGCGCGGTGGCGCACAGCACCCGGCCGCCGTTCGTGACGAGGGTCTTGCCCTCCGCGCGGGTCCCGGCGTGGAACACCCTGCAATCGTCCGCCGGCACCGGAATCCCTGTGATCGGGTCGCCCTTGCGCGGATCGTCTGGATAGCCGTGCGCGGCGAGCACGACACCGAGCGCCGCGCGGCGGTCCCAGGCCGCCTCCACCCGCGAAAGGCTGCCGGCGAGCGCGCGCTCGACGAGCTCGAGCAGGTCGGACTTGAGCCGCAGCAGGATCGGCTGGGTCTCCGGGTCGCCGAGGCGGCAGTTGAACTCGATCGTCTTCGGATTGCCGGCCTTGTCGATCATCAGGCCGGCGTACAGGAAGCCGCTGTAGGGGAGGCCGTCCTGCGCCATCCCCTGGATGGCGGGTTGGATGATCTCGCGCATCACCCGGGCGTGGATCTTGGGCGTGACGATCGGCGCCGGGGAATACGCGCCCATGCCGCCGGTGTTGGGACCCTCGTCGCCGTCGCGCAAGCGCTTGTGGTCCTGGCTCGTGGCGAGCGGCAGTACGCTCGCGCCATCGCTCATAACGATGAAGCTCGCTTCCTCGCCCTGCAGGAACTCCTCGACTACCACCCGCGCGCCCGCTTCGCCGAGGCTCTTCTGGTTCATCATGCGCTCGATCGCGGCCTGCGCCTCCTCCACGCTCGCGGCCACCACCACGCCCTTTCCCGCCGCGAGGCCGTCGGCCTTGACGACGATGGGCGCGCCACGCTTCGCCACGAACGCCTTGGCGAGATCGGCGCTCTGGAACGTGCGATACAGCGCGGTCGGGATGTTGTGGCGCACCATGAACGCCTTGGCGAAGTCCTTGGACGACTCGAGCTGCGCCGCGGCGCGAGTCGGACCGAAGATCTTGAGGCCCGCGTCGCGGAAGGCATCCACCACGCCCGCGGCGAGCGCCGCCTCGGGGCCGACCACCGTGAGGTAGATGCCTTCCTTCTTCGCGAAGGCGACCAGATCGGCGACCTCCGAGAGCGCGACGTTCTCGAGGCCGCTCTCGCGCGCCGTGCCGCCGTTGCCGGGAGCGACGAACACCTTCTGCACCTTGGGACTCTGCGCGAGCTTCCAGGCGATGGCGTGCTCGCGTCCGCCCGACCCGATCACGAGGAGCTTCATGTCAGTGGCGGAAGTGCCGCACGCCGGTGAAGATCATGGCGACGCCGCGCTCGTCCGCGGCCGCGATGACCTCCGCGTCGCGCATGCTGCCCCCGGGCTGGATGACCGCGGCGGCGCCGGCCTCGGCGAGCGCGTCCAGCCCGTCGCGGAACGGGAAGAATGCATCCGAGGCCACGACCGAGCCCTTGAGCGAAACGCCCGCATCCGCCGCCTTCGTCGCGGCGATGCGCACGCTGTCGACCCGGCTCATCTGCCCGGCGCCGACGCCGAGCGTGGTTCGGTCGCGGCAGAAGACGATGGCGTTCGATTTCACGTACTTGGCCACGCACCAGGCGAAGACGAGATCCGCGCGCTGCGCTTCGCTCGGCGCCGCCCGCGTGACGAGCTTGAAATCCCTGGGATCGAGCACCTGAGAGTCGCTGGTCTGCACGAGCAGGCCGCCGCCGACGCGCTTGTAGTCGTGCGCCTGCGCACCGTGGGTCAACGGCACCTCGAGCACCCTCAGATTTGCCTTCCTGGCGAAGATCTTTTGTGCTTCCGCCTCGACGCGCGGCGCGATCACGACCTCGGCGAACTGCGCGCCGAGCGCTTCGGCCGTGCGCGCGTCGAGCGCACGGTTGAACGCGAGGATGCCGCCGAAGGCCGACACCGGGTCGGTCTTGAACGCCTTCGCGTACGCTTCAGCGAGCGTATCGGCGATCGCGGCCCCGCACGGGTTGGCGTGCTTCACGATCACGCAGGCCGGGTCGGTAAAGCTCTTCACGCACTCCCACGCGGCGTCGGCATCTGCGATGTTGTTGTAGGACAGCTCCTTGCCTTGCACCTGGCGGTAGGCGGCGACGCCACCCGGGGCGGGCCGTTCATCTCGATAGAAGGCCGCGCTCTGGTGCGGGTTCTCGCCGTAGCGCAGGTCCTCGAGCTTCTTGAACTGCAGGTTGAGCACGTTCGGATATTCCTTTCGGCCGTGCGAGCCGTCGAGCGAGGAGAGGTAGTTGGCGATCGCGCCATCGTACGCCGCCGTGTGCGCGAACACCTTTGCCGCGAGCTCGAAGCGCGTCGCCGGCGACACTTCGCCCGCCGTGCGCATCTCATCCAGCACCCGCGAATAATCCGCCGGGTCGACCAACACGGCGACCCCGGCGTGGTTCTTGGCCGCGGAGCGCAGCATGGCCGGTCCGCCGATGTCGATGTTCTCGATCGCGTCTTCGAAGCGGCACTCCGGATCGGCCACCGCAGCCTGGAACGGGTAGAGATTCACCACCAGGAGATCGATAGTGCCGATTCCGGCGCCCTCGAGCGCGGCGACGTGGGCCGGATCGTCGCGCCGCGCGAGCAGGCCGGCGTGGATCTTCGGATGCAGCGTCTTGACGCGTCCGTCGAGCATCTCCGGAAAGCCGGTGTACGAGGAGACTTCGGTGGCGGCGATGCCCTCCTTGCGCAAGAGCTTCGCCGTGCCGCCGGTGGACACGAGCTCGACCCCGAGGACGGCCAGGGCGCGCGCAAGCTCGACGATGCCCGACTTGTCGGAGACGCTGAGAAGAGCCCTGCGGACTTTCGACACTACCCTTTGATCCGCAGCTGCTGCATCTTGGTGCGCAGCGTATTGCGGTTGATGCCCAGCATCTGGGCGGCGAGCGTCTGGTTTCCCTTCGCCTGCGCCAGGACCATCTCGATCATGGGCTTCTCGACGTTCTTCAGCACCATGTCGTAGATGGAGGTCGGCTTCTCGCCGTCCATGTCCTTGAAGTAGCGCTCGAGCGATCGCTTGACCGAGTCGGCGAGCTCGTTTTGTCGGTTCATGCGGCGAGCCTGGAGAAATAGTCGTTCACTGCGGCATGCTGCGCCACCGCGCTGTCGATGGGAACCGCCGCGCAGCGGAACTCCTCGCCGCCAGGCAGCGCGCGCACCGTCCATCCGATGTGCTTGCGGGCCACGCGCGTTCCCTGCTCCTCGCCATAGAGCGCGTAGAGGCCCTCGAGGTGCTCGAGGAGCACGGCGCGGATCTCGGCGAGCGGCGCCGGCGCGGCGCTCGTCCCCGTGGCGAGGAAGTGCGCGATCTCGCGGAAGAGCCACGGCCGTCCCTGGGCGGCGCGGCCGACCATGATGCCGTCGGCCCCGGTCGCCTCCAGCACCCGCTTTGCCTCCTCGGGCGTTTCGACGTCGCCGTTGGCGATCACCGGGATGCGCGCTCGCGACTTGACCTCGGCGATGGTCGCGTACTCGGCTTGCCCGCGGAACGCGCAGGCCCGGGTGCGGCCGTGGATCGCGAGCATTTGCACCCCGGCCGCCTCGGCGATGCGCGCAATGGAAAGCGCGTTGCGCCGCTCCGGGCAGGGCCCGGTGCGGATCTTGAGCGTCACGGGCACCTCGACCGCCTTCACCACCGCCTCGAGGATGCGCGCGACCAGCGCCTCGTCCTCGAGCAGCGCCGAGCCGGCGAAGACGTTGCAGACCTTCTTCGCCGGGCAACCCATGTTGATGTCGATGATCTGCGCGCCGAGGGCGACGTTGTGCCGGGCCGCATCGGCGAGCATCTGCGGCTCCGCGCCCGCGATCTGCACCGCGATGGGGCCCGCTTCGCCGCCGTGGTCGACGCGCAGCCGGGTCTTGCGCGACTCGCGCAGCTCGGGCCGCGAAGACACCATCTCGGACACGGCGACGGCTGCGCCGTAGCGCCGGGCGAGGCGGCGAAAGGGACGGTCGGTGATGCCTGCCATCGGAGCGACGAACAATCCGCTGCGCAGAACATGCGCGCCGATTCTCATTGGCCGTGGCGTCTTCCGGAAAAACAGGGAAGCGAATTTTATCCGCTTTGCCTGGCAAAAAGAATCGTCCAGCGCGATCACTGTTGTTTTTTCACGGCAGCGCGGAGGGCCCGTAAATCATGCGTCGCGCGAAGAATCGTCGCGGGCCGGGAAGCAGATCGAGCGCGGTCAGCGCGACGCCGCGCGCGGCGCGCGCCAGCGGATTCGCGCCGAGGAACGCGCCGGCGAGCGCGTCGGTCACGCGGATCGCCGCCTGCGCATCGAACCGGCGGCTTGCAGCGTAACGCGCCAACACGGTTGCGTCGCCCGGATCGCGCGATTCGACAAAGGCTCTTGACAAATCCCACGCGTCGCGGAGACCGAGGTTGAGTCCCTGTCCGGCGACCGGGTGCAGCGTCTGCGCCGCGTTGCCGATGAAGACTGCGCGCGGCATCACGCGTGCCGGATTCACCCGCAGCGAGAGCGGCTGCAGCGCGCGGCTCTCGACTTGCACCGGCCGGCCGGGCCGGCGCCCCGCCGCGACGGCGAGCCGGTCGAGGAAGAGCTCTGGCGCGCATTGCGCGAGCTCGGCCGCGCGCTCGGGGCGGCAGCTCCACACGAGCGCGTAGCGCCCGGCGAGCGGCAGCAGCGCGAGCGGCCCCTCCGGCGTGAAGCGCTCGAACGCGCTATCCGCCGAGGCGGGCTCGGTGCGCACCAACGCGACCAGCGCGTCCTGCGAGTAGCGCTTGCGTCGCGCCTCCGGCGCCGATCCTTCGGCATGGACGACGCACCGCGCCGGCACCTCGCTTTCCACAAACAATCCTTCGCACTTGGCGTGGAGGAGCGGCATCAGAGCCGAGTGCTCGGTCACGTAGCCGAGCGCCGGCACGCCGGCGTCGACCGCGTCCATGACGGCGCGGCCGAACGCCCCCTGCTGCGAGACGTGGATGGTCCCGATCGGCGTCGCCTCGAGCGAGCGCCATACGCCGAGGCGCTCGAGGATCAGGCGGCTCGCGTGCGAAAGCGCGAGCGGACGGAACGCGGCCTGGGTGTCGCTTCTCCCGAGAACCCTCACTTCCAGATGCGAACTCTGGAGGGCCAGCGCGAGCGCGCAGCCGACCGGTCCGGCGCCGCGGATGAGGACGTCAGTCCCTGGGGCGGGCATCGCGCATCAGCGCTTCGATTTCCGCGACTCCCTTGGGCGCTTCGGCGGTGATCACTTCGCAGGCGTCGCGCGTCACGACCACGTCGTCTTCGATGCGGATGCCGATGTTGCGCAGCCGCTCCGGCACGTCGTCGGCCGCGCGGATGTAGAGCCCCGGCTCGACCGTGAGGGCCATGCCGGGCTCGAGCGCGCGCCATTGCCCGGCGGGCTTGTATTCGCCCGCGTCGTGCACATCGAGCCCGAGCCAGTGTCCCGTGCGGTGCATGTAGAAGCGCTTGTAGGTTTCTTTCTCGAGCACCTCGTCCAGGCTTGCCGAAAGAAGTTTGAGGTCGAGCATGCCCTGCGCCAGCACGCGCACCGCGGCATCGTGCGGCTCGTTCCACGCGTTGCCGGTGCGCACCTTGTCCATTGCCGCCTTCTGGGCGGCGAGGACGATGTCGTACACCTCGCGCTGCGCCGGGCTGAAGCGGCCGCCGATAGGAAACGTGCGCGTGACGTCGGAGGCGTAGCCGTCGAGCTCGCAGCCGGCGTCGATCAGCAGGAGCTCGCCATCGCGCAACGGGGCGTCGTTGGATACGTAGTGCAGCACGCAGGCATTCGGCCCGCCGGCGACGATCGGCGAGTACGCGGGAAACTGCGCGCCGTTGCGGCGGAATTCGTGGAGCAGCTCTGCTTCGATCTCGTACTCGCGGCGGCCCGGCCGCGTCGCCTGCATTGCGCGCCGGTGCGCTGCCCCGGCAATGCGCGCGGCGCGGCGCATGACCGCGAGCTCCTGCGCATCCTTGACCAGGCGCATGTTGTCGATGGCCGCGCGCACGTCCTGCACCCGCTCGGGCGCCATGACGCCGGCGCGGCTCTTGGCGCGCACCGCGTTCAGCCAGCGCATGGCGCGCGCGTCCCACTCGGGGTCGGCGCCGACGGGATAGTGCAGCGCCGGCTGATTCTCGAGCAGCTCGATCATCTTCTCGTCGAGCGCCGCGATCGGGTAGGCCTCGTCGAAGGCGAAACGCTCGCGCGCGGCCTGCGGGCCGTAGCGAAACCCGTCCCAGATCTCGCGCTGCTCGTTGCGCTCGCGGCAGAACAGGATGCTGCGGCCCTGCGCGGTGAGCACGAGCACTGCCTCCGGCTCGGCGAAGCCGCTGAGGTAATAGAAGTGGCTGTCGAAGCGGTAGGGGAAATGCGTGTCGCGGTTGCGCAGGCGCTCGGGGGCGGTCGGCACGAGCGCCACGCCCTCGCCGATGGCCTGCGCCAGGCGCCGCCGGCGCTCGACATGGTGCGCAATGGCGTCGTTCGGTTTCAACGCTCGGTTCTTCGAGAGGCGAGGTGGCCTTCGAGCTCGGCGAGCCGCTCGCGTGTGCCGACGTCCTGCCACATGCCGCGGTAGAGCTCGCCGCCCACGAGCTGCCGGGCCGCGGCGTCGTACAGCAGGGGAGCGAGCGGCGCTTTTTTCTCCGGCGCGATGCCGGCGACCATGGCGGGCGACATGACGGCGATGCCGGCGTAAGTGTAGCGCGGCCCGGCGCCGTCGCCGACCGTTCCGTCCTCCAGCGTGAAGTCGCCGCCGCTACGGTGCGGCGGGTTGGGTACCAGGACGAGGTGGGCCAGCCGCTTGCCGAGCGAAACGCGGCGCAGGGCCGAAAAGTCGAACTCGCAGTAGATGTCCGCGTTGACGAGAAGAAACGGCGCTTCGCCGAGAAGCGCTCGCGCCTTGGCGATTCCGCCGGCGGTCTCGAGCGGCTCGCGCTCGCGCGAGTAAGTGATGCGCATGCCGTAGCGCCGGCCGTCGCCCAGGCCCTCGACGATGCGCTCGGCGAGATGCGAGACGTTGACCACCGCCTCGCCGTAGCCCGCCGCGGCGAGGCGCTCCAGGTGCCAGGCGATGAGCGGCTTGCCGCCCACTTCCACCATCGCCTTCGGCACGGTGTCCGTGAGCGGGCGCAATCGCTCGCCTTTGCCCGCTGCAAGAATCATTACCCGCATTTCAGTTCGTCCAACAACCGGATCAATGGCGCGAGGGCCGAATACCTTTTGGCAACGTCGCGCGCATAGTGAACGAAGCGCGGCGTGTCGGCGAGGTACTTGGGCTTGCCGTCGCGATAGTTGATGCGCGCGAAGATGCCGAGCACCTTCAGGTGCCGCTGCAGGCCCATCCACTCGAAGGCGCGCCAGAACTCGCCGAAATCCGCGTCGACCGGCAGATCCGCCGCGCGCGCCTTTTCCCAGTAGCGCACGCTCCAGTCGAGCACCGACTCCTCGTCCCAGCTGAGAAACGCGTCGCGCATGAGCGAAACCATGTCGTAGGCGATGGGTCCGATCACCGCGTCCTGGAAGTCCAGCACGCCGGGATTGGGATTCGAGAGCATGAGGTTGCGCGGCATGTAGTCGCGGTGCACGTACACCTTCGGTTGTGCGAGCGCGCTCTTCACCAGAAGCGCGAACACCTGCTCCATGCGCTCCTGTTGCTCGCGCTGCAGCTCGACGCCGAGGTGGCGCGCGACGTACCAGTCCGGAAACAGCCGCATTTCCCTGCGCAGCAGAGCTTCGTCGTAGGGGGGCAGCTCGGCCGGCTTCGTGGCGAGCTGCCAGCGGATCAGCGCATCGGTGGCGTCGGCGAAGAGCTGCGGCGCGTTGGCCGGCGAGATCTCCTGGAGGTAGGTCCGCGTACCGAGGTCGGTGAGCAGAAGAAAGCCCTGCGTCAGGTCCTGACCGCGGACTTCGGGCGCGTGCACGCCTGCTTCACGCAGCAGGCGCGCCACATGCACGAAGGGCCGGCAGTCCTCTTTGTCCGGCGGCGCGTCCATGGCGATCAGCGTCGCGCCATCGTCGCTCGCGACGCGGAAATAGCGGCGGAAGCTCGCGTCCTCGGATGCCGGGGTGAGGGTGAAACGCTTGCCGAGCTCGCCCGCGAGCCAGCGCTCGAGCGCCTCTCGGCGAGAGTCTCGGCGAGGGTCGGCGTGTATCATTGAAAATTCTAACATCAACGAAAAAAGGTCCCGCTCTCGATGCGGTACCGCGTCGCGCTGTTGGCATTGTATTTCTCGGTGCCAGCCCTTGCGCAGAGCGTCCCGCCGGCGCAGGCGCAGGGCGCGACCACCGTCGACGCCGAGGCGATCGAGGGCGTGGGCGACCTCGAGGTCACCGCGCGCGGCAACGCGGAGATCCGTCGCGACGACGTCACGATCTTCGGCGACCTGCTGCGCTACAACGCCGAATTCGGCCGCGTGCAGGGCGAGGGCGGCGTGCGCCTGCAGCGGGACGGCGACCGCTTCTACGGCCCGCGCCTGCAGTTCAACACGCTCGAGGACAGCGGTACGGTGGAGAGTCCTCGCTACCTGATCCAGCGCGAGGCCACGGCGCATGGCGGCGCAGAAGAAGTCGAGATCATCGACCACGAGCACTACCGCATGAAGAAGGGCAGCTTCACCACCTGCGAGGTCGGGCGCGACGACTGGGTGCTGCAGGCTTCGGAGATCGATCTCGACTACGACAGGCAGGTGGGAACTGCGAAGCAGCCGCGGCTGCGCTTCTACGACGTGCCGATTTTCGCTTTCCCGTACGCCACCTTCCCGCTCGAGAACAGCCGCCGCAGCGGCGTGCTCTCGCCCTACTACGCGCAGACTTCGCAGCGCGGCCTCGAGTTCGGCGTGCCCTACTACTGGAACATCGCGCCCGAGGCGGACCTGACCGTCACCCCGGTGTACATGAGCAAGCGCGGCATACAGCTGAAGAACTGGGGCCGTTATCTTCAGCCGAACTACCAGGGCGAGATGAGGCTCGAGTACCTCCCCGACGACAAGGTGTTCGGGGCGACCCGCTCCGGCGTGTCGTGGCAGCACGCGCAGACGTTCGCGCCGAACTTCACCGGCAACCTGGACTACAACAAGGTTTCGGACGACCGCTATTTCACCGACCTCGCGAGCCAGGTGCGCATCGTGTCGATCGGCAACCTGCAGCAGGACGGCTATGTCACCTACAGCGGGAGCGTGGGCCGCTTTCCCTACGGCGTCCAGGCGCGCGTGCAGAGCTTCCAGACCCTGCAGGACCCGCTGGCGCCGATCGATCCGCCGTACCACCGCGTGCCGCAGCTCACGTTCAATTCCTACGGGAACAACCTGGCGGGCCATTTCGACACCACGCTGCCGGCCGAGCTGGTGCGTTTCACCCACGACGTCAAGGTCGAAGGCACGCGCGCGAGCGTCAACCCCTACGTCTCCATGCCGTTCCTCGCGCCGAGCTGGTTCGTTACGCCCAAGGCCGGATTTCGCGCTGCGAGCTACAACCTCGACCAAACCGATCCCGCCGCCCAGACGACGCCGCACGCCACGATCCCCTGGTTCAGCCTGGACAGCGGACTGGTGTTCGAGCGCAACGCGCGCTTCTTCGGCGACACGCTCACCCAGACGCTCGAGCCGCGCCTGTTCTACGTGAAGGTGCCTTACCGCAACCAGGACGCGTTCCCCGTGTTCGACACGGCGCTCGCAGACTTCAACTTCACCCAGCTGTTCAGCGAGAACCGCTTCACCGGAGGCGACCGCTTCGGCGATGCCAACCAGTTGACGCTCGCCATGAGCTCGCGCTTCCTCACGCAGAACGGGACGGAGGCCCTGCGGGCCACCCTGGGCCAGCGCTGGTATTTCGAGGACGAGCGCGTCGGGCTCACTCCCGACGCGCCGCTGCGCACTGCGAAGCTGTCCGACATTTTGGGGTCGGTGGGCGGGCGCCTCTTCCGCCACTGGACGTTCGACACCACCGCCGAGTACAACCGGCTGGAGCAGGAGACGGAGCGCTTCGGCATTTCGTTCAAGTACAACCCCGAGATCGCCAAGGTCCTGAACGCGAGCTACCGCTTCACCCGCGGTTCCGTGCGCCAGGTGGACATCGCAAGCCAGTGGCCGATTGCCGCCGGCTGGTACGGCATCGGGCGCTACAATTACTCCTTCCTGGACGGTCGGCTGCTCGAGGGCCTGGCGGGTGTCGAGTACAACGCGGGCTGCTGGGTGTTTCGAGGGGTCGTGACCAAGGTGCAGGCTGCAACACAGGTGGTGTCGACCGGACTCTTCTTCCAGCTCGAATTCAACGGCGTGGGGCAGGTCGGCACCGAGGACGTGGTGGGCCTGCTGTCGCGGAACATCCCGGGCTACACGGTGACCAACCCCAGGAATGCGGCGGCCGGACCGCCGAGCTTGCAGAGGCCGCTGCCGTTCCAGCAGGTGTACTAGGAATCGAAAGATGCGTGGATGGTCAATGTTCTTGCTTCTGCTGCTGCCGTGCCTCGCGCTGGCGCAGAAGGCGGAGCTCGTCGACCGCATCGTGGCGGTCGTGAACAAGGAGGTGATCACCAACTCCGAGCTCAACGCGGCGATCGCCTCCGCCGAGCGCCAGCTGCGCCGGCAGGGGACGGCGGTCCCTCCGCGCGCGGTGCTCGAGCGGCAGATTCTCGAGCGGCTGGTGGTGGACAGGGCGCAGCTGCAGAAGGCGCGCGATACGGGCATCCGGGTCGACGACGTCCAGCTCGACCGCGCGGTCCAGCGCATCGCCGAAAACAACAAGATGACGCTCGCCGATTTCCGCAGCACGCTCGAGCGCGACAACGTCCCGTTCGACGCCTGGCGGGCGGACCTGCGGGACCAGATCCTGGTATCGCGCCTGCGCGAGCGCGAGGTCGAGGACAAGATCCAGGTGAACGACAGCGAGATCGACCTCTTCCTCGAGGAGCTCAAGGCCAACCCCGAGCGCTCGGAATACAACGTGTCGCACATCCTGGTGCGCGTACCGGAAGGGGCCAGCCCCGAGCGCATCGAGGAGGCGCGCGCCCGGGCGCAGAAGGCGCTTGCCGAGGCACGCGAGAGCGGCGATTTCGCCCGGGTGGCGGCGGCCTATTCCGACGCCCCGGACGCGCTCGAGGGCGGCAACCTCGGCTGGCGCGCGCACGAGCGGCTGCCCGAGATCTTCTCCGGAGCGCTGGCGAAGATGAAGCCGGGCGAGGTGACCGAGCCGCTGCGCAGCCCCGCGGGCTTCCATCTGGTCAAGCTGAACGAGCGCCGCGACGCCAGCGGGAGCTCCGCGCCGGTCACGCAGACGCGGGCGCGCCACATTCTCGTGCGCACGAGCGAAGTGGTGTCGGAGAACGAGGCGCGCAGGCGCCTCAACGACATGCGCGAGCGCATCGTCAACGGCACGGCCGACTTCGCCGAGCTCGCCAAGGCGAACTCCGACGATACCGGCAGCGCCGCGCGCGGCGGCGAGCTCGACTGGATCTATCCGGGCGACACCGTCCCCGATTTCGAGCGCGCGCTGCAGGAGCTCAAGCCGGGCGAGATCTCCCAGCCGGTGAAGACGCCGTTCGGCTATCACCTCATCCAGGTCCTCGAGCGCCGCTCCTCGGACGTCAGCCAGGAGCGCCGCCGCCTCGAGGCGCGCAAGGTGCTGCGCGAGCGAAAGAGCGAGGACGCCTACCAGGATTGGCTGAGGCAGCTCCGCGACCAGGCCTACGTGGAGCTGCGCCTGGAGGAGCGATAGCCGCCCGGCCGGTCATAGCGCTCACTTCGGGCGAGCCGGCGGGAGTCGGGCCCGAGCTTTGCGTGCGGCTCGCCGCGGAGCGCTTCAACGCGCGGCTGGTGGCGATCGGCGACCGCTCCCTCCTCACCGGGTTTCCCGAGATCGAGCATGTCCCGCTCGTGCACCCGCGCGTGCCGGGGAAGCTCGACCCCGCGAACAGCCGCTACGTGCTCGCCGTGCTCGAGCGTGCGCTCGCCGGTTGCCTCTCGGGCGAGTACCACGCCATGGTGACCGCACCATTGCAGAAGAGCGTGATCAACGACGCCGGGATCGCATTTACCGGACACACCGAATTTCTCGCCGAGAAGGCGCGCGCCGACCACGTCGTGATGATGCTCGTGGGCGGCGGCCTGCGCGTGGCGCTCGCCACGACGCATCTTCCTCTTGCGGAAGTCCCGCGCGCCATTACGCCGCTCCTTATCACCAAATCCCTCAAGGTCCTCGATGAGGACTTGCGCAAGCGGTTCAGGATTGCGAAGCCGCGGATCCTCGTCGCCGGCCTCAACCCGCACAGCGGCGAATCGGGTCACCTCGGCCGGGAGGACCTGGAAATCATTGCGCCGGCCGTCTCCCAGTCCAGGCAAGAGGCAATCGATGCTGCGGGCCCGATTCCCGCCGACACACTGTTCGTGCCGGAGCGGCTCAAGCAGGCCGACGCCGTGCTCGCCATGTACCACGACCAGGGCTTGCCGGTCCTCAAGTACGCCTCGTTCGGCCGCGGCGTCAACGTCACGCTCGGCCTTCCCTTCGTGCGCACCTCGGTCGACCACGGCACCGCGCTCGACCTCGCCGGCACGGGCAAGGCCGACCCAGGCAGCTTGATCGAAGCCGTCAGGCTCGCCATTGAGCTCGCATCGGCCGCGTAAGCGGTTCGGTCAGCACTTCCTCCATGACGCGCATGTCCTGGAGCGAATCGTCGATTCAATCGATCCGGCGCCCGGCGACTTCATCGTCGAGATCGGCCCCGGCGAAGGCGCACTCACGCGCCCGCTTCTTGAGCGCGTCGCCAACCTTCACGTCATCGAGCTCGACCGCGACCTCGCAGCCAATCTGAAGCAGGACGAGCGGATCGTCGTGCATCAAGGCGATGCGCTCGACTTCGACTTCGGGCAATTTCCTCGCGGCATGCGGCTCGTGGGCAACCTGCCGTACAACATATCGACGCCGCTGCTCTTTCACCTCGCGCGCCA
>DATLUZ010000151.1:0-2012 GCA_035577785.1 Burkholderiales bacterium | reverse complement strand
ACGCCTTTGCTGACCAGATAGGACTTCACCGCGCCTACGCGCTTCTCCGAAAGGATCTGGTTGGAGGCGTCGGTGCCCATGCGGTCGGCGTAGCCGATCGCCATCACCGATTGCGACTCGAGGCCGCTCATCTTGCTGACGAACGCGTCGAGCGTGTCGCGGTCCGCCGGGCGCAGCACCGACTTGTTGGAGTCGAAAAGCACGTTGGCGTCGAACGCGACTTTTTCGTAGACCGGAAGCGGGGCTGCTGCGGCCACCACTACGGGCGCTGGCGTCGGCGCGGGCGCCGCGACGGGGACGACGTACTGGGCAACGGGCACCGGACGCTCGGCATAGCATCCGGCAGTCCACAACGGTGCCGGGCCGTATCCGGTGTGCCAGCAAAGGTCGCCGCTCATGACCGGCGCGCCTCGCGTATCGAGGAGCAGCGCCTTCTCGTTGGGGTCCATGCGCTGGGCGCTCGCGGTCGCCGAAAACACGCCGAGTGCAAGCGCGCAGGCGACGGCGAGGACGGGTTGTCTCTTGATGAATGTGCTTCTCATGATGTTTCTCTCGAATGACTGACTTCCAGTGTCTCAGCAGATACTGAGGGGCACAGCCCAGTGTCGGCGCACTACGCTGCGCGCTCTGCCTGCTGGCGCACATAGCCGGTCGTTCCTGACCAAGGGTGAGCAATTCGGGTGAGCAATTCGGGTCAGCGATTCGGGTCGCCGATTCGACCGATCACGCGCGCGAACGGCCGAACTACAGCCAGGTGGTGGCGGCGCCGCTGTTGCAGCGTCCCGCCGTCAAACACCCGATACGCGTTCTTGCCGGAGCGCTTCGCCTCGTGCAAGGCGAGATCCGCGCTCTTCAGCAGGGTGGCCGCATCGTCGCCGTGAGCCGGGTAAATCGCGAGTCCTGCGCTGACGGTGATCTTGACCGTGCGCGCGCGGACTCTGTATTGCTTCGAGACGGTCTCGAGCAGCTTCGACGCCACGCTCGCCGCGTCGAGCGCCCCGTTCACCTGCCACAGTACGACCGCGAACTCGTCGCCGCCCACGCGGGCCACCGTGTCGACTTCGCGGACCGCGGCCCCAAGACGTTGCCCGACCATTTCCAGCAGGCGGTCTCCGGCATCGTGGCCCAGGGTGTCGTTCACCTCCTTGAAACCGTCGAGGTCCAGATACACGACAGCCAACGCGCACGTGTTCCTGCGCGCATGGGCGATGGCGAGCGACACCCGGTCGGCCAGGAGCTGTCTGTTCGCAAGCCCCGTCAGCGGGTCGTGCAGCGCCGCGGACACGAGCCGCTCCTCGTTCTGCTTTCTGAGAGTGATGTCCTGTGCGAGGGCAAAGACTCCGATGACTTGTCCGGCAGCGTCGAACTCAGGGAGGTAGTCGATCTGCAGGTGAGACGTGCGGCCGTTTCCGGGCATGCGGCGCTCGAAGGTGACCCGCCGGCCGGCGAGGGCGGCTTCGATGTGAGGCTTTCTCTTCGCATACTCCTCGCTGCCCAGGACTTCTTTCAGGGTCCGCGAAGGCCCTTCCGCAGCGCTCTGACCGAATCCCTCGCGATGAGGCTGGTTGACGACGCGAAGACACTCGCCGGCGTCAAAATAAGCGATCTCCTGGAACGAAGATACAACCGAGGCGTGTGGGTCTGGGGGCGACATAGTGGCCCGCTCGACAGGGAGCGGCGCTATCGATTGTCGGCGCGCGACGCATGCGCCCTCTGCCGGGTGGCGCACATAGGCGGGCGGTCCCGACCCATGGTCAGGACCAGAGACCGCGGAGCCGCGCCGCCACGTCGAGCGCCGCCTTTCCTTCCAGCGACGCGGCAGGCTCGACCGCTTCTCCATAAGCGACGCCATCTAGGCACTGCATCACCGCGCGGGTGAGAAAGCGGCTTTTGGCCCCGTAGACATGGCGGTCGCCCATGCGCGACTGCTGCGTCACGTAGTACTTGAGCGGCGCCATCAGGTGCAGCTCGGTCTTCGCGCGCGTCATGGCGACGTAGAGAAGCCGCCGCTC
>DATLUZ010000150.1:0-2088 GCA_035577785.1 Burkholderiales bacterium | reverse complement strand
CCGCTGCACCCTGCCGGGCAGCCCGAGAAGCTGCGCGACGCGCACCTGCCGAAGATCAAGGTTCCGGTGCTCTGCATCAACGGCACGCGGGACGCGCTTTGCCGGAAGGACCTGATGACCAAAGCCATCGGCGGCCTCGGCTGGCAAATGCGGGGGCTCGAGGGGGAAGACCACTCCTTCGCCGTTACGGCCGAGATCGGCGAGCTGGCGGAGCGGTGGATGCTAGAATTTTCCCGATAACGCGTCGTGAACAACGCCCGGGGAGCCACCGATATGGAGACCATTTCATGACGCAAACCCTCATCCGCGTGAAGATCGCCCCGAAAGGCATGGGGCTGAACGACTTCGTGGCTCTCGAAGAAGGCTATTTCAGGGACGAGGGCCTGGAGGTCGAGTTCGACTGGAAGATTTTCCGCGGGACGCAGTCGAGCTGGAAAGGCAAGGACTACTTCCAGCGGCCGCAGGACCAGCCCTACGCCAAAGGCGAGGGCGAGCCCGTGATCCAGGGCGCGTGCGAGTGGGGCACGATCTGCAACGCAGCCGCCGGCATGGGCCGCGTCGTCGCCGACGCCTACGGAGAATCGCCCTGGGCGATCTACGTGCGGCCCGATTCGCCGATCGAGCGGCCCGAGCAGCTCAAGGACGTGCCGGTCGCCGTCGGCCTGCGCGCCGGCAGCCATTTCAACGTGCCCTACCGGCTGGAGAAATTCCTGCCGATCGAGCACATCAAGACGGTGAACGTCGGCGGCTTCGGTGCCCGCCTGAAGGCGCTGCTCGAGCGCGAGGTCGACGCCGCCAGCCTGCTGCCGCCGCAGATCGACATGGCCGAGGAGCTCGGCCTGCGCAAGATCATCTCCAACACCTTCCGCACCATCTGGTGGGCTCCGGCGAGCATGCCGGCGGCGGCGGTGCAGGGCTATCTGCGCGCGCTCGGCCGCGCCGAAAAGGCGCTGCAGGGCGACCTGAAGAAGTACCTCCCGCTGTGGAAGCACTCGATCCCGACGGAGTTCGAGGACCGCAAATGGGACTTCGACCGGTTCACCCGCGGCGAGCGCTTCGTCCACGCGCCGTTCCCGCGCGAGGAGTTCGACGAGATCTTCAGGCAGGTCGAGCGCTGGGGGCTCGATCAGTACGCCAAGGAACGCGTCTACGGGAACCTGGTCTATTCGGCCGGTTCCTGAGACGTGTTCGAGGCCGGGACGCTCGAGGTCTCGGGCTGCAGCGTCACGCTGAAGCGCGGTGGCGCCGGCAGGCCCCTTCTCTATCTCCACGGCGCCGGCGGAGCGCCCGCGATCCAGCCGTTCATGGAGGCGCTGGCGCGAGAGTTCGACGTGCTCGTCCCGGAGCACCCGGGCTTCGGCGCGTCGGAGGAGCCCGAGTGGCTCGACAACATCCACGATCTCGCCTATTTCTATCTCGACTTCATGGAGCGCCTCGACCTGCGCGATGCGATCGTCGTGGGCAGCTCGATCGGCGGCTGGGTCGCTCTCGAGATCGCGGTGAGGAACGCATCGCGCATCCGGGCGCTGTCGCTGGTAGCGCCTGCGGGCATACACGTGGCGGGCCTCGCGAAAGGCGATGTCTTCCTCTGGCCGCCGGAGAAGAGGGTGCGCGAGCTCTACTTCGATCAAGGCATCGCCGAGCGCGTCCTCGCTCTGCCCCCTGCTCCGCAGGACACGGTGGATAAGAACCTGTACACGCTCGCGCGCCTCGCCTGGGAGCCGCGCTTCTACGACCCGCACCTGTCGAAGTGGCTGCACCGGATCAAGGTCCCGCTCCAGATCGTCTGGGGAGAAGGCGACCGGCTCCTCGCGCCGGGTTACGCCGCGGAATACAAGAAGCTGATTCCGCACGCGCGCGTGGACATCGTGCCGCAATGCGGCCACCTTCCGCAGAGCGAAAAGCCGGACGCGTACTTGCGGCTGTTCCGCGAATTCGCCTCCGCCGTATGAAGCGCGCGCGGCCATGAACGTCCTGCTGTTTCATCTCATGCCTTATGCCGATCTGGACCTCGGCGCAGCTAAAGACTACGCGACGGTGTGGACGCACCTGCCCAACCGCTTCTACGATCCGAAGAAGGGCCACGCG
>DATLUZ010000149.1:0-7606 GCA_035577785.1 Burkholderiales bacterium | reverse complement strand
CCCACCTTGGGTGAAGGCGTGGTGGTCGGGGCGGGCGCCAAGATCCTGGGCGGCTTCCTCGTCGGGGCGGGGGCGCGCATCGGCTCCAATGCCGTGGTCGTGAAGACTGTCCCGGCGGGCGCTTCGATCGTCGGTGTTCCTGGCAAGATCATAGAAGATCGCAGCACGAAGACCGCAGAACGCTTCGCGGCCTATGCGGTAGTCCAGGACCACGACGACCCGCACTCGAAGGCGATCCAGCAGCTTGTCGAGCATTCCCAGGAGCTCGAACGCATCATCGAGAAACTCCAGGACCGCCTTGGGCGCCTGGAGGGCGACGAAGCGGCCGGCGAGAGCGACAAAAACCTGCGCGCAGTCAAATAATTAGTACTTGAGGGTTTCAGTCGGCTTTCGGTTGCGGTATACTTGAGCATCTTTATCGGGTATTGGACACCGGACAGCACATGAGACTCACCACCAAAGGCAGGTTCGCAGTGACCGCGATGGTCGACCTGGCGATGCGCCAGAACCGCGGCCCGGTGACGCTCGCCGCGATCAGCGAGCGTCAGCACATCTCGCTTTCCTATCTCGAGCAGCTGTTCGGCAAGCTGCGGCGCGCGAAGCTCGTTTCCAGCGTGCGCGGTCCCGGGGGCGGCTACAACCTCGCGCAGCCGACGCAGTCGGTCACGGTGGCGAACATCGTCACCGCCGTCGACGAGCCGCTCGACGCGACGCAATGCGGCGGCAAGGAGAACTGCCACGACGACAAGCGCTGCATGACCCACGACCTCTGGGCCACGCTGAACGAGAAGATGCACGACTACCTCTCGTCGGTGAGCCTGGCGGACCTGGTCGCGCACCAGAACGGCAAGCCTGTCGCCGTGATCAAGGACTTCAGGCAGCACGAGAAGCAGCAGCACGAGAAGCCGGCCGAGGAGAAGGTAGCGGCATGAGGCTGCCGATCTATCTCGACTACTCGGCGACCACGCCGGTCGATCCGCGAGTCGCCGAGAAGATGATCCCCTACCTCACCGAGTTCTTCGGCAACCCGGCGAGCCGCTCGCACGCGTTCGGCTGGAAGGCCGAGGCGGCGGTGGAGGAGGCGCGCGCGAACGTCGCCGCCCTGATCGGGGCCGACCCCAAGGAGATCATCTGGACTTCGGGCGCCACGGAAGGGAACAACCTCGCCCTCAAGGGCGCGGCCAACTTCTACAAGACGAAGGGCAAGCACATCATCACCCAGAGGACCGAGCACAAGGCGGTGCTCGACACGGTGCGCGAGCTCGAGCGCCAGGGCTTCGAGGCGACGTACCTCGAAGTCGAACCCAACGGGATCGTCGATCTGGAGAAGCTGAAAGCAGCGATCCGGCCCGACACCATCCTGGTCTCGATCATGATGGTGAACAACGAGATCGGCGTGATCCAGCCGGTCTGGGAAATCGGCGAGCTCTGCCGCGAGAAGGGCATCGTGTTCCACGTCGACGCGGTGCAGGGCGCGGGCCGGGTCGAGATCGACATGGCCAAGCTCAAGGCCGATCTCCTGACGATCACCGCGCACAAGATCTACGGCCCGAAGGGCATCGGCGCGCTGTACGTGCGCCGCAAGCCGCGCGTGCGCATCGAGGCGCAGATCCACGGCGGCGGCCACGAGCGGGGTTTCCGCTCCGGCACGCTGGCGACCCACCAGATCGTGGGCTTCGGCGAGGCGGCGCGCCTCGCCAAGGCCGAGATGGCGACCGAGAACGAGCGGGTACGAGCGCTGCGCGAGCGGCTGTGGAACGGCATCAAGGACATGGAAGAGGTCTACGTGAACGGCGACCTCGAGCGCCGCATCCCGCACAACCTGAACGTAAGCTTCAACTTCGTCGAGGGCGAGTCGCTCATCATGGCGGTGAAGGACATCGCGGTGTCGTCGGGCTCGGCTTGTACTTCGGCGTCGCTCGAGCCCTCGTACGTGCTGCGCGCCCTCGGGCGCAACGACGAGCTGGCCCACAGCTCGATCCGCATCACCCTGGGCCGCTTCACCACCGAGGACGAAGTGGACTACGCCGCGCAGCTCATCCGCAGGAAGGTGGAGAAGCTGCGCGAGCTCTCGCCGCTCTGGGAGATGTACAAGGACGGCGTCGACTTGAATAGCGTGCAGTGGGCGGCACATTAGAGACATAGAGGACGAACCATGGCATATAGCGACAAGGTCATCGACCACTACGAGAACCCCCGCAACGTCGGCGCCTTCGAAAAGGGCGACGCGTCGATCGGCACCGGCATGGTCGGCGCGCCGGCCTGCGGCGACGTGATGAAGCTGCAGATCAAGGTCGGCGCCGACGGCCGCATCGAGGACGCGCGCTTCAAGACTTACGGCTGCGGCTCGGCCATCGCCTCGAGCTCGCTCGTGACCGAGTGGGTCAAGGGCAAGACCCTGGACGAGGCGGCGACCATCAAGAACACCCAGATCGCCGAGGAGCTTTCGCTCCCGCCGGTGAAGATCCACTGCTCGATCCTCGCCGAGGACGCGATCAAGGCGGCGGTGGCCGATTACAAGAAGAAACATTCCGTTGAGGAAAAAAAGGTCGCCTGATGGCCGTGACGCTCACCGAGAAAGCGGCGAACCACGTCCAGAGCTTCCTCGCCAAGCGCGGCAAGGGCGTGGGCTTGCGCGTGGGGGTGCGCACCTCGGGCTGCTCGGGCATGGCCTACAAGCTCGAGTTCGTCGACCAGCCCCATCCAGACGACCTGGAATTCGAGAGCCACGGCGTAAAGGTGCTGGTCGACCCGAAGAGCCTGCAGTACATCGACGGTACGGAGCTCGACTACGCGCGCGAGGGGCTCAACGAGGGCTTCAAGTTCCGCAACCCGAAGGTGAAGGATGAATGCGGGTGCGGTGAGAGCTTCAACGTCTAGCAGGCCCCAGAGCCATTTCGAGTTGTTCGGGCTGCCCATCGCCTTCGGCCTGGATCAAGAGGCTCTGGAAAAGGCGTACCGCGAGATCCAGGCCCAGGTCCATCCCGATCGCTTCGCGCACGCCGGCGACGCCGAGCGCCGGGCGTCGCTGCAGTGGACGACGCGCGTGAACGAGGCCTACCGCACGCTCAAGGACCCGGTGCAGCGCGGGCGCCACCTGCTCGAGCTGCACGGCGTCGACGTGGCGTTCGAGACCAACACGCAGATGCCCACCGACTTCCTGATGCGGCAGCTCGAGCTGCGCGAGGAGCTCGAAGCCGCGACCGGGAAGAAGGATCCGTCGCGGCTCGACCGGCTGCGCGCCGATCTTTCGCTTTCCAAGCGGGAGCTCGAAAAGCAGATCGCTGCCGCGATCGACGGGAGAAAGGACTACACCGGCGCCGCCGGGCTGGTGAGGAAGCTCATGTTCCTCGATCGGCTCGATGGCGAAATCGACCTAGCTTACGAGGAGATCGAATAATGGCCTTGCTCCAGATCTCGGAGCCAGGCATGTCGCCGGCCCCGCACGAGCAGCGGCTCGCGGTGGGCATCGATCTCGGCACCACCAACTCGCTGGTCGCGACGGTGCGCAGCTCCACCCCGGCGGTGCTGCCCGATTCGCTCGGCCGCCCGCTCCTTCCCTCGGTGGTGCGCTACGGCAGGGATGGAGCCGTGGAGGTGGGCTACGCGGCGCAGGCGAAGCAGGCGCTCGATCCCAAGAACACCGTGGTCTCGGTGAAGCGCTTCATGGGGCGCGGACTGCGCGACGTCGCCCACATCGAGAACGCGCCTTACGATTTTGTCGACGCGCCCGGCATGGTGCAGATCCGCACCGCCGCGGGGGTCAAGTCGCCGGTGGAGATTTCGTCCGAGATCCTGAAAGTGCTGAGGGTCCGGGCCGAGCTCTCTCTCGGCGGCGGCCTGAGCGGCGCCGTGATCACCGTGCCGGCGTACTTCGACGACGCGCAGCGCCAGGCCACCAAGGACGCGGGCCGGCTCGCCGGGCTGAACGTCCTGCGGCTCCTGAGCGAGCCCACCGCGGCGGCGATCGCGTACGGCCTGGAAAACGCCGCCGAAGGCCTCTACGCGGTCTACGACCTCGGCGGCGGCACCTTCGACATCTCCATCCTGAAGCTGTCCAGGGGCCTGTTCGAGGTCATCGCGACGAGCGGCGATTCGATGCTTGGCGGCGACGACTTCGACCAGCGCGTGTTCTGCTGGATCGTCGAGCAGGGGAAGCTGCCGCCGCTCGATCCGAAAGACATGCGCCTGCTCCAGGTGAGGGCGCGCGAGGCGAAGGAGCACCTCACCTTCCACGGCGAGGCGCCGATCACCGCGAGGCTTTCGACCGGCGACGTCATCGACCTGAGGATCGACTCCGAGACCTTCTGCGGCATCACGCAGACGCTGGTGCAGAAGACGCTCGGCCCGGTGCGCAAGGCGCTGCGCGATGCCGGCCTCACCGTGGACGACGTGAAGGGCGTCGTCATGGTGGGCGGAGCGACCCGCATGCCGCAGGTCCAGCGCGCGGTGGGCGAGTTCTTCCGCCGCGACCCGCTCAACAACCTCGACCCGGACAAGGTCGTGGCGCTCGGCGCGGCGATGCAGGCCAACGTGCTCGCGGGCAACAAGCCCCAGGGCGAGGACTGGCTGCTTCTCGACGTGATTCCGCTCTCGCTCGGCGTCGAGACGATGGGCGGGCTCGCCGAGAAGATCATTCCGCGGAACACGACCATCCCCGCGGCCAAGGCGCAGGAGTTCACCACGTTCAAGGACGGCCAGAGCGCGATGAGCTTCCACGTGGTCCAGGGCGAGCGCGAGCTGGTCGCGGATTGCCGCTCGCTCGCGCGCTTCGAGCTGAAGGGCATCCCGCCCATGGCGGCGGGCGCAGGGCGGGTGCGGGTCACGTTCCAGGTCGACGCCGACGGCCTGCTCTCGGTCAGCGCGCGGGAGAAGAGCACCGGGGTGGAAGCATCGATCAGCGTGAAGCCTTCGTACGGTCTCGCCGACTCGGACATCGAGCGCATGCTGCGCGAGTCGTTCGAGCACGCGAGAGAGGACGTCCACGCGCGCGCTCTCGCCGAGTACCGGGTGGAGGGCCGGCGCCTGATCGAGGCCACCCGCTCCGCGCTCCAGATCGACGCGTCGCTGTTGAGCCCGGAAGAACTGGAAGGGATAGAGAGAGCAATTACCGAATTGGAAAAGCGCCTCGCCGCAAGCGACCACCGCGCGATCAAGCAGGCCGCCGACGCGCTCAACCGCGCCACCGGCGAGTTCGCGGCGCGACGCATGGACGAAGGCATCCGGCGCGCGCTCGCCGGCCGGCAGATCGGCAGCCTGTGATGCCGAAGCTCAAGGTTCTGCCGGGGCACGTACTCTGTCCGGGAGGCACCGAGATCGAGGCGAAATCCGGCGTGTCGATCTGCGACACGCTGCTCGAAAGCGGCATCGAGATCGAGCACGCCTGCGAGAAGCAGGCGGCGTGCACCACCTGCCACGTGATCCTGCGCAAGGGGTTCGATTCGCTCGACGACGCTTCCGAAAAGGAGGAGGACATGCTCGACAAGGCCTGGGGCCTCGAGGCGACCTCGCGCCTTTCGTGCCAGGCCAAGGTCGCCGACGAGGACCTCGTGATCGAGATCCCGAAATACACCATCAACTACGAGCGCGAGGGGGGCGGGAAGAAGCCGTGAAATGGACCGACACGCAGGACATCGCGATGGCGCTCGCCGACGCGCATCCCGACAAGGACCCCAAGGCAGTGAACTTTGTGGACCTTTACAAGTGGGTCATGGCGCTGCCGGAATTCAGCGACGATCCCAAGCGCTGCGGAGAAAAGATCCTCGAGGCGATCCAGGCGGCGTGGATCGACGAAGCGGGATAAATTCGCGGGCGCCCGTGCGCGCCGGGAATAGAATGTGCAGGTCATGCGCGCCCTCGCTTGCGGCATCCTCTCGGTGTTCTTCATCGCCCTGCCGGCAGCGGCGGCGGATGTCTATCGCTGGGTCGACGAGAAAGGCACGGTGCACTACTCGAACGAGGCGCCGCCGAAAGGCGTCAAGTCGAGCAAGGTCGACATCGACGCAGAGCCTCGCGCCCCGGTGACGGAGGGCGCCGAGTGCTACACCGTGCGCTGCCAGGGCGAGCGGCTCGAGGAGCGCCTGGCGCGCCGCGAGCAGATCGAGGCGCGCGAGGCCGCCGAGCGCGCCGCCGCCACGCCGCGGCCCCCCAAGGGCCTCGACTTTCGCAAGTACGTCAACATTCACCGCGGCATGAGCGAGGGCGAGTTCATTACGATCGCCGGCGAGCCCGACCTGCTGCTCTGGGATTCCGGCCCGGTCAAGACCTACACCTACTTCCCCACCCAGGGCGACCCGTTCACCACCACCGTGGTCCTCCGCGGCGGCCGCGTCGCCGATATCGAGCGCGTGCGCAAGTTCTGAAGTTCAGCTTCGCGCGGGCACGCGGATTGCACCCCCTTTTCCGAGTTGAGGAAAGGAAATCCCATGGATCGCAAAGATAAAGTGGAAGGCGAAGGCAGCTACACCGGCGCCAAGGAATACGACAAGCGCACGAAGAAGTTCGTCGACTCCGGCAAGGTCGAGCAGGCGGCGAACGATGCCGCGCCGCAGTCGGAGGAAGAGGCGCGCGAGATGGAGAAGGCCGAGCGCATCGGCAAGAAGCACATCAAGGAAGAGGACCCGGCGGTCCGCGGAAAGAAACCCTAGTTTAGTGTTTCCGTAGCGGGCCCCAGAGCTGATCCAGGCGCGCGTAGCGGCCGCAGCCGGTGACGTAGAAGCGGTACTGCACCGGGTTCTTCTTGTAGTAATCCTGGTGGTAATCCTCGGCCGGGTAGAACTCGCTCGCGGCGGTGATCGGCGTCAGGATCGGCTGGCGGAACGGCTTGGCCTTCTCCCATTTCGCCTTCGAGGCCTCGGCGAGGCGCTTCTGCTCCTCGGAGTGGTAGAAGATCTCGGGGCGGTACTGCGAGCCGCCGTCGCAGAACTGGCGGTCGGTCACCGTGGGGTCGTGGTTGAGCCAGAAGGTGTCGAGCAGCTTCTCGTAGCTCACTTTCGACGGGTCGAACGTCACCTGCACCGCCTCGGCATGGCCGGTGCGGCCGCTCGAGACCTGCTCGTAGCTCGGGTTCTTGACCTTGCCGCCGGTGTAGCCCGAGACCGCCTGGATGACGCCCGGCACTTTCTCGAACGCCTCCTCGGCGCACCAGAAGCAGCCCATGGCGAAGGTCGCCTTCTCGGTCTGCTGAGCTTGCGCCGCGCCGCAGACCGCGAGTACCAGAGCAATGATGAGCCGCCTCATTTATTCATCTCCTTCAGAACCGCGTCGATGATCGGTTGGTCGCGCAAGCATAGCCGCACATTACGCAGCGGCGAGGCACGCGCGGCCCTGAGGTAGGCGCGGGCGCAGATGTCGAGGGGGACGGCGAAGATGCCGCTCGACACCGCCGGGAAGGATACCGAGCTCCACCCCCTGCCCAACGCGAGCGTGAAAGCGTTGGTCAAGGCGTCGAAAAGCTTCTCCTCTTCGTCGCCTTCGCCTTTGCGCGGGCCGACGGCGTGGATCACGCCCTTGAAGGGCAGCGCGCCGGCGGTGGTGACGACCGCCGAGCCGGTCGGAAAGGGGCCGCGCGCCGCGACTAGCGCGTCGGACTCGGCCTGCAGGGCCG
>DATLUZ010000148.1:0-18550 GCA_035577785.1 Burkholderiales bacterium | reverse complement strand
GCCCGAGCCGAGACCGATCGGGACGTACACCGTTTGTAGCCCGGGCACCGCGCGGAACAGCTCCAGGCTTGCGCTCGCGACCCCCGCGACGAGCAGGGGATTGAAAGATGGAACCATGTGAAGCCGGCGTTCTTCTGCGAGCGACTGGGCGTGCTCGAGCGCGGCCTGGAAGTCGTGCCCGTGCTCGATCAACGTGGCGCCGAACGAACGCATCGCGGCGTTCTTTTCCACGCTGTTGCCATGAGGCACGACGATCGTCGCGCTCATCCCGTACTGCCGCGCGCAGAAGGCGACCGACTGGCCATGGTTGCCGCGGGTCGCCGCAATCACTCCAGGCTGTTTTTGTAGTTGAGAGAAATAAACCAAGCCCCCACGAAGCTTGAACGCGCCGACCGGGGTGTGGTTCTCGTGCTTGAGCCACACCTCGGTGCCGAGGCGCTCGCAGAGAAGCGGCCATCGATACTGCGGGGTCGGCGGCATGGCGCGGTACACCGTCTGCGCCGCGGATTCGATCTCGGCGAGCGTCGGCAGGTTCATACGCAGATTGTCCTTGCGCTCGGCGGATCGCGGTAGAGCTCCTCCACCAGCGCGGCGCGCCGGGCGAGCACCGCGCGCTGGTTCAGCGAGCCCTTGTCGGTCATCTCGCCGGCGTCGAGCGAGGGCGGCTCCTCCTGCACCATCGCGCGGCTGATCCGGTTGGAAAGTCCGGTGCTGGAGCGCGCAAGGGCGGCGAGGCGGCCCTCGAGCTCCTCCCTCCCGGTTGGTCGGGAAAGGAAGATCAGGGCACCGATTTCGCCGCGGCCCTCGCCCGTGATCACGACATCCCGGGCGAGCGGAGCGAAATGCTCGAGAAACCGCGCGCGCAGCGGGCCGACGTGGACGAACGTGCCGCTCGTCAGCTTGAAGTCCTCGGCGATGCGGCCGCGGAAGAGCAACCCCGCTTCCGGCTTTTTGTCGTCCGCGAAAACGAAGCTGTCCCCGAGACGGTAATAGCCTTCCTCGTCGAAGGCCCTGGCGGTGAGCTCGGGCTGCCGCCAGTAGCCCGGCGTGATTCCCGGCCCCTTCACCCGCATCTCGAGCTTGCCCTGCATCGGCACGAGCTTCGCCTCCACGCCGGGCGGCGGCAGGCCCATGTTGCTCACGTCGTCGGTCGGCCACATGCGCCCCATCGCGTGCGGCGCGGTCTCGGTGGCGCCGAATCCGGTGAGGAAGGCAATCGTCTCTCCGCAGGTCCGGAAGGCGAGCTCGTTGTACTCGTCGAACACGCGCTGGGGAAGCGGCGCCCCGGCGAACCATAGGATCTTCAAACGACTGAAGAAGTTTTCTCTGAGGGAAGAATCGGAGTGGAAATACGGTAAAAGCGCTTCGAACCCTCTCGGGACATTGAAGTACCAGGTCGGCGCGATCTCGCGCAGGTTCTTCACCGTGGCTTCGATCGCCCCCGGCAACGGCTTGCCTTCGTCGATGTAGTAGGAGCCGCCGTTGTAGAGCGCCATGCCGAAGCCCTTGTTGCCGGCGGCCGTGTGATGCCAGGGCGCCCACTCGACGAGCACCGGCGGCTCCTCCTGGAAGCAGGCGAACATCGTCGCCGTGAGCTTCTGGTTCGAGCACCACATCCGCTGGGTATTGATCACCGCTTTTGGCGCTCCGGTGGAACCCGAGGTGAACAGGAATTTCGCGATCGTGTCGGGGCCGACCATGCCATGCGCGGCGTCGAGCGCCGCCGAAACGGGCCGCTCCTTCGCCTCGTAGATCACTTCGACGTCGCGCGGCACCACCGCTTCGATCGCTCTTCCGAACGCGGCGCGGTCCGAAGCGAATACGAGCCCCGGGGTCATGAGATCGAAAATCGAGCGCAGCTTGCCGAAGTCGCTCGACGCGAGCGAGTACGGCGGCGCGACCGGGGTATAGGGCACGCCGGCGTACAGCGCGCCCAGCTCGAGCAGCGCGTGCTCGAGGTCGTTTCCCGAGAGCACCACCAGCGGCCGCTCCGCCGAAAGCTGCTGCTCGAGGAGGTACTGCCCTACCCTGCGTGCACGCTCGCGCGCCTGCCCGTAGCTCAGCGTGCGCCATCCCGCGCCGTCGCGCTGCGCGAGGAACAGCCGCCCCGGCGCCTCCGCGGCCCAGTAGTCGAGGCGCTCGGTGAGCCTGCGCGGATAGGGTCCGAGCGCGTGCGGCGAGCGCAGCAGCACGCAGCCGTCGGCGCGCCGCTCGACGACGATGTCGCGCGGGCCGAGGCGCACGGGCCGGACGGGTCGGGTCATGATGGACTCGCTTAGAATACCGGACCCCCAGGGAGGATGACATGCAACGCCGTCGATTTACCCAGGCACTTGCTGCCGCGGGCACCCTCAGCGTAGTTTCGCCTTTCGGGATAGTGCGCGCGCAGGCGCAGAAGCTGCGCGTCGGCGTGATCCTGCCGCGCTCGGGCTACCTCAGCTTCATCGGGCAGTCGTGCCAGAAGGGGGCGGACCTCGCCCCCGGGGTGCTGAAGGAGATGCTCGGCGTCGACCTCGAGCTCATGAACGCCGACTTCGAGTCGAACGTCGACACGGCGCGCACGCGCGCCGAGCGGCTGATCCAGGAAGGCGCCAACGTGTTGGTCGGCCCGTTCGACTCGGGCGCCGCCGCCGCCATCGCGCAGGTCGCCGAGCAGCGCGGCGTGCCCTTCGTCATCAACATCGCCGCCGCGCCGCAGATCACCGAGCAGGGCTACAAGTTCGTGTTCCGCAACTTCCAGACCGCGGGCGACATCGTGAGGAACGGCCTGGCGCTGATCGGCGAGCTCTTCCAGGCGACCAACACCGTGCCGCGCACCGCGGTGTTCATGCACGTGAACGACACTTTCGGCCAGGCGATGGCCAAGGGCATCGGCGCGTTCATGCCGAAGATGACGCAGCTCCCGTTCAAGATCGTCGACACCATCTCCTACGACCCTGCGGCGAAGGATCTGACGGTGGAGGTTTCGAAGGCGAAGGCCTCGAACGCGGACTTCGTGCTCCTCGTATGCCGCCTGAACGATGCGATTCTCCTGCGGCGCGAGATGGTGAAACAGCGCTGGAACCCGATGGGCATCGTCAGCCCGGGCTCGCCCGGGATGTACGAGGAGCAGTACTTCAAGGCGCTCGGCAAGCTCTCGGAGCACTCGATCTCCAACGTGCCCTGGTACAACCCGAACGCCAGGCTCACCAAGATCGTCGAGAAAGCCTTTCTCAAGCAGAACCCGAAGGACAAGCTGGTGTTCCACGGCCTCAACGCCGGCTTCACCTTCGAGGCGCTGCTCATCGCCGCGGACGCGTTCAAGCGCGCGAAGACCACCGACCCCAAGGCGCTCGCCGACGCCATCCGCCAGACCAACATCGCCGACAAGATGACGCTCGGCGGGCCGATCAAGTTCAACGAGAAAGGCCAGGTCGAGGGCATCGGCTCCGCCTGCGTGCAGAACCGCAACCTCGTGCCGACGGTCGTGCTCCCGGCGGACGCGGCCACCGCGAAGCCGATTTTCCCGGTTCCGGACTACAAGAAAACCTAGCCTGGCGCCTGAGCTCGTCCTGAACGTGGTGATCGCCGGTGTGCTCACCGGCCTGGTGTACGGCCTGATGGCGCTCGGGCTGTCGGTCATCTTCGGCGTGGTGCGGGTGGTGAACTTCGCCCACGGCGAGATGATGACGGTGGCGATGTACGCCGCGACTGCGCTCTTCGCGACGTTCAAGCTCGACCCCTTCCTCGCGGTGCTGCCGGTGGCGGCGGTGTTCTTCCTTCTCGGGTATGCGCTGCAGGCCGGCATCATCAACCCGTTCATCACGCGCCCCGAGCATTCACAGTTCATGCTGCTGGTGGCAGTGGCGATCATCCTGGTGAACGCGCTGCTCATCGTCTTCGGCCCGGACGCGCGCAACGTGCAGGTCGACTACCAGCTCGAATCCTACGAGATCGGCAGGCTGCTGATCGATAAGGCGCGCGTCTTCGCCGCCGGCCTGGCGATCGTGGCAGCTTTGCTCCTGTTTTCGTTCTTTCGCTTCACGTTGACGGGGAAGGCAATCCGCGCCTGCGCCGACAATTACCTCGGCGCCCGGGTCGTCGGCCTCAACGTGAAGCACCTCTATGCGCTCACCTTCGGCTTGGGATCGGCTTGCGTCGCCGTGGCGGGCTGCGCGCTGGTCCTGCTCGTCGACGTGACGCCCGGGCTCGGCCCGTACTACACGCTGCTCGCCTTCGTCATCGTGATCGTCGGCGGGCTGGGCTCGATGGGCGGAGCGCTCCTCGGCGGCGTGCTGATCGGCGTCTCGGAAGCGGTGGCGGGACTCCTCATCGCTCCCTCGGCAAAGAGCATGTTCAGCTTCGGCCTCCTCATCCTCGTGTTGCTGCTGCGTCCTCAGGGCCTTCTCGGGAAGCGCGCTTGAGCCGCAGCCACGCCGCGCTCGCGGTGCTGCTCGCAGCCCTGGCGGCGCTCCCCGCGTTCGCCGGCCCGTACGCGCTCTCGGTCGCGACGCTGATTCTCTATTTCGCGTACACCGGCCAGGCCTGGAACGTGATGATGGGGTTTGCCGGCCAGCTCTCGCTCGGCCATTCGCTCTACGTCGGCGTCGGCGCCTACGCCGCCGGCGCGATCTTCTTCCACTACGGCATCGGGCCGTGGGCCGGGCTGTGGGTGGCGATCCTGCTCTGCGTGGCCCTCGGCGTCGCGATCGGCTTTCTCGCCTTCCGCTTCGGCATCTCGGGCGTGTATTTCGCGCTTCTCACCATCGCCTTCGCCGAGTTCACGCGCATCGGCTTCGACCATCTCGACTGGGTCGGCGGCCCCGGCGGGATGTTCCTGCGCGTGGCGCAGCGCGACACCTGGGACATCGCCAATTTCCGCGGTCCGCCGCTCATGTACTACTACGCGATGCTCGCGCTCGCGTGTTTCGCGTTCGTCCTTTGCTATTTCCTGCTGAAAACGAAAGCCGGGTACTACTGGCAGGCGATCCGCGAAAACGAGGAAGCGGCGCAGGCTTTGGGGATCAACACTTTCCGCTGGAAGGTGTACGCGGTGGCGCTCTCCTCGGCGATGACCGCGGTGGCGGGCGTGTTCTTCGCCTTCTACTACAACAACCTCTTCCCCGAGCAGATCTTCAACATCAGCCGCTCGATCGAGATCATCCTCGGCCCGATCATCGGCGGCCTCGGCACCCTCTTCGGCCCGATCCTCGGCGCGGCGGTGCTCACCCTCCTCTCCGACGGCATCACCGAGCTCCTCGCCGCGTTGGGCTGGGAGATCCCGGGCGTGAAGCAGGTGTTCTACGGCGTGGTGCTGCTCGTCGTGGTCATGTTCCTTCCCCATGGCATCTGGCCGGCCGTGGCGAAGAGACTTCACCTGAGGCGCTCATGAGCCTTCTTCGGGTGAGCAACGTTTCCAAGTCCTTCCGCGGACTGCGTGCCGTGCGCGACGCGTCGTTCACCGTCCCCGCGGGCGACATCAACGGCCTGATCGGCCCGAACGGCGCCGGCAAGACCACCATCTTCAACGTCATCGCCGGCGTGTACGCGCCGGATTCCGGGGAAATTTACTTCAATGGAAACCCCATACATGGTCTTCGTCCGGACCAAGTTTGCGCCGCCGGCATCGGCCGTACTTTCCAGATCGTGAAGCCCTTTGCCGGGCTGTCGGTGCTCGACAACGTCGTCGTCGGTGCCCTGCATCGCTCGAGCGGAGTCGCAGAAGCCCGCAGCCTTTCCCGGTCCATCCTGAAGAAACTGAACCTGGACGCCAAGCGCGATCTGCCCGCGTCCGCGCTCACCCTGCCCGACCGCAAGCGCCTGGAGGTCGCGCGCGCGCTCGCCACGCGGCCGTGCCTGCTTCTCCTCGACGAGGTCATGGCGGGGCTCAGGCCGACCGAGTGCGACGAGATGGTCGAGGTGTTCCGCAGCTTGAACCGCAGCGAAGGCCTGACCATCCTCCTCATCGAGCACGTCATGCGCGCCGTCATGGCGCTCGCCAAGCACATCGGCGTGCTGCACCACGGCGAGGTCATCGCGCGCGGCACCCCCGCTGAAGTGGTGCGCGACCCCGCGGTCCTCGAGTGCTATCTCGGCGAGGAGACCGAGGTCTGAAATGCTGAAGATCGAGCACCTGGACCTGTTCTATGGTGACGCGCAGGCGCTCGACGGGGTATCGCTCGAGGTCGGACAAGGCGAGATCGTCGCGATCGTCGGCGCGAACGGCGCCGGCAAATCATCGCTCATCCGCAGCGTCGCCGGCATCGAGCGGCCGCGCGCGGGCACGATCCGCTTCAAGCGCCGGCGCATCGACGGCCTGGAGCCGCACGCGATCTGCAATCTGGGTATCGGCCAGGTCGCCGAGGGCCGCCAGGTGTTTCCCTCGCTGTCGGTGCTCGAGAACCTGCAGATGGGCGCGCTGCTGCCGCGTGCGCGCGCCGCCGCCCGGCAGACGCTCGAAGACGTGTTCGCCATGTTCCCGCGCCTCGAGGAGCGCCGCGACCAGCCCGCGGGGACGCTGTCGGGCGGCGAGCAGCAGATGCTCGCGATCGGGCGCTGCCTCGCCGGCCAGCCCGAGCTCATCATGTTCGACGAGCCCTCGCTCGGCCTCGCCCCGCTCGTGGTGCAAGACGTGCTGCACTCCATCCGCGCGCTGAACGGACGCGGCATCACCATTCTGCTCGTGGAGCAGAACGTCGCCGTGTCGCTCAAGATCTCGAACCGCGCCTACGTGCTCGAGAACGGCCGCATCATCATGTCGGGCTCGGGCGCATCGCTCCTGCACGACGAGCGCGTGCGGCAGGCTTACCTGGGGCTCTGAATCGAAAGGCTATCGTGCGCACCGCCATCATCATCGTCGCAGGTTTCGCCGTCCTGGCCGCCCTTGTCTTGCTGCCGAGAATTGCCGGACGGCCTGAATGGTCGGCCGCGGGCGCCAAGATCTTCATCGCGCTGTGGCTCGCCGCCGCGCTCGTGAACCTGTGGATCGGGGTGAGCCGCGCCGGCTACACTGTCCTCGAGGAGCTGCCCATCTTTCTGCTCATCTTCGCGCTGCCCGCCGGGCTTGCCGCCTATGTCTGGTGGAAATCCGCCTAGGGCGCACTTCCGCGAGGCGGGCTCGGGTCCCGCGGTCGTGTGCCTGCACTGCAGCGCGAGCACCTCGGGCCAGTGGCGGCCGCTGATGGAACAACTCGGCGACCGCTACCACGTCATCGCCGCCGACCTTTACGGCAGCGGCAAGAGCGCCGCGTGGCCGGGCGAGCGGCCACTGTGGATCGACGACCAGATCGCCTTCCTCGCGCCTGCGTTCGAGCGCGCCGGCGAGCGCTTTCATCTCGTCGGACACTCCTATGGCGGCGCGATCGCGCTCAAGGCGGCCCTTAGATTCACCACGAAGTTGAAGTCGCTTGTTCTCTATGAACCGGTCCTCTTCAGCGTCCTCCTCTCCGACGCCCCGCAAAGCGACGCCGCGCGCGAGATCATGGCGGTGCGCGACGACGCCGCGCATCTCGGCCCGGAGGCCGTCGCCGAACGCTTCATCGACTACTGGATGGGGCAAGGCACTTGGAGCGCTACGCCGGAGTCGCGGCGCGCCGCGCTCATCGAAGCCGTGCGGGCGCAGAAGCCGGAGTGGCATTCCGCGTTCAACGAGCCGACGCCGCTCGAGGCTTTTGCGGCGCTCGACGTACCGACGCTCCTCATGACCGGAACCGCCTCGACCGCCGCCGCGCGCGGCGTGGCCCGGCTCGTGGCCGGCGTGCTGCCGCGCGTGCGGGTCGAGGAGATCGAGGGCCTGGGCCACATGGCGCCGGTGACTCAACCGGGCGAGATCAACGCGCGCATCGAGCGTTTCCTGGCGGACATCTAGGGAGGAACATGGGCAAGGGAAGAATGGAGGCCTTCACCGACGGCGTGCTCGCCGTGATCATCACCATCCTGGTGCTCGAGATGAAAGTGCCGCACGATGCCGACCCCGCGGCGCTCGCGCCGCTCGTGCCGGTGTTCCTGAGCTACGTGCTGAGCTTCGTCATGGTCGGCATCTACTGGAACAACCACCACCACATGTTCCACGCGGTGCATCGCATCAGCGGAGGCGCGCTGTGGGCGAACCTGCACCTCCTCTTCTGGCTCTCGCTCATACCGTTCGTGACGGGATGGATGGACGAGAACCATTTCGCGCCGCTCACGGTCGCCGCCTACGGCGGGGTGCTCATCGGCGCGGCGATCGCCTACACCATCCTGACGCGCGTGCTGCTGCGGCTGCACGGGCGCGACTCGATCCTCGCCAAGGCGCTCGGCCGCGATTTCAAGGGCTGGCTCTCGCTCGCCATCTACATCGTGGCCATCGCGGTCGCCTTTGCTTATCCGCTCGCGTCCTGCGCGCTCTATGCCGCGGTGGCGGCGATCTGGCTCTGTCCCGATCAGCGCTTCGAGAAGCTGATCGCCGCTCAACACTAGCCCAAGGAGACTTCTGTGATCCGTAGCTTCGCCGCCGCCCTGCTTCTCCTGCCGCTCGCCGCCCCGGCCGCGGAATACATGGAAAAGACGCCGTTCCAGCTCTCGCGCGCGTTCTCGCCCGGCGTGATCACCGAGGGCGGGCGCACCGTCTGGGTCGCCGGCCAGACCGCCACGCGCGACAACCAGGGCGCCGACATCTCCAACAACTTCGAGGCGCAGGTGCGCCAGGTCTTCTCGCAGATCGACCAGATCCTCAAGCGCGCCGGCGGCAGCCTCGCCAACGTCGTCTCCATGACGGTGTTCATCAAGGAGTCGCGCTACGGCGACCGCTTCGTCGAGATGCGCAAGGACATGTTCCAGAACGGCCACTACCCCGGCAGCGCACTCATCACGGTGACCAATTTCGCCCGGCCCGGGATCGAGATCGAGATCCAGGCAGTCGGCGTGATCGGCGACCGCTGCTCGACCGAGAATCCGTGCTCCGCGGAAGGCCAGGCGCGCAAGAAGTAGTGGCGAAGCGAATCGCGATCGCAGTCCACGGCGGCGCCGGCGTCATGAGCCGCCTGACCCGGGCACAGCAAGCGATGCATTGCCGGGGGCTCGAGCGCGCGCTGGATGCCGGCTACCAGATCCTCGCTTCCGGAGGAAAGAGCCTGGACGCGGTCAGCGCGGCCGTGGTCGCGCTCGAGGACGATCCGCTCTTCAACGCCGGCCGCGGCGCCGTGTACACCGCGGCGGGAACGCACGAGCTCGACGCCTCGATCATGGACGGAGCGACGCTGCGCGCGGGAGCGGTCGCTGCGGTGAGCCGCATCCGCAACCCCGTGCTCGCCGCGCGGGCGGTCATGGAGAAAAGCCCGCACGTGCTGCTCGTGGGCAAAGGAGCCGAGCACTTCGCGCGGCAGCACAGTCTTGCGCTCGTCTCCGCGCGGTACTTCCATACGGGAGCAAGGCTCGCGGCGCTCAAGAAAGGACCGAAGCGCTACTACGGCACCGTGGGAGCGGTGGCGCTCGACCGGGAGGGCAACCTCGCCGCCGCGACCTCCACCGGCGGCTACACCGGCAAGCTTCCCGGCCGCGTCGGCGATTCGCCGCTGATCGGCGCCGGCACCTACGCCGACAACGCGAGCTGCGCCGTGTCGGGCACCGGCTGGGGCGAGGCCTTCATGCGCATCGCGCTCGCGCACGAGGTTTCGGCGCGGATGCGTCATCGGGATGAAAGCCTCGTCCAGGCGTCCGGGGCCGCATTGAAATCGTTGACCCGGGTAAAAGGCGATGGCGGCCTGATCGCGCTCGACCGGCGAGGCAACATCTCGATGCCGTTCAACAGCGAAGGCATGCTGCGTGCGTGCGTCCGCGCCGACGGCCGCCGCCTCGTTAAGATTTACCGATGATCTCAACGCTCGCGATCTACAACTACCGTTCGCTGCGCGACTTCGTCATGCCGCTCTCGGCGCTGAACGTCATCACCGGCGCCAACGGCAGCGGCAAGTCGAACGTGTACCGGGCGCTGCGCCTGCTCGCCGACATCGCGCAGGGAAGGATCATTCCCTCGCTCGCGCGCGAGGGCGGGCTGCAGTCCACGCTGTGGGCGGGCCCCGAGGGCTTCGCGCGCTCGGTGAAGAGCGGCGAGCACCCCGTGCAGGGCACGCTGCGCAAGGAGCCGGTGAGCCTGCGCCTCGGATTCTCCGGCGACGAGTTCGGCTATGCGATGGACCTCGGCCTGCCGACGACGTCGAGCCCGTCGTTCAGCCTGGATCCGGAGATCAAGCGCGAATGCATCTGGGCGGGAGAAGTGCTGCGCCCGGCGGCGCTGCTCGTCGAGCGGCGCGGGCCGCTCGTGCGCAGCCGGGCCGACAAGGAATGGATCCAGCTCACGCAGGGGCTCGCCGGCTTCGACAGCATGATGACGCACTGCGCCGACCCGAGGAGCTCGCCGGAGATGCTGATGCTCCGCGAGCAGATGCGCGGCTGGCGCTTCTACGACCAGTTCCGCGCCGACCTCGAGGCGCCGGCGCGCCAGCCGCAGATCGGCACCCACACGCCGGTGCTCGCGAACGACGGCGCGGACCTCGCCGCGGCCCTGCAGACCAGCGTCGAGATCGGCGATGCGCAGGCGCTCGCGGACTCGGTCGGCGACGCCTTTCCCGGCGCGTCGGTCTCGGTCTCGCACCACGACGGGCGCTTCGAGGTCGAGATGCGCCAGCACGGCCTGCTGCGGCCGCTCAAAGCGGCCGAGCTCTCCGACGGCACGCTGCGCTACCTCCTGTGGATCGCCGCGCTGCTCACGCCGCGCCCGCCCCAGCTCCTCGTCCTGAACGAGCCGGAAACGAGCCTCCACCCCGAGCTCCTGCCCGCGCTCGGCCGGCTGATCGGCCGCGCGGCCGAGCATTCGCAAATCATCGTCGTGTCGCACGCGGCGCGCCTCATCGCCGCGCTCGAGGAGCTTCCGGGCTGCAACTCGGTGACACTGGAGAAGAACCTCGGAGAGACCGGAATCGCCGGCGCCGACCGGCTCGATCGCCCCCGCTGGCAATGGCCGTCACGGTAGAGCTGCGCTACGCCTCGCTGCCGGGCGTGTTGCGGTTCGTGGCAGTGCACTACTGGTTCGTCGCGACGGACGAGTCCGGCTGCCATCGCTGGGAAGTCTGGCAGACCAGGAACGCGGGCGGGCGCAGCGTCGGCCATCTCCACTGCGACTTGAAGCCGCCGGACGCAAACGTCGGCGGTGGTCCGACGCGCCTCGCGGCGAGATGGACCGGCGAGGCGGCCTTGAAGTTGAAGGAAGTGCTGGATAGGGCGGAAAGCTACCCGCACTGTCACAAATACTGGTACTGGCCGGGGCCGAACAGCAACACCTTCGCCGCATGGGTGCTGCGTCAAGCGGGGATCCGGCACGCGCTGAGCCCGATGGCGCTTGGGAAAAGGTATCCTGTGGCTCGATCATGAAGCAGCTCGACATGAAGGCACCCGCATTCGCCGTTCTGCTATGCACCGCCGCCGCGGTGTCGGCGCAAACGCGTGCGCCCACGCCCGAAGAGCAGGCGTTCGCGCGCCTTCCGCTCGACATCCAGCAGATGCTTTCGAACATGACACCCGCCCAGGCCATGCAGGCGATCGCGCAGACCGGCCAGCATTCGATCGCGCTCGGCAATCCTCAGCCGGGGCAGGAACAGTTTCGCAGCACGCTCGGCGCGCTGCTCGCGTCGCCTTCGACGTACGTGAGCGGCAGCGCGGGCGCCACCACCTTTCCGCCGCTCAGTCCGCTCGTTGCGCCTCCGCCGCCGCCGTTCCTGCGCTAAATTCGCGAAAACGATACGGAGGATGGATTCGATGGCTCGTCTGATTGCACTCGTGCTGTGCAGCCTCTTCTTCGCTGCGGCGGGCGCGCAGGACGCGTACCCGTCGCGCCCGGTGAAGTTCATCCTGCCCTTCCCGCCCGGCGGCGGCACCGACATCCTGGGGCGCGTCATCGCCGAGCGGCTGTCCGCGAGCCTCGGGCAGCCGGTGGTGACCGAGAACCGCGGCGGCGCGGGCGGAAACGTCGGCGCGGAAGCGGCGGCGCATTCCGCGCCCGACGGCTACACCATCGTCCTCGTCGCGCCCTCGCTCGCCATCAGCCCGAGCCTGTACTCCAAGCTCAACTACGACCCGGTCAAGGACCTCACGCCGATCAGCCTCGTCGCCACGGTGCCGAACGTCATGATCACGAATCCCTCGGTCGAGGCGAAGAACCTGCAGGAATTCATCGCGCTGGCACGCTCGCGGCCGGGCGGCATGAACTACGGCTCCGGTGGCGCCGGCACCTCGAACCACCTCGCCGGCGAGCTCTTCAACATCGTGACCGGCGCGAAGCTCGTCCACGTCCCCTATAAAGGCGTGAACCTCGCGATGCAGGGGGTGCTCGCAGGGGAAATTCAGCTGGTGTTCATCGGCATTCCCGCCGCCCTGCCGCACATCAAGGCGGGCAAGCTGCGCGCCCTCGCGCTGGTCGCGCCGCAGCGCTCGCCCGCGCTGCCCGAGGTGCCGACCGTCGCCGAGGCCGGGCTCAAGGACTTCGAGGTGACGACCTGGTACGGGGTGATGGCGCCCGCGGGCACGCCGCGCCCGATCATCACCCGGCTGAACGGCGAGCTCGGGAAGATCATGCACACGCCGGACGTGAAGGAGCGCCTCGCCGGCATGGCGACCGACCCGCTCACCAGCACGCCCGAGGAGTTCGCCGCCTACCTCAGGCAGGAAATCGCGAAGTGGGGCGACGTGGTGCGCAAGGCGCACCTCAAAGCCGACTAGAACGTCGCGACGACCGAAGCGTGGTCGGCCTTGCCCGAGGCGAGACCCCAGGAGCGCATCCACTCGTACACCTGCTCGAAGCGCTTCTCGTCGTAGACGACGTAGTGCGTGTAGCGCACGAAGTGGTCGCTCATCTCGTGCGGCGCGAGCCGGCCCTTGGTCTGCTCGGTCACGTAGTGCTTGTATTTGCCGAAATCCGCCATGATGCGGTCGGCCGCCTCGTTGATGGCGCCGAGGTACGCGCTTCTCTGCTCGCCTGAAAGCCCCGGCGCGATCACCTCGGCGCCGCGGTAAAACGTGACGTCGACGAGGTGCGCCCCTTCCTTCAGGCCGAGGCTGATGAAAGGCTCCATGACCGCCGCCGCGCGGCTGCGGCCTTCCTTCAGCGCCTGGTAGCGGTTCTCCGGAATGCCGAGGTGCTCGACGACGATGTCCTCGCGAGCGAGCACGCCCTCGAGGCTCTGCAGCGTGGTGTAGTGCGACCCGGTGCGGTCGTTGATGCCGACCGGCACGCCGGCGAGGTCGCGCGGCTCCTGGATCGCGGCGTCGAAGCTGAGGATGGCCTGCGCCCCGACCGCCGGACGCAGCGCGAGCACCTGGGCGCCGCGGCTCGAGCGCTCGCTGCGATCGATGCCGGCCCATTCGCACAGGTTGTAGACGTCGGCCTTGCCCTGCTCGAAGAGCGACTCCTTCAGGCGCGAGAACGCCTCCTTTTCCGAAGCGTTGCGCTGCGAGTATTTCGCCTGAAAGCGCACTTCGAGGCCGGCGCGCTGGAACAGGCCTTCGTCGCGCGCTACGTAGATCGGCAGGTCGAAGACGGGGTTGTTCGGAGAGACGTTGACGACGGAATGGGCGGTGGTCATGGCGTGCTGTACGATCGGCGCTTGAGGAGGTAGGGTGGATGATACGCAATCTTGGGTCCCTGTTGTCCCTGTTGTCCCTGCTGTCCCTGATTTCCCTGGTGACTGCGCACGGCGCGGCGCAGGCCGAGTCCTATCCGACGGGCCCGATCAATCTGGTCATCCCGCTCGCCGCCGGCGACGCCACCGACACCGCCGCGCGCGCCATTACGGAGGAGCTCTCGCGCGAGCTGAAGGTCGCGATCGTCCCGGTCAACCGGCCAGGCGCCGCCGGGGCGCTCGGCACCGACATCGTGGTCAAGGCTCCCAAGGACGGCCACACCATCCTCCTCACCAACAACGCCGCGCTGGTGTTCCGCACCGTGCTCGATCCGAAGACCGCCACCTACGATCCGTTCCGCGACCTGACGCCGCTCGCCCTGGCGATGCGCAGTCCGAGCATCCTCGTCGCCAACGCCGAGCAGCCGTACCACAACTTCAAGGAGTTGATCGACTACGCGAAGAAAAGCCCGGTGAGCATCGGCACCGCGGGCGTCGGCTCGGTGGGCCACTTCTGCATCAGCACGATCTCGGCGATGACCAAGGCCGATCTCACCATGGTGCCCTACACGGGGGCCACCCCGGCGCTTACTGCGGTGCGCGGCAACCACATCGGCGCGGTGATCCTTGCGCTCGGGACCATGACCGGGCACCTCAAGAGCGGCGCGGTGCGCGGCATCCTGATCTCGAGCAAGGCGAGCGACTTTCCCGAGATCCCGACACTCGCCGACCTCGGCTACTCCGAGCCGCTCTTCGGCATCTGGACCGCGTTCTTCGCGCCGGCGGGCGTGCCGCCCGAGGTCACCAACGTCCTGGTGCCGGCGCTCGAGCGCGCCATCACCGCGCCGAGCGTCGCTGCGCGCCTGAAGCCGCTCGGCATCGTGCCCGACTACGCGCCGCCGGCAAAGCTCGTCGCCGAGATGCGCGACGAGCACCGGCGCGTGTCCGAGCTTGCACGCCAGGCGGGGCTCGTAAAATAATCTTTGCGTTCATCGAAGGGAGAACCACAATGGAAAAACAGTCGGTGGTGCTGGGAGCGAGAAACCGGGCGTTCTCGCTGCTCGACGAGTTCAAGCAGTTCGCCCTCAAGGGCAACGTCATCGACCTCGCCATCGGCGTGATCATCGGCGCCGCCTTCGGCAAGATCGTCGATTCGCTGGTGAAACACATCATCATGCCCCTCGTCAGCGTGGTGGTGCCCGGCAAGCAGAGCTACCTCGAGTGGAAGTGGGTGCTCGACGGCAAGGAGGTGCCCTACGGCCTGTTCCTCGGCGAGATCGTGAACTTCCTGATCCTCGCCCTGGTGCTCTTCATCTTCATCGTCAAGTTTCTCGGCTGGGTGATGCGCGAGAAGAAGCAGGAGGCCGTCGCGCCCCCGCCGCCGACGAAGGACCAGGAGCTCCTCGCCGAGATCCGCGACCTGCTGAAGCGCCGGCCGGCCTAGCCGCTACCGCCGCCCGAGCTGGCGGTTACTTGAGGTAGCTGTCCTGCAGCGTGCGCCGGATGAAGGCGCGCGCATCGTCGCGGTCGAAGGCCTCGCCCTTCTCGAGCCTGGCCGCGTATTCGAAGAACGGCATGAAGAGCTGCGCCTGGTCGACCGGCGCGCGCACGCTGAAACGGCCCTTGCCCTGCTCGAGCTCGCGCCAGGCCGCGCGCACCTCGGCCCAGAAAGGCTCGGTGCGGGCGTAATACTTTTCGCCGGCCGCGAAGTCGTAGTCGCGGATGCGGTCGTAGCGCGCGACGCCGTATTCCCGCGCGAGGTAGCGCTGCTCGGCGAGCACGAGCTTGAGGTTGTTCTCCTCCTGCACCCAGCCCTGCGGCGTGATCGTGTGGCGGTTGGTGCCGACCAGGACGTCGTAATCCTTGCGCACGCTGAACTCGCGCCGCGGCAGCGGCCGCCAGGTCTCGTCGCTGATCCAGGTCGACACGCCGTCGCCGTGCTCCCAGCGCCCACGCGCCGCGTAGCGCGGCGAATCGTCGACCTGCAGCACGGTCTGAGTCCACGCGCCGCGGCGCTCGGCCGCCGGCACCGCGCGGCGCGCCCAGGTATTGGCGCCCTCGTAGGCGAGCACCGCCTCGGCCTCGTGGCGCCACTCCTGGCGCCAGTGGCGTACCACGATCGGGTCCGACACTTCGCCCCCGCGCGGCTGCATGCGCATCACGAGCACATGCTGCAGGGCGATGAATTCCGGCCGGTCCTCCGAGACGAACACGTGCTCGGTGGCCCAGCTCTGGTAAGGCGCATCGGGCTTGAGCTTCGGATCGAAGCGCACCACCTCCAGGAAATCGAAGCTCACCCGGTAGGCGCCCGCCATCGCGAGGATCGCGCGCCGGTCGCGCTCGAGCGTCGAGAGCCCGGGCTCCTGCAGGCGCCGCCACGAGTCCACCGGCGCGCTTTCGAGCGCCACCGGAGCGCCGCGCGTGGTGCCGCCGCGCGGCTTCAACGCCTTCTCGTCGAGCGGCCAGGCGAAGGTGAACTGGCTCGGCTCCTGCGCCTGGGCTGCCGCGCCCAGCGCGACCAGGGCCGCTGTGGTCCATATCCGGAAATTCATGACTTGCTCCGCACACACCAGGAAGTTGCTTCTACTATAGATGCTTCTGGAAGGGAGAGCCGGAAGCGATGACCGCGACGCTCGACCGGGATGGTACGAGGCGCCGGCGCCTGCTGCAGGCCGGCGTTGGGTTGCTCCTGCCGGTTCCACCAGCGCTGCGCGCGCAAGAGCGGCGAATTCCTGTCGCCGACATGCACAGCCATTACGGGATGATCACGCGGAAGCTCGCCGACTCCGGCTTCGCCGAGGACCTTCGGCGCCAGCGCATCGCCCTGGTGGCCTGGAAGCTCGTCGCGGACGGGCGCTGGATCCGCAGAACTTCCGCCGGGATCGAGCAGGCAGCCGAACCCGCGCCCGGAGATCTCGCCAAGTTCTTCGACACCGCCCTGGATCGGATGAAGTCCTACCTCGCGGAGCACAAGTTGAGGACCGTTCTCACGCCGGCGGATGTCGACGAATGCACCGCGGGAGACTCCGGCATCGTGCTCGGCTCCGAGGGGGCGCACTTTCTGGAGGGTCGCGTGGAGAATCTGGACGCGGCCTACGAGAAAGGCCTGCGTCATCTTCAGCTCGTGCATTACATCCGCACGCCCGTCGGCGATTTCCAGACCGCCATGCCCGTGCACAACGGGCTGAGCGAGATGGGCAAGCGGCTCGTCGAGGCGTGCAACGCCAGGGGCATCCTGGTCGACCTCGCTCATTCGACCGTGCCGGCCGTCGACCAGGCGCTCGAGATCGCCAAGGCGCCGCCGATCTGGTCGCATGGCTGGGTCGACAGCCAGGCCGGAGACTGGCGCGACCGGTCGGGCTACCTGGCACGCCGACTGTCGCTCGCCCAGGCGAAGAAAATCGCGGCGCGCGGCGGGGTGGTCGGGCTTTGGGGTCTGGGCCTGTCAAGTCCAAACGCCGCCTGGAGCGTCGGCGCCCGCGATACGCGCGCTTACGCGAAGGAGCTTGCCAGCCTGGTGAACAAACTTGGCGCGGACCACGTGGGACTGGGTACTGACATGGAAGGGGTCGGCAAGAACTGGTCGGTTAACGACTATGGCCACGTGCGCAGCGTCCTGCAGCACCTCGAGGAGATGAAGCTCGAGGCCTCCGTCATCGAGCGCATCGCGTACGCCAACTACGCGCGCGTCCTCAAGGCGGTGCTGAAGCTCAGTACATGACAACACAGCGATCGGCGACGCGGTTCGGCTTCTAGGACATGGCGCTCTGCCCGAACTGCCGCACATTGGTCGCAATAACTGCCGCAGGATGCGCGAAATGCGGGGCCGACTTCGGCCCTCACTCAGCCTGGCGCCCAGTTCCTCAGTCGCCGGCAGAGCAGGAAGAACTTCCGAAGCTGCGCCCGCAACCAGCTGCGGCCAGCGCGACGCCCAAGCCAAGTGCAGCGGTAACGCTCGTGGTAATGCTAGTGCTGGAACTTATTGGCTTACTTCCGTGGGGCGTGGTCTCGGCGTTGTCTGGCATGGGGTTCGATGCCGGATTCAGCTGGAAGGTCGTGTTCATCATGGCGCCATTCTGGGCGTATCCATTGTTGCTGCTGATTTGCGCACCGGTCGCGTTCCTAATCAACGCGTACGAGCGCCCATCGGCCGCGACCGCGGTCATGATCGCGCCTGCAGTCGTCTCCGGCGGATGGCTCGTCCTGCTTCTGACTTTTGCTTCGCTCTATACAAAGATGTAAAGATCGCCTGCGCCTCAATTTGCCGAACTCTTCGGCCGGGGCAGCGGCGGCGCACGGCGAACGAGGTCGCGGCCGGGGTAGTCGAGCCGCCAATGCGCAGCCAGCTCATCCACGAACTGCTCGGCGTACGCCGCCAGCATGCGGCGCGGGTCCCACGCGACGGTCAGCCACCTCCCGATCGACGCGCCCCTCTGAATCAGAGGCAGGGCACGGACCGAGGCCGGAAGGGCGACGTTGGAAGGAACGACGGCGATACCGTAGTCCATCCCGGCCAGGGCGACGAGCGTGTGCGGAGCGGCGCTCTCTAGGAGCACCCGAGGGCGGATGCGGGCCACGTTGCACGCGGAGTCGAACCATTCCCGCGAGCCGAACGTGCGGTTGAGCAGGAGCAAGGGCTTGTCGGCCAGCTCGGCGAGGTCGAGCGCGCGACGGCGGCTGAGCGGATGCTTCTTCGACATGACCGCCATGCTGTGCGCCGGAAAGAGCGGCCTCGCCCGGAAGCGATCGTTCGGAACGACGAGCGCCAGGTCGACGTCGCTGGGCTCCTGTTGGGCCTTAGCGCCGCTCGCAGCTATGATGCCGTTCCCTTCATCAGCGGATCCCCGCCGTGAACGCAAGCGGCTACGACCTCGCGCCGTTCATTGCCGAGTTTTACGACCACGTCCCGCGTTACGCCACTC
>DATLUZ010000147.1:0-26128 GCA_035577785.1 Burkholderiales bacterium | reverse complement strand
ATCATGATCGGCACGCCGGCGATCCGCAACCTGATCCGCGAGAACAAGATCGCGCAGATGTACTCGGCGATCCAGACCGGCCGCCAGCTCGGCATGCAGACGCTCGACCAGAACCTGCAGGAGCTGGTCCAGCGCAACATCGTCTCGCCGACCGAGGCGCGCGGCGCGGCGGCCAACAAGGACAACTTCGCAGGCTAGCCCGGAGACCGGCATGGAACGCGAACAGGCAACCAAGTTCATCTACGACCTGCTGCGCGCGTTGACCTCGCGGCGCGGCTCGGACCTCTTCCTCACCTCGGGCTTTCCCCCGGCGATGAAAATCGACGGCAAGATGACCCCGGTGTCGCAGCAGGTGCTGACCGGCAGCCACACCGCGATGCTGATCCGCTCGATCATGAACGACCGGCAGGCGGCCGAGTTCGAAGCCAGCAAGGAGTGCAACTTCGCCATCGCTCCGGCGGGCATCGGCCGCTTCCGGGTCAATTGCTTCGTCCAGATGGGCCAGGTGGGCGCGGTGCTGCGCGTCATCACCACCACCATCCCGAACTTCGAAGACCTGCGCCTGCCGCCGGTGCTGAAGGACGTGGCGATGACCAAGCGCGGCTTGGTACTCTTCGTCGGCGCCACCGGCTCGGGCAAGTCGACCTCGCTCGCGGCGATGATCGGCTACCGCAACGAGAACTCACACGGCCATATCGTCACGATCGAGGACCCGGTCGAGTTCGTGCACCCGCACAAGAACTGCATGATCACGCAGCGCGAGGTCGGCGTGGATACCGACTCCTGGGAGGCGGCGCTCAAGAACACCCTGCGCCAGGCGCCCGACGTCATCCTGATCGGCGAGATCCGCGACCGCGAGACGATGGAGCACGCGGTCGCGTTCGCGGAAACCGGTCACCTGTGCCTCGGCACGCTGCACGCCAACAATTCCAACCAGGCGATGGACCGCATCATCAACTTCTTCCCGGAAGAGCGCCGCCAGCAGCTCCTGATGGACCTGTCGCTCAACCTGAAGGGGGTCGTGTCGCAGCGGCTGATCCCGCTGAGGGAAGGCAAGGGCCGCGCCGCGGCGGTGGAGATCATGCTCAACTCGCCGCTCATCTCCGACCTCATCTTCAAGGGCGAGGTGCACGAGATCAAGGAGATCATGAAGAAGTCGCGCGAGCTCGGCATGCAGACCTTCGACCAGGCGATCTTCGACCTCTACGAGGCCGGGCGCATCAGCTACGAGGACGCGCTGCGCTTCGCCGACTCCACCAACGAGGTGCGCCTGAACATCAAGCTGCACGGCAAGGAATCCAAGGGCAAGGACATCACCAAGGGCATCGAGCACCTGGACATCGTCTGATGCGCAGGCTCTACTCCGTCGCGTTCATCGCCGCGCTTTCTCTCGCCGGGTGCAAGTCGGCCCCGCCGCCGGCGGAGCCGCGCATCGACGCGGCGTCGGCCGCACAGAATTGCGAATCGCTGGGCGGAAAGCGCACCATGGAACGCGGTCCTGACGGCGAAATCGCCGTCTGCGTCTTCCCGGGCAACCGCCAGTGCGAGGAGTGGGCGCTCCTGTTCGGCCAGTGCGCGCGCGGCGGCATCGATGTCAGCGGCTACGCCACGACCTCCGAGCGGCACTGCGCCATCCGCGGCGGCCGCATGACGATTCCCGGCTGCGAGCTCTCGCCGATCGGGCTGTACGAGGCGCGCAACGTCACGCTGCTGCTCCAAGCGGGAAATACGGCGATGCTGAGGACCTATTCCGCCGACGCGAGCCGTTACCTGATGGCCGGTACATGGACCCGCTCGGGCGGCGTAGTGACGGTCAGCACGGAGCCCGAGCGCATGGTGCTGGAGTACGCGGGCGACCGGCTCGTACCTCGCGAGTGGGATCGCAAGATCTGGGGCGCGGCAGGTCCGGGCACGCTCCTGCGCCAGAAGTAGCTCTACCTTTTTGCCTCGGGCACCAAGAGCTCGATCGCGGCGCGTTCGATCCACGCCTCGACGACGCCGCCGATCTCGTCAGGCTCGTCCTCTTCCCTCGGGTAGAGCTTGTCGTCGATGTGCAGCTCGTACCCGGTCCATTCGATCTTCAGCCGCCGGCCGCGCCGCGTCGGCAGCAGCGCGCGCCGCTCACGGTTGTCTTGCCACTTGTTCAGGTATTCGAGCAGCTGGGCGCGCTCGTCGTCGGTGACGAGCACCACGTCGAGAAGACCGTCGCTGGGCTTGCTGCCAGGCGCAAGGAACATGTTCGGCCCGACGTAGCGCAGGTTGATCGCTTCGAACAGAAGGTAGCGGCCCGAAATGTCCTCGCCGTCGAGGGACGCGGCCACGTCGACCGCCTCGCAGTGGACCGTCATGTCGTGCAGCCGCCGCAGCGCGCGATCGACCACGTCCTCCGGCTTGCCGACCTTGGCATTCTTCTTCTTCGGTCGGGCGAGCAGATTGCCGAACAGCCCCGCGCCCACGCCTTCGATGAAATAGCGCTCTCCCCAGGGTCCCTTGACGACGCCGATGTCGAGCTTGACGCGCCGCGCGGTTTCCCAGCCCTGCACCAGATCCTCGAACGGCCGCTCGAGCAGGCCGAGCGTGCGCCCGATGTTGTTGGCAGTGCCCGAAGGGAGCAGCGTCACCGGCACGCCGCGGCCGACCATGCGCCGGATGACCCGGCCCACGGTGCCGTCGCCCCCGGCCACGACGACCAGATCGGACGGCTTCTTGAGCGCGCGCTTCCAGCCGGGCTCCTTCGACGAGCGGTAGCGCACCTTATGGCCCGAGCGGCTGAGAAGCTTCTCGAGCTTCACAGCGTCTTTTTCGCCGGTGCTTCCGGCCCCAGGATTGTGGATGAGGGTGACGCGCACGCTAATTGCTGAAGGTGGGCATATGCGCATCCTCATCACCAACGACGACGGCGTCTATAGCCCGGGCATAGCCGCTTTGGCGCAAGTAGCTTCCCGATTCGGCGAGGTCCGGATCGTGGCGCCGGACGTCGAGATGTCGTCGGCGAGCGCATCGATCACCGCATCCCGCCCTTTGAGCTATAAGCGCACGCACCTTCCCACCCCCGGGTTGGAGGCGTACCGGGTGAACGGCACGCCGGGGGATTGCGTCATGCTCGGAACGACGCTGTGGGAAAAGGTCGACGTCGTGCTCTCCGGCATCAATATCGGCACCAATCTCGGCAACGCCACCTGGCACTCCGGCACCCTCGCGGGGGCGAGGCAGGCGGCGCTGCTCGGGCTGCGCGGCATCGCGCTCAGCGCGCCGGCGACCGACCGCGAGCAACCGAGCTTCGAGCTCCTCAAGCCGTGGGCGGCGAGCGTGCTCGAAATGCTGTTCGACGTACAGGATCTGCCGCTCGTCAACGTGAATTTCCCTGCGGCGGCGCCGCGCGGCATGCGGTGGACCTGCCAGTCCATGAGGCACTACGACGGCAAGGTGGTTCCCGCCAAGGATCCGATGGGCCGCCAAGTCTACTGGTACACCGTGGTGCCGGTGGAATCGACCGAGGACAGCTCCGATCGCCGGGCGTACGAGGAGGGCTACGTCTCGATCACGCCGCTGCGCCTGGATCTCACCGACCACGAGGCGCTCGAGCGCGTGCGCCGGCTCGAGGCCTGGAAGAAGCTGAAGTTCGCGTAGGTCACGATGGTTCGAATCGGCATCTCGGGGTGGCGCTACGAGCCCTGGCGCGGCGTGTTCTATCCTCACGGGCTGGCGCAGCGCCGCGAGCTCGAGTTCTGCGGCCGCCATTTCGCGACCGTCGAGCTAAACGGCTCGTTTTATTCTCTGCAGCGTCCCGAGTACTACCAGGCCTGGTACCACGAGACTCCGCCCGGCTTCGTCTTCAGCGTCAAAGGCTCGCGCTACATCACCCACATGCTGCGCCTGAAGAATGTGGCAAAGCCGCTCGCCAACTTTTTCGCCTCGGGCATCCTCAACCTGCGCGACAAGCTCGGCCCGTTTCTCTGGCAGTTTCCCGAGATGTTCCACTACAAGCCCGAGCGCTTCGAAGGCTTTTTCAAGCTGTTGCCCAGGAACACCGAAGAAGCACTGCGGCTCGCGCGCCGGCGCGATGCGCGCATGACCGGGCGCTCCCGGCTCGCAATTGACGCAAACCGTCCCCTGCGCCACGCGATCGAGATCCGCCACCAGAGCTTCATGAACGAAGAATTCGTCTCGCTGCTCAGGCAGCACGACATCGGACTGGTCGTCGCCGACACCGCGGGCAAATGGCCTAAGATGTTCCATGTCACGAGCGGCTTCGTCTACGTGCGCCTGCACGGCGACGTGAAGATCTACACCAGCGGCTACTCGAGCCGAGCGCTCGCTTCTTGGGCGCGGCGCATCCGCAATTGGGGTGAGGATGGGCACGATGTCTACGTGTACTTCGACAATGACGTCAAGGTGAGGGCGCCGTTCGATGCGCTCAACCTCATGCACAAGCTCGGCCTTGCATGGCAGCCCCCCAATGAAGCGGCGCTGCCGCTGCACCCCGCGGGCGTACGCGTGCCCCGGCTCAAATTCGCGTACGGACCGCGCGTGACCGGCGGCAATCCCGCCTGGGAAAAGCTCGGCCGGCGCTAGCATGCGGGGGTGAACGTGCAGTGCTGCATCTGCGGAGGCGGACCGGCGGGGATGATGCTTGGGCTGCTGCTCGCGCGCGCCGGCCTTCACGTCACCGTCCTCGAGAAGCATCGCGACTTCCTGCGCGACTTCCGCGGCGACACCATTCATCCTTCGACGCTCCAGCTGCTCCACGAGCTCGGCCTCGCCGAGGAGTTTCTGCGCCTGCCGCACCAGGAGGTCCGGGAGATCCGCGCGCAGATCGGCGACACTCTGCTGCCGGTCGCCGATTTCAGCCGCCTGCAGGTGCGCTCGCCCTTCATCGCGATGATTCCGCAGTGGGACTTCCTGGATTTCCTCGCCCACCATGCCGCGCGCTATCCGGGGTTCGAATTGCGCATGCAGAGCGAAGCGACCGGATTGCTTTTCGATGGAAGTCGGGTCGTAGGGGTCAAGGCATCCGGTCCCGGCGGCGAACTCGAGATCCGCGCGGAGCTCGTCGTGGGCGCCGACGGGCGTCATTCGCTCGTGCGCAGCGCTGCAGGGCTCGAAGTGGTCGACCTCGGCGCGCCGATCGACGTGCTGTGGTTCCGCCTTTCGAAGCGACCGGGCGACCGTGCGGTCACGATGGGACGTTTCGATCGCGGCCGGATCGTGGTCATGCTCGATCGCGGCGACTACTGGCAGTGCGCACTCGTCATCGGCAAGGGCTCCCTCGACGCGCTGCGCGCGCAGGGTCTCGAAGCGCTTCGCCGGCGCATCGCCGCCTCTCTGCCCTTCGAGTCGGAGCGCAGCCGCGAGATCGCGAGCTGGCAGGACCTCAAGCTTCTAACTGTCCAGGTGAACCGGCTGCGCCGGTGGTATCGCGAGGGTCTTCTTTGCATCGGCGACGCGGCTCACGCGATGTCGCCCGTCGGCGGCGTCGGTATCAACCTCGCCATCCAGGACGCGGTCGCGGCTGCCAACATCCTTTATCGCGGCGATTTCGGCGTCGAATCGCTGCGCGCGGTGCAGGCGCGGCGCGCGCTTCCCACGCGCGTCACCCAGTCCTTCCAGGTCGTGGTGCAAAACCTCATCCTGCGCCGCGTTCTTGCCGGGGATGCGGAGCCCGGCGCGCGGTTCAAGCCACCGCTCGCCGTCAGGATGCTCGGCCGGTTCGCGTTCCTGCGCCGCATTCCAGCGCGCATGATCGGCCTGGGCGTGCGCCCCGAGCACGTCCGCTCACCGGCGGTGGCTTCCTGAGACGATCGGGAACTCGTAGAGCCGGCACTCGAGCGCGCCGTTCCAGAGCGGTGTGCGGCGCGAAGGCTCGAGCCGGATCAGCTTTGGCAGGCGCATATCGGCCGTAAAAATGAAGCAGCGCCACCCGGCAAAGCGCTTCTTCAGCGCGTCGCCGAGCTTGGGGTAGAACGCGGCCAGCTCGTCCGCGCTGCCGATGCGCTCGCCGTAGGGCGGATTGGCGACGAGCACGCCCGCGCTCGCCGGCGCCGGGCGCTCCAGCACGTCCGTCTGCTCGAGCTGCACCCAGCGCTCGACGCCTGCCGCGCCGAGGTTGCGGCGCGCCGCCTGCAGGGCCTCCGGGTCCGTGTCGCTGCCATATAGCCGCGGCTCGACCGGCTGGACCGTCCTCTCGTTCTTGGTCCGCTCCCACAGCTTCGAATCGAACACGCTCAACTTCTCGAAGCCGAACACCCGCTTCGCGCCCGGCGCGCGGCCCCGCGCCATCGCCGCCGCCTCCGAGAGCAGCGTGCCGCCGCCGCACATCGGATCAAGCAGCGGCTGGTCGAACTTCCAGCCTGAAAGCATGATGATGCCCGCTGCGAGGTTCTCGCGGATCGGCGCGTCCGCGATGTCCATGCGCCATCCGCGCTTGAACAGCGCCTCGCCCGAGGTGTCCAGGTACAGGATGCCCTTCGCTTCTTCCAGGAAGGCATGAATGCGTACGTCCGGCGCCGCACGATCCACGTCGGGGCGGCTGCCGACCTTGTCGCGGAACAGATCGCACACCGCGTCCTTCACTTTCAGCGTGGCGAACTCGAGGCTCTTCAGCGGGCTTTTCTGCGCCGTGACGTTGACCCTGATGCTCTTCTGCACGGAGAAGTATCTTGGCCAGGCGAGCGCCCGCGCCGCCTCGTACAGGTCCTTCTCGTCCCGGTAGGAGAACGCACCCACGCGCCACAGCACGCGCGAGGCGATGCGCGACCAGTAATTGACCCGATAGCAGGTGGCCCAATCGCCCGCAAACGCCACACCGCCCGGCACCACATTGACTTCATGGGCAGAGAAGCCTTCGAGCTCTTTCTTGAGGAGAAGCTCGAGGCCGCGCGGCGCGCTGGCGAAGAAAGCTTCAGAACGGCTTGACGACAACGAGGATCACCGTGGCGATGAGCACGAGCACCGGCGCCTCGTTGAACCAGCGGTACCAGGCGTGCGTCCTGCGGTTGCGGTCGGCGGCGAAGGCGCGAAGCAGGCGCCAGCACCACAGGTGGTAGCCCACCAGCAGCGCGACCAGCGCCAGCTTGACGTGGAACCAGGCCGAGGCGCCGCGGAACCAGCCGAGCCACAGCCAGACACCGAAGAGGATGGTGAGCACCCCGCTGGGCGTCATGATGCCCCAGAAGAGCTTGCGCTCCATCACCTTGAAGCGCTCGATGGAAGGCCGGTCCTCGGCCTGCGCGTGGTAGACGAAGAGCCGCGGAAGGTAAAAGAGGCCGGCGAACCAGGTCACCACGAAGACGATATGCAGCGCCTTCACCCAGAGCATGCGCTACTCCGAAAACCTCTTTCTAGCGAAGCGGATCGCGAGCAGATAGCCGCCGGCAGCATAACCGAGCAGCACCGCGACGTGCGCGGCCGCGTGCTGCGGGACCTCGCCGGCCATCATCGGGCGCACCAGCGCCACCCCGTGATAGAGCGGCAACGCCTTCGCCACCGAGAGGAGCGGCTCGGGAAGCTGCTCCGCCGGAAAGAAGACGCCCGAGATCATCATCATCGGCGTCATCACCAGGGTCATGTAGAAGCTGAAGAAGTCCCAATTGCGGGCGAGCACCGTCATGATGAGCCCGACCGAAGAGAACGCGAGGCCGACGAGGAAGGCGGCCGGCAGCGCGAGCAGCACGAGAGGCGAGGCGGCGAGGCCGAAGACCAGAACGATGCCGAGGATGGTGGAGCCCGTGAGCCACGCCTTGCTCGCCGCCCAGATGATCTCGCCGGCGACGATGTCGTCGATCACGAGCGGCGCGTAGAGGATCGCGTCCCAGGTCTTTTGCCCGTGCATGCGCGAAAAACCGGAGAACATCGACTCGAAGGACGCGGTGTACATCGTGGCGGTGCAGAGCTGGCCCGCAGCGAAGAACGAGATGTACGACATTCCCTCGACTGCCGGCATGAGCGCGCCCAGCCCGTAGCCCAGGCCGAACAGCATGATGAGCGGGTCGGCGAGGTTGGTGAGCACCGCCGCGGCGAAGAGCTTTCGCCACACGAGGAAGTTCCGGCGCCAAACGGCGATCCAGCGCATTGCCTCAGTCCCTCAGGTCCCGGCCGGTAAGCTTCAGAAACACGTCCTCGAGGCTGGCGGGCCGGTGCAGATAGCCAAGCTCGTCCTGGCCTTCCAGGCTCTTCAGCAGCGGTTTGGAATTTTCCGAATAGCAGAAGACAGTGTCGCCGACGCGCTCAACGCGGGCCGCAACGCCCTTGGCGCGTTCCATCCACGCCTCGACGCCGGGGCCGTGAGCCTCGACCACCTGAGGTTCGATGTGCTGCGCGATGAGTTCGCGCGGCGAACCGGACGCGATGATGCGGCCGTGGTCCATGATCGCCAGGCGCTGGCAAAGCCGCTCCGCTTCTTCCATGAAATGCGTCGTCAGGATGAGGGTCTTGCCCTGCATCGTCAGCCTGCGCATCCGCTCCCAGATCAGGTGGCGCGCCTGCGGGTCGAGGCCGGTGGTGGGCTCGTCCAGGAAAAGCACCTGCGGGTCATTCACCAGGGCGCGCGCGAGGGTGAGCCGGCGCTTCATGCCGCCGGAGAGCGTGTTGATCTTCGCGCCCTCCCGCCCGGTGAGGCCCGCGAACTCGAGCAGCGGCCCGGTGCGCGCCCGGACCTCGCGCGGCGGCAGGCCGAAGTAGCGGCCGTACACGAGGAGGTTCTCGGCCACCGTGAAGTCGGGGTCCAGGTTGTCGGACTGCGGCACCACCCCGATGCGCAGCCGCGCCTCGCGTGCCCGCCGCGGCACCGGCTCGCCGAGCAACTCGATGTCGCCGGCATCCGGCGCGATCAGGCCAAGGCACAGCCTCAGCGTGGTCGTCTTGCCGGCGCCGTTGGGCCCGAGCAGACCGAAGCACTCCCCGGGCGCCACGGCGAGGTCCACGCCGCGCACGACCTCCAGCGCGCCGAACGACTTGCGCAGGGCGCGAACCTCGAGAACGGTCATTTCCAGTTCGAGGTGACGATCGTGCGCAGCACGTGCAGCTTGCGGTGGAAGAAGTGGTCCGCGCCCGGCACGAGAACCACCGGCAGCTCTTGCGGCCGTGCCCACTCGAGCACCGCGGCGAGCGGCACCGTCTCGTCGTTTTCGCCGTGGATCACGAGCGTGTCGGCAGGCACCGGCGGCGACTCCAGCCGCGTCACGCCCACGCCCACAAGAACCAGCCTCTGGGGTGGCCGGCGCCCGGCCAGCCGCGCCTGCACTGCTGCACCAAACGAAAATCCCGCCAGGACGAAGCTCGTCGCGGCCGTGTGCCGGAGGACGACTTCAAGATCCTCCAGCTCGCCCCTGCCTTCGTCGTGCACGCCCTCGGTCGCGCCGACGCCGCGGAAGTTGGGCCGCCAGGTCTCGTAGCCGAGCTCGAGGAAGGCGCGCGCCAGCGTCTGCACGACCTTGTTGTCCAGCGTTCCGCCGTAGAGGGGATGCGGATGCGCGATCAGCGCCACACCGCGCGCGGACGACTCGGGGCGGTCGACCGCGCATTCGATCCGGCCCGCGGGGCCGGCGACGAACTCGCGCCGCGTGCTCGAGCGCATCTACATCTTCAAACGCTCGACGACGCGTCCGTGGCGCAGGTGCTCTTCGATGATTTCGTCGATGTCGGCTTGGTCGACATAGGTGTACCAGACCGCATCGGGATACACCACCACGCAGGGCCCTTCCTCGCAGCGATCCAGGCAGCCCGCCTGGTTGATGCGCACCTTACCCGGACCCGAAAGGCCAAGCGCCTTGACCTTGGACTTGGCGTAATCCCGCATCGCGCTCGCGCCCTTGTCGTTGCAGCAGGTGCGGCCGCCGTCGCGCTGGTTGCAGCAGAAGAAAACGTGCTTCTCGTAGTAGGACATGGAGGCGCGATTCTACGGCTTTTGCTCCGGGCTCCGCGGCCGGCTGCCGGCAAGGTACATCAGGTACCCGAGCGCGGCGAAGGGCCAAAGCGCGCTCACGAGGCGCGTGAGGCCGTTGAAGTTGAGGAAGTGCCCCTGCTGCCAGACCTTGAGCGACGCCGCGAGGTAGGGATTGGCCGGCGCGAGGTTGACGAGCACCGTCGCCGCCATGAGGAGGAGCGCCGCGAACATCATCCGCAGCCCGCGCGGCAGCGCGACGGCGCCAAGCACGAGCGCGATGCCGATGGCGAGGCCGATCTGCGCGCCGTGAGTAAGCCAGGCGAGCACGTTTTCCGCGCGCATCAGGATGGCGAAAGCGGCCGTCCTCACCACCAGCGCGGCGCAAACGAGCGTCACGATCTGCGCGCGCACCGAGGCGGCAGAAGACGCGAGGCACGACAGAAGCAGGCCGGCGGCGGTGAGGTTGGCCGCCGAGGTCAGCGCTTCGATGGTAATGAAGAACGCCGGACGCTCGCCGCGCGGCTCGCGCGCCCCCAGCAATTCGCGCAGGTCCCCGGCGCCGAAAAGAAGCGACGTCGGGTTGAGCTGGATGAAGAGCCAAAGCCCCATCAGCGCGAGGCCGAGGTCGATCGCCCCGCCCTCCAGAAAAGAGCGCCGCCGCCGCTGCGCGAACGCTCCTTCCTCGAACACCCGCGGCGCATAGCGCACCGCCGCCGCCGCGCCGAGCACGGCGCCGAGCACATTGCACACCGCGTCCACGTTGGACGCGAAGCGGGCGGGCAGGTAGCTCTGCAGCGCCTCGAGGATGAGCGAGAGTACCGCCGCCGAGGCGGTCGCGACGATGAACGCCCGGCCGCCGTGCACGCGCGGCTGCAGCGCCGCCGCGGCGAGAAAGCCGAACGGAATGTAGCCCAGCACGTTGACCACGATGTCGAAGGAGGTGATGTGGCGCGGCCAGGGCGCGGTGAGGTAGGCCAACGGCGACACGCCGGTGCCGCGCCAGCCTTCCATCGGATAAAGGCTGGCGTAGACGGTGAGCACCGCGAACACCGCGAACAGGATCCGCGCGAGCGGCGACTCGCGCATCTACCTGTGGGCGGGCGCCCTGACGGGCCGCGGAACCAGCGATCCCGCCACCACGCCGAGAAGGGAAAAGGCGAGGCCGACGAGCGGCGAAGGCACCGCTGGGTCGTTCACGAACCACTCCACCGCGAGCCAGCCGGCGAACCCGCTCAGCGCCGACACGATCGCGCCTGCGTTGTTGGCGCGCTTCCAGAAGATGCCCGCGGCAAGGGGCACGAAGGCTGCCACCAGCGTGACGCTGTAAGCGTTCTGGATCATGTCATACATGGTCTTCTTCGAAAGCAGCGCGAAGATCAGCGCGGCCGCGGTGAACACCACCAGCACCACGCGCAGCGTGAGCAGGAACTTCCGGTCGCTCATGTGGCGCTCCAGCGGGCGGATCACGTTCTCGGTGACGAGGGAGGTGGGCGCGATGATCGCGCCGCTCGCGGTCGACAGGATCGCCGAGAGCAGCGCGCCGAAGAACAGCACCTGCACCCAGAGCGGGGTGTGGCGCAGGATGAAGGCAGGCAGGATGCTCTGCATCTCGCGCGCGTCCTCGGCCGACAGCAGCTGGCCGAGGGAGGGGTCGACCATCAGCGCGGCGAACACGATGAAGATCGGCACGAAGGCGAAAGCGAAGTAGATCACCCCGCCCGCCAGCGTGCCGAGGATGGCGGTGCGCTCGTTCTTCGCCGAGGTGACGCGCTGGAAGATGTCCTGCTGCGGAATCGAGCCCAGCGCGAGCGTCGCCCAGGCGGTGAAGAAGAAGAGCCACTCCCTCGAGCCGCCCCTCGGCCAGAACTCGAACTTGCCGGCCTCGGCCGCCGCTGCGACGACCTTGCCGGCGCCGCCCGCCATGTCGCCTACGAACCAGGCGATGATCCCCACGCCGGCGATGATCATGACCGACTGAAAGAGGTCGGTGAGCGCCACCGACCACATGCCGCCCCAAACGGTGTAGGCGAGCACCACGACCGCGCTCAACACGATTCCCCATTGCAGCGAGATGGCGCCGCCGGACAGGGTCGAGAACGCGAGGCCGAGCGCGGTGAGCTGAGCGGCGGTCCAGCCCAGGTAGGAAATCGCGATCACCACGCTGGTGCCGATCTCCATGGTGCGGCCATAGCGCTTGCGATAGAAGTCGCCGATGGTGAGCAGGTCCATGCGATAGAAAGCGCGTGCGAAGAAGACCGCCACGATCACCAGGCAGAACGAGGAGCCGAAGGGGTCGGCGATGATCGAGCCCATGCCGTTCTTCGCGAACTCGGCCGACACGGAGAGCACCGTTTCGGCCCCGAACCAGGTGGCGAACACCGTCGCCGCATTCATGTACAGCGGCAGGCTGCGGCCCGCGACGACATAGTCCTTGGAGTTGTGAACGCGCTTCGCCGCCCACAGCCCGATCGCGATGGTGACCACGAGGTACAGGACGACCGAGCCGATCAGCATGGCGCGCGCATCATATTCTTTTTCACAGGAGGGAGAAGACGAGGAGGGCGAGCGCGAGGGCGGCGGTCATGAGAAAACCGGTGAGGATGCGGTTGCGCCGCGCCTGCTCGGCGGCGATGCGCTCGAGCGCGACGTGCAGCGCCGTGGTGCGATCCGCGGCGCTGCGAGCCTGGGAAAGCGCGCGGTGTACGAGCCGTGGAATCTCGGGCAGGGCGCTCGCCCAGTAAGGCGCCTCGCGGCGGAGGTTGCGCACCAGTCCGCGCCAGCCGATCTGCTCGCCCATCCAGCGCTCGAGATAGGGCTTGGCGGTGCGCCACAGATCGAGTTCCGGATCGAGCTCGCGGCCGAGTCCCTCGATGTTGAGCAGCGTCTTCTGCAGCATCACGAGCTGCGGCTGGATCCGCACGTTGAAGCGCCGCGAGGTCTGGAACAGGCGCAGCAGCAGCTTGCCGAAATAGATTTCCTTCAAGGGCCGCGAGAACACCGGCTCGCACACCGCCCGGATGGCCGCCTCGAAGGCGTCGACGCGGGTCTCCGCCGGCACCCAGCCTGCGTCGATGTGCGCCTGCGCGACGCGGCGGTAGTCGCGGTTGAAGAAAGCGAGGAAGTTCTGCGCCAGGTAGTTCTTGTCGGTCTCGGTGAGCGTCCCCATGATGCCGAAATCGAGCGCGATGTAGCGCCCGCGCGCTTCGCCTTCGGTCGCGACCAGGATATTCCCCGGATGCATGTCGGCGTGGAAGAACCCGTCGCGGAACACCTGCGTAAAGAAGATCTCCACGCCGGCGCGCGCGAGCGCCGGAATATCGACCCCCTTCTCCCGGATCGCCTGGACCTGCGAGATCGGCGTGCCGCGCATGCGCTCCATCACCATGACGCGCTGCGAGCACAGGTCCCAGTGCACTTCGGGCACCAGGAGCAGCGCCGAGCCCTCGAAGTTGCGGCGCAGCTGGCTGGCGTTGGCCGCCTCGACCATCAGGTCGAGCTCCTCGTCGAGATGACGCGCGAATTCCGCCACTACCTCGCGCGGCCGCAGCCGCCGGCCGTCGACCCACAGACGTTCGACCAGGCCTGCCGCCGTGTCGAGCAGAGCGAGGTCCCTCGCCACCGCGGCTTCGACGCCGGGCCTGAGAACCTTGACCGCGACCTCGCGTCCATCGTGCAGGGTGGCGAGGTGCACCTGGGCGATCGAGGCGCTCGCCACGGCCTCGCTTTCGAACGTGCCGAATACATCGTGAATTCGACCGCCCAGGGCGCGCTCGATCTCGGCGACGGCGAGCTCGGGCGCGAACGGCGGCACCCGGTCCTGCAGGCGCGCCAGCTCGTCGGCGATGTCGAGCGGAACGAGGTCCCGGCGCGTCGAAAGCACCTGGCCGAACTTCACGTAGATGGGGCCCAGCGTCTCGAGCGCCTCGCGCAGGCGCTGGCCGCGCGGCGCGCCGCGTCGCCGGGCGCGAATGTGCAGCCGCGGCCGCCTGGAGGAGCGCGGCACGAACTCGTACAGCCCGAAGCGCAGGCCGATCCAGAAGATGCGCAGCAGCCGCGCGAGCCTACGCAAGCCGTTCGACCCGCTTCTCGAGGCGCTCGAGCGCATCGCGCAGGCGCGCGACCGCGGCGGCGAACTCATCCACCTCCGGGCGCGCCATGAGCATGCGCTTCTCGTCCACCGCGTAATCGGCGAGCGCGTCGACGAGGCGCCGCGCCGTGTCCGCATGCCACCTCGCGAGCGACCGCCCCGTGTCGGCGATGCGGTGCGCCGCCACGTCGCCGAAGAGCTTCGACAGGTCCTCCTCGACATCCCAGCGCAGGTGGCGGGCCAGCGCGCTGACCTCGGCGGCGAGCCTGGGATCGCCCGCAACCTCGAGCGCACGCGCAAAATGCTCCGGGCCGCGGGCGAGGCTCACGAGCGCCTCCGGAGTCAGGGTTATGGTGAGCGCGGGATTGCCGCCGCCCGCCTCCAGCGTGCCGCCGGGAAGAATGACGAAATGCAGCGGCGGAAAAGGCGGTCCGCGCAGCTCGATCGTCTCGCCCGCAAAGGGCGCGAGTCTTGCGCGCGCCCACGGCTCGGCCGCGAGCAGACGATTGAACGCGAATGAAAAAGGCCACCCAAGGGTGGCCTTCTTGCGGGGCGCGGGCTCGTCGCTCAATGCAAGGCGCGGACTCCGCCGCTCAGTGCATTTGCTGGATGCCGGCGAGCAGCCAGCCGCTCGAGCCGTCGGCCGGCTTCACCAGGTTCCACACCTCGGCAAAGTCGACCGGCACCGCGCCCGGGACCTCGCGCACGCGACCCGAAAACCGCACGCTCGCCCAGTGCTGAGGGCCCTCGGTGGCAAGATCGACCAGCTGCGCGTCGAGCGATTCGATGTCGGTCTGCTGCCCCGCGCCGTGCCGCTCGTGGATGTCGCGCTCCAGCGCCTCGAACATTTCGTCCGTCGTGAACTCGCGGATGTCCTCGAGGCGGCCCTGATCGTTCGCGAATTGCAGCTTCACGAAGTTCATCTTCGCGCCGCGCAGGAACGAGGCGGCGTCGAAGCCCGCGGGAAACCGCGCCGCCGTGGGCATGGCGTCGCCGGGAGCGGGTGCGGACGGCGGAGTCAGCGTCGTTTGACGATCCATGCCCGCGTATTGCACCGGCTGCGGCGACTGCGCGCCGCGCCGCGCCAGCGCGCGGAAGGCAAGCACCGCCACGACAGCCAGCAGGACGAGGAGCAGGATGCCGCCGAGGCCGTTACCCGCGAAGAGGTAGCCAAGCAGGCCGCCAAGCGCGAGGCCGCCAAGCGCAGGCATCCAGCGGGCGAGCCCCGAAGGTTGCGGCTGGGCCGTCGGAGCAGCCTGGTTGGGCGCCGCCTGCTCCTGCGCAGGCTTGGCCGGCGTGGCCGCAGGCGGAGTCTTCGGCACGCTTCTTTGCACGCCGCTGCTGCGCGCCCCGCCAAGGCGCGCAGCGTCGGCGGTCTGCACGACGAGCAGCGCGGAGAAAGCAAGAGCGCAGAAACCGATTAACCCTTTTGTCATGTCAACACCTCCTGCTTTTCATCCTATCAAATTCGGTACCCGCGATGGACCGCCACCACTCCCGCCGCAAGATTGAACACTTCGACCCGCGACAGGCCCGCGCTTTCGAGCATAGCGGCGAGGCTCGCCTGGTCCGGATGCATGCGGATCGATTCCGCGAGGTAACGGTAGGCAGCCGCGTCGCCGGCCACCTGGCGGCCCAGCCAGGGGAGCACTCGGAACGAGTAAAAATCGTACGCCCGCTCGAGCGGTTTCCACACCTTGGAAAACTCCAGGATCACGAGCCTGCCGCCGGGCTTGAGCACCCGCGTCATCTCGGCCAGCGCACGGTCCTTGTGCGTCATGTTGCGCAGGCCGAATGCGACGGTCACGCAATCGAAATGTCCCGTAGCGAACGGCAGGCGCTCGCCATCGCATTGCACCGCCGGCGCGAGCAACCCTTCGTCGAGCACCCGGTCGCGGCCGCGCTCGAGCATCCTGCGGTTGATGTCGGTTAGCCAGACCTCGCCGCCCGGCATGACGCGACGCGCGAGCGCGGCTGCGAGATCCGCGCTGCCCGTTGCAACGTCGAGGATTCGCTCCCCGGGGCGCGGACGAGCGACCGAGATCGCGAACGCTTTCCAGAGGCGGTGCAGGCCGAGCGACATCAGATCGTTCATGAGGTCGTAGCGCTCGGCCACGCGGTCGAACACCGCCCCCACCCGCCGTGCCTTGTCGGCCTCGGGAACGCGCTCGTATCCGAAGTCGGTCTGGTCTTTCAAAGTGAGCGTCTACTTATCCCGAGAGCCGCCTTGGACCTCGAGCTTCCTCAGGTACTCGGCCCAGAGCCGATCCTGTTCCTCGCCCAGCTCGTAGAGGTAATCCCAGGCGTAGATGCCGGTGCTGTGGCCATCCGAGAAGAGCGGCTGGACCGCGTATGACCCCACCGCTTCGAGCGCGCGGATCTCGACGTTGCGCTTACCCGTCTGCAGCACCTCCTGCCCCGGGCCGTGCCCGCGCACCTCGGCCGAGGGCGAATACACCCTAAGGTACTCATAAGGCAGGTGAAATCCACGGCCGTCGGAGAACGCGATCTCGAGCACCCGGGATTTCTGGTGCAGGGTGATCTGGGTGGGGACGCGCTCGGGCGGCATCGGTGCGCGATGATACAGCCGCCCGACTTGAAACAAGTCGGTCACAAACCGTTCATACAATGGCCGCCACCTGCCCCATGGCCGCGAACATTCTCGTGGTGGAAGACGAACCGGCGATCCAGGAGCTGATCGCGGTCAACCTGCAGCATGCCGGCCACCACGTCATGCGCGCCGGCGACGCCGAGGGTGCGCTCGGCATCGTGCGCAATGCCCTCCCCGACCTCCTGCTCATCGACTGGATGCTGCCCGGAATGTCGGGCGTGTCGCTCGCTCGCCAGTTGCGGCAGGAGGAGCGCACGCGGCAAATTCCAATCATCATGCTCACCGCGCGCGGCGGCGAAGCCGACAAGATCGCCGGACTGGAGGCGGGCGCCGACGACTACGTCACCAAGCCGTTCTCGGTGCGCGAGCTGCTCGCGCGAATCAAGGCGGTCCTGAGGCGGCGGGCGCCGCAGATGACCGACGATCCGGTCGAGATCTCGGGCCTGCGGCTGGATCCGGGCACGCGCCGGGTGTTCGGCGGCCCGAGGCCTCTCGCGCTCGGTCCGAGCGAGTTCCGGCTGCTCCACTTCCTGATGACGCACGCCGAGCGTGTGCATTCCCGGACACAGCTCCTCGACCAGGTCTGGGGCGATCACGTTTTCGTGGAAGAGCGCACCGTCGACGTGCACATCCGGCGGCTCAGGAAGGCGCTCGAGCCCTCCGGGCACGACCGCCTGATCGAGACCGTGCGGGGATCCGGGTACCGCTTCTCCGCCAACCCGGCGTGAGCGTAGCAGTCATCGCATTGGCCGCGATTGCGGTCGTGCTCGTCATCCGCGTCGCCTATCACCAGCTCCACCTGACCGCGCTGCGCACCTGGCTGCGCCGGCCGCAGCTCGATACCCTGCCGCGCGGCCGCGGCGTCTGGGAAGAGGCGCTCGCCGAGCTGCATCGCTTTCTCAGGCGCCGTGACGCCGAACAGGAGAGCCTCGCCCAGTCGCTCGCGCGCTTCCGCGCCGCAGTGCGTGCGCTTCAGGACGGCGTGGTGATCCTCGATCGGGAGCACCGCATCGAATGGGCCAACCCGACCGCCGCGCATCACTTCGGCATCGACGCGCGGCGCGACCTGGGCCAGCCGGTGGTCAACCTCATCCGCCAGCCTGGCTTCGTCACCTATCTGGCGGCGGGCGATTTCATCGAGCCGCTCGCGCTGCGCGCGCGCGACACGACGCTCTCGGTGCGCGTGATCGAATTCGGGGAGGAGCAGAAGCTGCTCAACTCGCGCGACGTCACCGCCGAGGAGCGCATCGATACCATGCGGCGGGATTTCGTCGCCAACGTCTCGCACGAGCTCAAGACCCCGGTGACGGTGCTGTCGGGCTTCATCGAAACGCTCTCGGACGAGTCGTTGCCGATGAGCCCCGCCCAGCGCGGCCGTTACCTCGAGATGATGGCCGAGCAGGCGAAGCGCATGCAGCGCCTGGTCGAGGACCTGCTCACGCTGTCGGCGCTGGAGTCGAGCGCGGCGCCCGCGGAGGAGCATCCCATCGAGGTGCGCCCCTTCGTCGAGCGCCTCGCGGACGAAGCGCGCGCGCTGTCGGCCGGCCGGCATCGCGTGGAGTGCGAGGTCGAAGGCGATAGCCGCCTTCTGGGCAGCGCCGCCGAGCTGCACAGCGCGCTTTCGAACCTCGTCTCGAACGCCGTGCGCTACACCCCGGAAGGCGGCACCTTGCGCCTCGCCTGGCGACTCGCCGACGGCGCTGGCGTGTTCTCGGTCAGCGACTCGGGCATCGGCATCGAGGCGCGCCACATCCCTCGCCTCACCGAGCGGTTCTACCGCGTGGACAGCGGGCGCTCGCGGGAGACCGGCGGCACGGGGCTCGGCCTCGCGATCGTGAAGCACGCGCTGACCCGGCACCAGGCCGCGCTCGACGTCGTGAGCGAGCTTGGCCGCGGCTCGACCTTCCGCGCGGTGTTCCCGCCGGGACGCGTGTTGCCTCCCGGGGAGGAGAAGGAAGCGGCCTGATCAGGCCGCTTCGTAGGCGACGCGCTCGTAGTCGCTGCCGCGCTCGACGACGTCGGTGAGCCGCACCCGGTAGGGCTTTTCGCCCACCACCTCGAGCACGCGCTTGGGCTTGAACCAGCCCGCCGGAAGCACGAGCGTCGGGGGCGACTTGACGGCGGCCACGGCGCCGAGGGCCAGCGCGGAGGTAGGACGCTCGCTCTTGTCGTTCAGCCCGGTGCCGCGCACCGAAGTGGCGGCGGCAATGCCCGGCATGAGCTTGACTCCGGCGCGCAAGTCGCCGTTGACCACGCCGATCAGCCAGCGCACCTGGCCGAGGATGAATCCGGAGGCGTCCGGCGGACGCACCGCGACGAGCTGGCCGTGCGCGTAGCGCTTGGCGCCGCCGCCCGCGGGCCGCACCAGGTGGAGCTCCGTGGCGCTGTCGTCCAGGATCCTCCAGTCCTCGAGCGCATAGCCGCGCTCGCTCGTGAACTGCTCGTTGTGCACGCTGCGAATGTGTCCGAGCGTTTCGAGCTCCTGGCGCTGCTGCTGGGTCAGCTCCCGGGCCTCCACCTGGCGACGCTGCGAACCGGCCGACATGAAGTGGTGGATCGCTTCCATGTCGTTGGTGAGCTGCGCGGTCAGGGTCGCCGCCCGCGCCGCGGGCGGCCGCTCCGACCTCGCCTGGCACCATTGCCGGAACAGGAACACCAGGGTTTGCTCGCAAGAGGGCTGGACGCAATCCTCGCCCAGCGCCAGCTTCGAAGGAGATTCGCCCTTGCGCAACAGCCCGACGCGATTTCGCAGGCTTTTCGCCAGCTTGCGCGTATCGAGGTACCGAGCCTCGGAGGGGAGCGGCGTGCTGGCCGCGACCCGCTCGGGGAGGCGCTCGCCCGCGAGATCGACGAGCAACGGCGCCACGCCGTCGGCCTCCGCGACGGGTTTGCGAACGACGTCGAGCTTCGACGCCCAGCGCTCGAGGAGAAACGCGACGAAGGTGAGCTGGCGCTGCCCGAGCTCGTGCGGATTGGCGAGACCCATCAGCAACGCGCGCGCATACGCGATGCGGGGCGAGGAATCGTGGATGCTGCGGTTCTGGTAGTCCTTGACCGCCTCTTCCGCCGCGCCGAGCTTGTCGGCGATCGCGTAGACCTCGTGGAGCGACCTCCAGTCCTGCGGCGGTACCTCGCGATAGGCGCGGTAGTAGTGAAACATCTTGAGGCCGGAGTAGGCGGCGAGGCGCTGTGCCAGCAGCGCCGCCTGCGAGCGCATGGCCGAATCTCCCTCGACGGCTGCCTGCAGGCAGCGCAGGTAGCCCAGGCGCATCTGCTCCCAGAGCTCGATCGTGTCCTGGAACGCGGCCGATTCGGCCTCGGCCAACGGCAACGCGCGGTTCGTGAAGCGCTTGGCCTGCTCGAGCTGGACGAAACCGACCGGCTCGCGCAGCGTTTCGAGCACGCCGAGCCGGTTCGCCCCGGAAGTCGGGAAACTGTTGAACGCCTCGAGCTCGCCGAGCAAATCCTGCTGGGCCGCCGTTACGTTGGCGAGCGCAACGCTCTGCAGCCACGCCTTGCACGCGTGAGCGTCGACGAATTGCGGCTTGGCCTTGGGATTGAGCTCCGGGAGTCTCACGTCGCTACAGCGCTGTTTTTTTCGCTTTTTTTATGGGCTACGGCACAAATATAGTCCCCTTCGGCGCCGGTGTCATGGGCGAAAGCGGGAAGCCCCATGGGCACGCCGGGCGCGGCGTGACAACTTTCACACTTCTTTCACCCTTTGGTGCCGAAGACATCGCGATAGCTCACGTAGAAGCTCGCGAAGAGCGTCGGCAGCATGAGGAGGAGGAAGGGGAAGACCAGCGATACCGCGGCCATCCGGAGGTCCACGGCGAAAACAATGCGCAGCGCGAGCAGCACCAGGCCAGGGACCACGACCATCATGAGCACCACGCTCGCCCCGTATGCGAGGAAGGCGCGCCAGTTGAGCAGGCACGCGACGAGGCTGAAGAAAAGCGCCCGCGGCGCGCCGGTGGCATGCCAGGCAACGAGCGGCGGCGAGAACCAGAACATCATCGAGACCGGAAGGTAGAGAGCTACGAATACGGCGAGCGGCAGGGCGAGCGCGTCGAGATCGGCTTCCCCGGACGCGCCCTGCCCACTCATCAACTCGCGCAGTGCGCCCGCGGGGTCGGCGGCCGACATGGCGGCGAAGACCAGCATCGAGCAGGCGAGATACACCACGCCGAGGACCAGCTGGGCGCGGGTTTCGGTGCGCAGGCCTTCGGCCAGCAGGACGACACGCGGCGCCCGGCCGGCCGACGCTTCCCGCGCGGCCGCCATCATGCCGACGGTGAGCGGCGGCACCAGGATGAGGGCCGCCATGATGCCGACGACCGGAATCAGCGCGAGGACGTTGGTGCCGATGAGATACACGCACGAAAGCGCAAGCCAGCCGAACGGCGCTGGACGGAAAAGCTGCCAGCCTTCGCCGAGCCAGCGGGCGCCGCGCACCGCGCCGACGATTCGAGCCTGCACTTTCAGTCCAGCCAGACCGGTGGCAACCGCGCCCTCAGCTCGAGGATGTCGCAGAAGTGCTCCGGATCGTGCGCGTGCACCAGCATCCCGGGGCGCGGCAGGTGAAAGTCATAGAGCCGGGAGAGCCAGAAGCGCAGCGCCGCGGCGCGCAGCATCGCCGGCCAGGCGGCGCGTTCGAGCCCGCCGAACGGGCGCACCGCGTGGCATGCCGCGAGCAGGGCTCGCGTGCGTGCCGCGTCGAGCTGACGATCGGCCCGCGGATCGGCGAGGCACCAGTCGTTGGCGCATACCGCCACGTCGTAGAGCAGGCAGTCGACGCCGGCGAAGTAGAAATCGATCACGCCCGAGATGCGCCCGTTGTCGAACAGCGCGTTGTCGCGGAAGAGATCGGCGTGCACCGGTCCACGCGGCAGGTCGGGAAAGCGGTGCTGCGCCTGGAAATCGAGCTCGTCCTCGAGCAGGCGGATCTCCCTTTCATTGAGGAATGGACGCACTTCCCGCGCGGCGAAGCGCCACCAGCGCGGGCCGCGCGGATTCTCGAGGTACGCGGAGTAAGAGCGCGCCGCCAAGTGCATCCTGCCGAGAAGCGCGCCGAGCTCGGCGCACTCCTCGACGCCGGGACCTTCGAGCGAGCGCCCGGGCAATCGCGTGACGAGCGCTGCGGGCTTCCCATTCAGGCTGCGCAGATACTGGTCGGCGAGATCGGCGATGGGCGCCGGGCACGGGATGCCGTGGCGCGCGAGGTGCGCCATGAGGTTGAGGTAGAAGGGCAGCTCTTCGGCCGGCAGCCGCTCGAACAGCGTCAGGACGTAGCGGCCCTGGGTGGTGGTGACGAAATAGTTGGTGTTCTCGATGCCGGCCTTGATCGGCTCGCACGACACCAGCTTCCCGACCGAATAGGCGCCGAGCCATGCGGCCAGCTCGGCGTCGGAGACGGGCGTGTAAACCGACAAGTTACTCGAATTCGAGAATGGGAAACATCGGCACGGCGAGGCCCGTGTCGAGCGAGTCGCGCTTCATCCAGTTGCCGTTGCCCGAGGTGTCGATGAGGTAGTAGGGCTTGCCGCCGGGCGGCGTGACCCTGACCGCGATCACTCGTCCGCTCCGGCGGATCGGCTCGACCTTGTCTTCCTTCTGGACCGGGATCTGCACGCGCGGCTCGTCGATCGAGCCTTCGGGCATCGGTGGCGGTGGCGGCGGCTCGGGAAGCGGCTCGAGGCCGGGCGGAGGCTTCTGGGCGGCGGCGGCGAAGGCGACGAGCACGAGCACGGTAGCGAGTAGTCGCCGCATCATCCGATTCTACTAGAGGTTCAGCAGCACCTCTCTCTCCTGCGGCGAGGGCTCGAAGCCGCGTTTTTCATAGAAAGCGAAGATCGCGTCGACCACTTCCTGCGGCTGGTTGCACACTTGCAGGAGATCGAGCTCGAGGAGATCGATCATCCCCTCGGCCGCGAGCCGCTCGCGCATCCACTCGAGCAGCCCGCGCCAGAACGGCTCGTGCACGAGGATGATCGGCATCTGGCGCGTCTTGCCGGTCTGCACCAGGGTGAGCGCCTCGAACAGCTCGTCCAGCGTGCCGTAGCCGCCGGGCAGCACGATGAAGGCGGTCGCCACCTTCATGAACATCACCTTGCGGGTGAAGAAATGGCGGAAGCTCAGGCTGATATTCTGGTAGCGGTTGCCGAACTGCTCGCGCGGCAGCTCGATGTTGAGGCCGACGGCGAGTCCGTTGCCCTCGAACGCGCCCTTGTTGGTCGCCTCCATGAGGCCGGGTCCGCCGCCGCTCACCACCGAGAACCCGGCGTCGGAGAGCAGGCGCGCCGTGTCCTCGGCCAGCTTCCAGTACGGCGTGCCGGGCTTCACGCGCGCGCTGCCGAACACCGAGACCGCCGGATGGATACCGACCGTGCGCTCGGTCGCCTCGACGAACTCTGCCATAATGCCGAACACCCGCCAGGCTTCGCGTGCGGGGACCTCTTGGGCCATCTCGGCCAGCTTCGGTTGCTTGTCGGTTCTCATCGTGTCGGGAAATCCTGAAAAAACGCTGCTGCTGGTCGACGGTTCGTCCTACTTGTATCGCGCGTTCCACGCGCTGCCCGAGCTGCGCAGCACGAAAGGCGAGCCGACCGGCGCGATCTACGGCGTGCTCAACATGCTGCGCAAGCTCGCGGTCGATTATAAGGCGGGGGCCCGCGCCTGCGTGTTCGACGCCAAGGGCAGGACCTTCCGCGACGAAATCTATTCCGAGTACAAGGCGAACCGCGCGCCGATGCCCGACGACCTCGCGGCGCAGGTCGGGCCGCTGCGCGAGGCGGTGGCGGCGCTCGGCTGGCCGGTGCTGGCGGTCGACGGCGTCGAGGCCGACGACGTCATCGCCACGCTCACCGAGCAGGCGAAGCGCGAAGGCTGGCGCACCGTCATCTCCACCGGCGACAAGGACTTCGCCCAGCTCGTCGACGAACGCGTCATGCTCGTCAACACGATGTCGAACGAGAAGCTCGACATCGAGGGCGTGAAGAAGAAGTTCGGCATTGCGCCGGAGAAGTTCCTCGACTACCTCAGCCTGATCGGCGACGCGATCGACAACATTCCCGGCGTCGACAAGGTCGGACCCAAGACCGCGTGCAAGTGGATCGAGAAGTACGGGTCGCTCGAGGGCGTGCTCGAGCACGCCGGCGAGATCACCGGTCTCGCCGGCGAGAACCTGCGCAAGGTGGCCGACTGGCTGCCGAAGGCGCGAGAGCTTCTCACCATCAAGCGCGACGTGGCGCTGCCGCTCGACTTCCACGCGCTCGGCGACGGCAAGCCCGACCTCGCCAAGCAGCGCCAGCTCTACAGGCGCTACGAATTCAAGGCTTGGCTGAAGGAGGTCGAGAACGCGGGGAGTTCTGTTCCTCTGCCCGAGGCGCCGCCCCCGAGCGACCTCAAGAAACGCAACCGGCGCACCATCCTCGACGAGGACGGGCTGAAGGACCTGATCCTCAAGATTGAGGCTGTCGATGTCGTTGGCTTCGATACGCTTTCCGTCGGCGATGACCCGATGACCGCGCAGCTGGTCGGCTTGTCGTTCGCGTTCGGCGACGAGGCGGTATACCTGCCGCTCACTCACGACTACCCGGGTACGCCTGGCCAAGTAAGAGCGGAAGTAGCGTTGCATCTCTTGCGGCCATGGCTGAGAAGCACCGAGCGGAAGAAAGTCGGCGAGAGCGTGAAGTTCGATTCGCACGTGCTCGCAAACTCCGGCATCCGCCTCGAGGGCGGCGTGCACGACACGCTGCTCGAGTCCTACGTCCTCGAGGTCCATGAGCGGCACGACCTCGGCAGTCTGGCCCAGCGCCATTGCGGGTGGACCACCATCGGCTACGAAGAAGTCGTCGGCAAGGGCGCGGGGCGCATCCCCTTCTCTGCGGTCGAGATCAGCCGCGCCGCGGAGTACGCCGCCGAGAGAACCGACTGCTCGCTCGCGCTTCATAGCTTGCTGTACCCGAGGATCCAGGCGGACAAGCAGCTCGCTTTTGTGTACGGCAACATCGAAATGCCCGTATTGCCGGTGCTCTTCCGCATGGAGCGCAACGGCGTGCTGCTCGACAAGGACAAGCTCGGCTTCCAGAGCCACGAGCTGGGCAAGGAGATCCTCGACAAGGAGCGCCGCGCGTACGATGCGGCGGGCCAGCCGTTCAACCTTGGCTCGCCCAAGCAGATCCAGGAGATCCTGTTCGACCGCCTGAAGCTGCCGGTGAAGAAGAAGACGCCCTCCGGGCAGCCTTCGACCGACGAGGATTCGCTCGCCGAGCTCGCGCTCGACCATCCGCTGCCAAAGCTGATCCTCGAGCACCGGACGCTCTCGAAGCTGAAGTCGACGTACACGGACAAGCTGCCGAAGAGCGTCAATCCGTCCACCGGCCGCGTTCACACCACGTATTCGCAGACCACTGCGGTGACCGGCAGGCTCTCGTCGAACGAGCCCAATTTGCAGAACATCCCCATCCGCACGGCTGCCGGGCGGCGCATCCGCGAATGCTTCGTCGCGCCGGCTGGCTCGAAGATCGTCTCGGCCGACTACTCGCAGATCGAGCTCAGGATCATGGCGCACCTGTCGGGCGACGAGAACCTGAGGCGCGCGTTCGCCGAGGGCGAGGACATCCACCGCGCCACCGCGGCGGAAGTCTTCGGCGTGCCCCTGTCCCAGGTCGATTCCGACCAGCGGCGCATCGCCAAGGTGATCAACTTCGGCCTGATCTACGGCATGTCGTCCTTCGGCGTGGCGCAGAACCTCGGCATCGAGCGCGGCACCGCGCAGACCTACATCGACCGCTATTTCGCGCGCTATCCGGGCGCCAAGCGCTTCATGGACGAAACGCGCCAGCGGGCACGCGAGACCGGCTACGTCGAAACCGTGTTCGGCCGCAGGCTCTGGCTGCCCGAGCTGCGAAGCGGCGCCCCCGTGCGCCGCCAGGCGGCCGAGCGCGCCGCGATCAACGCGCCGATGCAGGGCACCGCCGCCGACCTCATCAAGCTCGCGATGATCTCGGTCCAAGGTTGGCTCGACGAGGCAGAACTCAAGACGAAGCTGATCATGCAGGTGCACGACGAACTCGTGCTTGAAGTCCCCGTCGCGGAGCTCGAAACGGTGAAGAGCAAGGTCAAGGAGCTGATGGAAGCGGTCTGCGAGCTAGGCAAACTGGAGGTGCCGCTGGTGGTCGAAGTCGGCGTGGGCGACAACTGGGACAAAGCCCACTAAAGCAGCGCGCCGAACACCTTCTTGATGATCGCGGTGCCGGTGGCGACGGGATCCTTGCGGATCGCCTTTTCCTCCTCGGCCACCATGAGGAAAAGGCCGTCGAGCGTTTTCTGCGTGACGTACTGTTCGAGATTGGCGTCGTCTTTCTTCACCAGGCCGAGCGCCGCCACTTTCTCGGCGTAGTCGTCGTACTGCTGCACCAGCCCGACCTTCTCCGTGGAGCGCCGCACGATGGGCAGGAAGCGCTTGCGCAGCTCGGCCTCGGTGGTGCGGCGGAAATACGCGGTGCCGGCCGTGTCGCCGCCCTGGAGGATGCCCTTGGCAGAT
>DATLUZ010000146.1:0-19883 GCA_035577785.1 Burkholderiales bacterium | reverse complement strand
ACACGAAGCGGCAAGCCGTTCGTCTACTGCCGCGTGCCGAGGTAGACGCCGCCGACGGTGATGGCGAAGCCCACCAGTGCGGCGGCGCTCAGGGTTTCATGAAACGCGACGAAGCCCATGAGCGCGGTGATCGGCGCGGTGAGATAGAAGAGCGCCGATACGCGGCTCGCCTCGCCCTTGCGGAGCAGGGCGTACAACAGGCTGAAGGCCGCGATCGAATTGACGAGCGAGAGCCACGAGGAGGCGAAGATCAGCTTCCAGCTCCACTCGACTTCGAGCCCTTCGAGGTGCAACGCGGGCACGAACACGATCGCTCCGGCGGCTGCCATCTGGACGAGCGCGCCGGTGCGCAGATCCATCGTGCTGCAGTACTTCTTCTGGTAGAGCGTGCCGCACACCAGGGCGGCGAGGGCGGCGAAGATGGCCGCGTAGCCCTCCCAGGTCGCCGCGCCGAGCGAGATCCGGTCGAGGACGACGAGCGCGACGCCGACCAGTCCGGCGCCGAGTCCGACCCACTGGCGCCGCCCGACACGCTCGCCGAGGAGTGGGACGGCGCCGAGCGCCGTGAAAAGCGGCGCGAGGCCGTTCACGAGCGCCGACATGCCCGCGCTCACGCCGTGCTGCAGGCCGAAGTAGGCGAAGCCGAGCGCCAGGCCCTGGAGCAGCGCGCCGGCAACCGCGAGGTGGCCGTAGTCGATGAGCTTTTCCGGCCACGGCGCGCCGGTGGCGAGGGCGATGAGGAGCATGACGGCGCCGGCGGCGGCGAACCGGATCACGAGAAGCGTGAACGGGCCCGCGTAGGGCAGTCCGATCTTGCCGGCGATCCACGCGCTGCTCCAGAGTACGACGAAGAGCGCGCCGAGCGACGAAAGCGAGGGCGACCGGCGGGCGGCTATGACTGCGTTCATGGAATGTGTTCCATCGAGCCTTAAGAGCGCGATTGTGAGCGCCGCCGGGCCCCCGCTCCAACGCTCTTTCGGCATTCCGCGCATGCGCATTGCGCATGCAAAGCCGCTTGACGAAGCCCTGCTAGCGGAGCTCGCCCGAGCTCTCGATGATCCTCGACACCAGGCCGTACTCGATCGCCTCTTCGGCGCTCATCCAGAAGTCGCGCTCCATGTCGCCGAGCACCTTCGGCAGCGCCTGGCCGGTCTGCCTGGAGATGACCTTGGCGATGCGCTCGCGCGTGCGCAGAATTTCCTTCGCCTGGATCGCGATGTCGGTCGCCGGGCCGCCGGCGCCGCCGCCAGGCTGATGGATCATGAAGCGCGTGTTCGGCAGGCAGACGCGCCGCTCCTTGGGCGCGGCGAGGAAGACGTGCGTGCCGGCGCTCGCCACCCAGCCGGTGCCCACGGTGGTCACCGGCGCCCGCACGAACCGGATGATGTCGTGGATCGCGTCGCCGGATTCGACGTGGCCGCCGGGCGACGAAATGAGGACGGTGACCGGCCCCTCGGATTCCTCCGCCAGCGCGATGAGGCGCGTGCAGGTCGCGCGGGCGACCGCGTGGTTGATCTCGCCGAACAGCATGACGAAGCGCGACTTGAAGGCCAGGCGATCGGCGATCGTCTCGATGCGTTCGGGGGTTTCGGGCTTTTCTTCGTTGACGTCCATCGAATGCTCCTCGCAGGTTCAGCGCCAATGGTACAACGCGGCTATCTTTGGAATACGGAACGCAACTTGCCGGGGGCGAGATCGTGCTGTTCGACCGCAGCTGGTAGAACCGCGCCGGCGTCGAGCGCGTGATGGGCTTCTGCAGCGAGGAGGAATGCGAGGGCTTTTTTCCGAGGTCGTCCTGCCCCAGCGGGAGCGGCACGAGGGCTACCGCAGGAGCCCCACGCCTGCATCCCTCACGGTGCCCGAGGTTTACTGAGGACAGGGCTCTAGCAGCCCGGCGCGCCGACCGTTACCGCCGCCGCGCCGGGGCTGCGATGCGAAGGCGTCAGTCGTACGACTGGATCTGGCACACCCAGCCGTCGCGCACGAAATGGCCGTTCTGCCACTTGTAGTTTGCGCTGGCGTCGGTGCCGGCGGGGCACTCCTGCGGGTTGGCGACGGTGTCGCGGGCGAAGTCATAGGCCGAGGCCGACAGGGCAACGCCCGCCAGAAGAAGAGCGGCTGCGATTTTTCTCATGATGCGATCCTTTCGAGTAAGTGAAAGCTGAGGAGTTGCGGCGAAAGGACGCACGTTAGAGGCGCGCGCGCACGGATCGGTTTCACTTTGCGCGCTGACCGCTACACGTGCAATATGACCTGCGGGTGACAACAAGCCAACTGACACGACAGCTTGACACGCTGGGCGTCGAAGCAGGCGGTGTGCTGCTGGTGCACGCGGCATTCTCGAAAATTGCACCGGTTGAGGGCGGGCCCCGCGGCCTCATCGAGGCGTTGCTCGCGACGCTCGGTGAACGCGGAACCCTCGTCATGCCGAGCATGGCCGACGACGACGACACGCCGTTCGATCGCCGCAGCATGCCCTGTCGCGCCGTGGGGGCGCTCGCCGACTGCTTCTGGAGGATGCCGGGCGTCCTGCGCAGCGACAGTCCCCATGCGTTCGCCGCGTTCGGCCCGCAAGCCGCGTGCATCACTTTGCCGCATCCCGTGGACGTGCCGCACGGCCTCTATAGCCCGCCCGGACGCGTGTACGAGCTCAACGGCCAGGTGCTGCTGCTCGGAGTAGGACACGACGCCGATACGACGATCCACGTCGCCGAGGACATCGCCGGCGTGCGCTACCGTCAGCCGAAGCACGCCACCGTCATGGAGGATGGACGGCCGAAGCGCTACGAGTACGGCGAGACCGATCATTGCTGCGAGAACTTTCGCCTGCTCGACTCCTGGCTGGAGGCCGAGGGCCGCCAGCGCCGCGGCCGTGTCGGCAACGCAGAAGCGCGCCTCGCGCGCTCGCACGACATCGTGTCGGCCGCGCTCGAGCGCCTGCGGCGGAACGAAGCCGTATTCCTGCACGAGCGCGGCTCGTGCGGCGAATGCGATGCCGCTCGCGCCGGCGCTGTACCATGGCGCAAAGGAGGTTGACTGGCGCGCATCGGTATCGTCGGCGTGAGCGGCTATGGCGGAGGCGAGCTTCTCCGCCTGGTGGCCGGCCATCCGTCCTTCGAGCTCGCGTACGTCGCCGGAGATTCGAGCGCAGGGCAGGCACTCGCGCAGCGCTTCCCGTGGCTCGCCGGACGCGACGTGGGCGCCCTCGTCATCCAGCCTTTCGAGCCGCGGAAGTTGCCGGCGCTCGAGCTGCTCTTCGTCTCGTTGCCCACCGGCAAGTCGCGCGATCCGCTCGCGCAAGTGCCGCCGGCAGTGAAGATCGTCGACGTCGGCGGCGATCACCGCTTCGTCGAGGGCTGGACCTACGGGTTGACCGAGCTGCCAGGACAGCGCGCGCAGGTCGCGCGCGCGACGCGCCTCGCCAATCCGGGCTGCTACCCCGCCGCGGCGCTGCTCGCGCTGGCGCCGCTCGCGAACGAACGGCTGATCGAGCTCGAGGGCGTCGTCATCGACGCGAAGAGCGGCGTCACCGGCGCCGGCCGCGGCGGCGCAAGCGCCTTCGGCTACGCGGAGACCAACGAGGACCTCTTCGCCTACGGGCTCGCCGCGCACCCGCACGTGCCGGAAATCGAAACCGCGCTCGCAAAAGTTGGCGGCGCGAAAGCAAGCGTCGCGTTCACGCCGCACCTCGTACCGATGTCGCGCGGCCTGCTTGCCACCTGCTACGCGCGGCCGCGCGGTGGTGTGACTGCGAAGCAGTTGCACGAAGCCGCTTCGACGCTTTATGGAGGCGAGCCTTTCATTCGTCTGACCGAACTGCAGGCAGGTGCAGGTCCGCACACTGGCTGGGCTGCCGGATGCAACTTCGCTTTTCTTTCTTACGCGATCAATCCGCGCACCGGCTTGGTGATTGCGCTCGGCGCTATCGACAACCTTGGCAAGGGCGCAGCGGGACAGGCGCTGCAGAACGCCAACCTGATGACTGGACAGGCGGAAACCGCGGGCCTCGAGGGACTACCGGTGCGCCCTTGAGGCCGAAGAAAGGAGTCTGTCACAAATCTGCAATACGCCAATGTGAAACCCCGCGCCTGGGGTCAACGAGTAACGTAGCGGTCACAAAAAAATTGGGGGCTGCATGGCGAGATCACAGTGGGCCCGCGACGACGACGCAAGGGCTGCAATCCAAGCGATCCTCCGCGAACTTCCGGAGGATCATCCTGCGCGTGAGGCGTACCGGACGGGAGCGGATCCGACTCGCCTCCTCACCCTCGTCGACCGCGAAGATCTCGTCGAGAAGCTGAATCAGGCTTGGCTCGACTGGTATTCGAGGCGGCTGCGCTGGCAGCGCGCCGGCAACGTGCTTTAGAACGACCTGGCGCTTTTAGGCCGGCGTAGTCTCGCCCGCCTGGATCGCCTTCAGCTTGCTGCGGAACGACGCGAGCGCGTTCTGCACGCGCAGCCGGACGAAGTCGACGCCTCGCTCGGCAGGATCGCGAGCGGTGAGGAGCTCGCTGTAGTTTTCGATGCTGCGGATGGCGCGGCGGCATTCGTTGTCGGCCACCACGCTTTCCGCGGCACGGCACAGCGCCTGGACATCGCCCAACGCGTCTGCGTTGAGCTTGCCTTTCGCATGCGTGGCGAAGAATTGCTCCAGCGCGTAGTGAGCGGCACGTGCCTGCTCGAAGTTTGTATCAGTCATGTGTGTACTTTGCCGCAGTTTCCGGGCGCCGCATAGTTGCATCCGCGAACCACGTGGCGCGTGCGCATTCTTTCGCGTAAGTGCGCGCGGCAACTGCAGAATTCACTGCACAAAATTTAGGCGGAAGCGTCTTTGAGACGCGCGTTTTCGACCCTGCCCGAGGCATGCGCGAGGTTATCCACAACTTTTGTGGATATCTCCCGTCTGTGTCGTCGTGGTGCGACGCATAGGTTGCGCATCATGATGTTCGCGCTGGGTTCCTGTTTCGAAAAACGACTTGTCACGAAACGGCAACGTTGCCCCCCTATCGTCCAGAACTCGAAGTGCTCTTCATCTCATTCTCTGGGGGTTTCAAGGACATGTTCAACGTCAGACGCGCACGCGCGCTCGGCTTGGCCGCGGGGGTGTTGTTTTCGGTGTCGGCGCTCGCCGTGGACATCACCGGCGCCGGCGCGACCTTTCCCTATCCGATCTACGCCAAGTGGGCCGACGCCTACAAGAAGCAGACTGGGGTGGGAATGAACTACCAGTCGATCGGCTCCGGCGGCGGCATCAAGCAGATCACGGCGAAGACCGTGCAGTTCGGCGCTTCCGACATGCCGATGAAGCCCGATGAGCTTGAGAAATACGGCTTGATGCAGTTTCCGGCGATCATGGGTGGCGACGTCATCGTCTACAACGTCAAGGGCGTGCCGCCAGGCGCCATTACGCTTACCGGTTCGCAAATCGCAGACATCTATCTCGGTAAGATCAAGAAGTGGAACGATGCGGCGATTGCTAAACAGAACCCCGGAGTCAAACTGCCGGATCAGGCCATTTCGGTGGTCCACAGGTCCGACGGATCCGGCACGACGTTCATCTTTGTAAACTACCTTTCGAAAGTGAGTGACGAGTGGAAAGCTAAGGTGGGCGAGGGCACTTCGGTGGCGTGGCCCACCGGAGTCGGCGGAAAAGGCAACGAGGGCGTCGCGTCCTACGTACAGCGAATCGACGGCGCCATCGGCTACGTGGAATACGCGTACGCCAAACAGAACAAGCTGGCGGTGGCGAAGATGGTCAACCGCGACAACCAGGTCGTCGCGGCGGGTGAGGATACTTTCAAGGCGGCGGCCGCCGGCGCGGACTGGACCAAGGCGCCGGGCATGTACCTCGTGCTGACCGACCAGGCGGGGAAGAGCAGCTGGCCAATGACCGGTGCTTCCTTCATCCTGATGCACAAGCAGCAGGAGAAGGCGGACATTGCCAAGGAGGTCCTCAAGTTCTTCGATTGGGCCTTCCAGAACGGCGACGCAATGGCGAGCGAGCTCGACTATGTGCCGATGCCCGACAACGTCGTCGCGCTCATAAAGGCGGCGTGGAAGCAGCAGATCAAGGATGGCGCCGGCAAGCCGGTGTACTGATCGCAAACCTGAGGCGGCGGGCGGTCGCGGCCGCCCGCTTTTTATTTAGAATCCGCGAGGGGAATTTTCCCGGATGAGCGCGGTACCGGGCTTGCCAGCCAACTACGACATCGCTATAAGCGTGCCGCGCAACGGCGTCACGCCGCCTGGCCGGACCGGAGGCGGCCGCTGGAAGGATCAGGCCTTCGAGTGGCTGACGCGCCTCTTCGCGCTGCTCGTATTCAGCATCCTGGGGGCGATCCTGGTGTCGCTGGTGGCGGGCAGCATGGTTTCGCTCGAGCGCTACGGCGTCGCCTTCCTGTGGAGCGACGAATGGGACCCGGTCAAGGAGCAGTTCGGCGCGCTGGTACCGATCTTCGGGACGCTCCTCACTTCCTTCATCGCGCTCGCGATCGGCGTGCCGGTCAGCTTCGGCATCGCGCTCTTCCTCACCGAGCTCTCGCCGACCTGGCTCAAGCGGCCGCTCGGCACCGCGATCGAGCTGCTGGCGGCGATTCCGTCGATCATCTACGGGATGTGGGGGCTGTTCGTTTTTGCGCCGCTGTTCCAGGCCTACGTGCAGCCGCATCTCATCGCGACGCTCGGCGCCGTGCCGGGCCTCGCGCGCCTCTTCGAAGGGCCGCCGCTCGGCATCGGCATGCTGACCGCCGGCCTCATCCTTTCCATCATGGTGATCCCGTTCATCACGGCGGTGATGCGCGACGTGTTCGAGCTGGTGCCGCCTATGCTGAAGGAGTCCGCCTACGCGCTCGGCGGAACCACCTGGGAAGTCGTCTGGCGCGTGGTGCTGCCCTACACCAAGGTCGGCGTCGTTGGCGGGGTCATGCTGGGCCTGGGCCGGGCGCTGGGTGAAACCATGGCGGTGACATTCGTCATTGGAAACGCGCACCGGCTTTCGGCCTCGCTCATGGCGCCCGGCAACAGCATCGCCTCGGCGCTCGCCAACGAATTCACCGAGGCGGTCGGCGATTCCTATTTCGCGGCGCTGATCGAGCTCGGCCTCATCCTCTTCGCGATCACTACCGTGGTGCTCGCCGCCTCGAAGCTCCTCCTGTCGCGCCTCGCGCGGCGCGAGGGGACGCGAACCTGAACCGTCCATGAGCGCGATCAGCGCCGCCAACGTCACCTACCGCGCTCGCAAGCGCACCAACCTCGCGATGCTCACGGTGTCGGCGGCGGCGCTTGCCTTCGGCCTGTTCTGGCTGATCTGGATCCTGGCGACGCTGCTGTACGAAGGCGGCAACGCGCTCTCCCGCGCGGCGCTCTACATGCAGATGACGCCGCCGCCGGGCGCCGACGGCGGGCTCGCCAACGCGATCGTCGGCAGCCTGATCATGGTGGCCTCGGGCACGTTGATCGGCACGCCGGTCGGCATCCTCGCCGGCACGTACTGCGCCGAATACGGGCGCTCTGGATGGCTCGCGTCCGCGACGCGCTTCCTGAACGACGTGCTGCTGTCGGCGCCCTCCATCGTGATCGGCCTGTTCGTGTACTCGGTGTACGTCGCGCGCGTCGGTCATTTCTCCGGATGGGCCGGCTCGGTCGCGCTCGGACTGCTCGTGGTCCCGGTGGTGGTGCGCACCACCGACGACATGCTCAAGCTGGTGCCGAACAGCCTGCGCGAGGCGGCATTCGCGCTCGGCTGCCCGACCTGGAAAGTCATCACGCTGGTCACCTACCGCTCGGCGCGCACCGGAATCGTCACCGGCATACTCCTCGCGGTCGCGCGCATCAGCGGCGAGACCGCGCCGCTGCTGTTCACCTCGCTCAACAACCAGTTCTGGTCGCTCGACATGAACAAGCCGCTGGCGAACCTGCCGGTGGTGATCTTTCAGTTCGCGATGAGCCCGTACGAGGACTGGCACCGGCTCGCGTGGGGCGGCGCCGCGCTCATCACGCTGGCGGTGCTGGCGCTCAACATCGCTGCGAGAGTGATTTTCAGGAAGCGAGTCTAGCCGCCATGGCTGAAACGATGGGCTCTCCCACGCGCTCGGTGCCCCGGCCCGAAGTCCGCGGGAACGGCGCCCCCGCCGCGACGCCGCGCCTCAAGCTGCAGATCCGCAACCTCCAGTTCTACTATGGCGGGTTCCACGCGCTCAAGAACATCAGCATGGATATTCCCGAGCGCATGGTCACGGCGTTCATCGGCCCCTCGGGCTGCGGCAAGTCGACCCTGCTGCGCACCCTCAACAAGATGTACGCGCTTTATCCCGAGCAGCGAGCCGAGGGCGAGATTCTCATGGACGGCGAAAACCTGCTGAAGTCGAAGCAGGACGTGTCGCTGATCCGGGCGCGCATCGGCATGGTGTTCCAGAAGCCGACGCCGTTTCCGATGTCGATCTACGACAACATCGCCTTCGGGGTGCGCCTGTTCGAGAACCTGCCGATGCGCGAGATGGACGACCGCGTGGAGTGGGCGCTCATGCGCGCCGCGCTCTGGGACGAGGTGAAGGGGAAGCTCCGTCAGAGCGGCGACAGCCTGTCAGGCGGCCAGCAGCAGCGCCTGTGTATCGCGCGCGGCATCGCCATCAAGCCCGAGGTGCTGCTGCTCGACGAGCCGTGCTCGGCGCTCGACCCGATCTCCACCGCGAAGATCGAGGAGCTGATCCACGAGCTGAAGTCCGACTACACGGTCGTGATCGTCACGCACAACATGCAGCAGGCGGCGCGCGTGTCCGACTACACCGCCTACATGTACCTGGGCGAGCTGATCGAGTACGGCGCGACCGACGATCTGTTCATCAAGCCGACGAAGAAGCAGACCGAGGATTACATCACCGGCAGGTTCGGCTAGTTGCGACGGCCAGGCGCGCCGCGGCGCCGTTCTAGAACATCTTTTAAAACATCGTATTGCGTATTTGTCGGGCGGGCGATTTTGGCTAGGATTTCCGCCCATGGACGTGCTGCTCGTCGACGATCATCCGATCATCCACGAGACGCTGCGCGCGATGGTGCGCTCGCTGCGTCCGGCGGCGGATTTTCACAGCCAGTTCGACCTCGACGCGGGCCTGTCCGAAGCGCGGCGGCTGGAGCGGCTCGAGCTGGTGCTGCTCGACCTCGGGCTGCCGGGCTGCTCCGGCATGGACGCGCTGGTCAAGTTTCGCCAGGCGGTGCCGAACGCGCGCGTGGTGGTCATTTCGGCCGACGAGGACGGCGAGCGCGTGCGCGAGGCCCTGAGCGAGGGCGCAGCAAGCTACGTGCCGAAAACGCTGCGGCCGAAAGCCATGGTCGACGCCCTGCGCACCATCCTCGACGGGGGCAGGTACACGCCGCCGGCGGCTGCGGCGCAGCCCTGACCGAGAACTAGTTCACAAATCCGCGCGAAGGAAACGCGAACCCGTGAGCCGGTTGGCTCTGGCGCGCCGCTTTCCGGGGTAGGATTTTCCTTGCCATGGATGTCCTGCTCGTCGACGACCACCCGATCCTCCACGAGACGTTGCGCGCGGTGGTGGGGTCGATCGCGCCGCAGGCGCAATTCCACGGCGAAACCAGCCTCGGCGGCGGCATCTCCAAGGCGCGCCAGCTGAAGGATCTGCAACTCGTGCTGCTCGATCTGCTGCTGCCGGGCTGCACCGGCATCGACGCCCTCGTCCAGTTCCTCAAGGTGCTGCCGCGCGTGCGCGTGCTGGTCATCTCCGCGACCGAGGATTCGGACAGCGTGCGCGCCGCGCTCGACGCGGGCGCGGTGGGCTACCTGCCGAAGACTTCGAATCCCAAGGTCATCGCGGACGCGGTGCACACGGTGCTGCAGGGCGGGACGTACGTGCCGCCGCAGGCCCTGGGCGCGGTGCCGCACCTCAAGGCCACTACCACGCTCGCCGACCTCGGCATCACCGAACGCCAGGCCGACGTGCTGAAGCTCGTCACCAAGGGTCTCTCGAACGGCGAGATCGCGCGCCAGCTCAGCATCGCCGAGAACACCGTCAAGCAGCACGCGCATGCGGCCTACCGGGCGCTCGGCGTCAACTCCCGTACCGAGGCGATGGTTGCGCTGGCGCGGATGGGCATCAAGGGAGACTGAGCTACCACCGGTCGTCGTCATCGTTCTCGTCATCGTGCCGGCTGCGCGCACGGTGCTGGCGGATGATCTCGTAGGTGACGTTGTCGCCATGCTGCTGGGTGTAGAACACGCGCCAGCCGTCCTTGAACGGCCGCGGCAGTTTCGCTCCCAGGATGCCGTTCACGTCCGGATCGCCATCCGAGACGTGGATTCCGGTCAGCTCGTTGTCGCCGTCGTTGATGAACCCGGCACTGCCGAGCAAGGCGGCGTCGATCGTCGCGGACGGATCGCGGCCCTGCGCGATGATGCGCACAGGTGAATTGGAAGCGTTGGAATAGTCCAACCTTGCGTCAAGCAGCCAACCGGAGTCGAGTGCATTACCCTGCGTGTGGAGCGTTTCGCCGCGATCCTCCACCGCCGCGATGCGGTCGGCGTCCCAGAATGCCAGGTTGTCGAACGCGGTGTGCTCGAGGTCGCCCTTGAAGAAGAGCGCGAGCTTGCCGCCGTCGGCGCTGGGCGAGGATTGCGTGAGCTTCTGGATGGCGCCGAACCCGCCGTGGTCGGGCGCCGCGACGGTCGTGGCGTTCGTGTCACCGGTTTCGGTGAAGTAGAACTCGCGGAAGTGCGTCCCGGGGCGGAACATCCCGTTTTCAGGGCGCTTGAACGGCGTGCCGCCCGCGTCCTTGGCGAGCTGGTTGGCGTTGAAGACGCCGAAGCCCTGGACGGCGGTGTCGTGGATCGTCACCCACCTTGTGTCGAACACGTTGCCGTAAGCATGCAGATCCTTGATGTCCTGCGTCAGCGCGCTCGCGCTCTGGAACCGGATCGGCTGGCCGGGATTGGCCTTCGACACGACCTGTAGCACCTGCATCTTGCCGCCCTGCGTCAGGTCGCGTCGGTTTTTCGGCACGAAGCGGAAGATGAAGCTGTTCGGCAGGCGCGCATTGGTCTGGCCCGTCGGAGTGGCGCCCCCGATGTCCTCGACGATCCACAGGTTGCCGTCCGAGTCAGCCTGGATGCCTTCGAACCCGCCGCGGCCCATGACGCCGAGCAGCGCCACCGCCTTCGAGGGGAAATCGGGTGTCGCCTGCCACACGCCACCGGTCGTCGTACCGTTGCCTTCCTGGGTGAAGAGCAGCCGACCCGACCACGGGTACCACGTGCTTCCGTCGAAGACGGGAAGATTGGTGGTGCCATCGGCCTCCTTCGTGGCGATCACCGTCACACGGTGCCGCGCATCTGCGTCGAGATTGATGCGGGTGATATAGCCTGTGCCGAGCGCCGCCGGACCTTCATGACCCTGGTAGAGGAAGCGGCGGCCGTAGTCGTAGTCGGCGTCCGCACCGTGCTGGTCCTCGAGAACGAGATAGGTGTTCTTGTCCGGCTCGGTCTTGCTAGCTTCTACATTGCTGCCGGGCGCCGGAAGCAGGTTGGGATGATCGTCGCGATAAGCGTAGAACGCGACGCCGCCGCCCGGATTCTCGACCGGCGTCGAGCCCTGCGCCCGCACGACCTGCTGGAGCTCGGGCGAGAGCGCCGTCGGCAAAGTCACCCCGACCATGCGGGGATTGGCGAACGGAACATGAGTAAGCTGCTGGGCCATCGCCTGCGTGCCGGCTGTGATAAGCGGCAGCGTGCACAGCGTCACGAGCGCGCTTCTGGCGAATCCATGCTTCATCTGAACGGTCTCCCTTGAGCGGTTTTGGGTCGACTGGAACTGCGCGGCGAGAAATCCGCCCGCCACCGTACGAGGTCAATGTGAAAATGTAATGACCGTCGCTTGACGGTTTTCTTGCGGGTTGCGCTTCGACGGGTCGAGCGACCGCGGGATTAACGAGAGAACGCGAAAATTATTTCGGCCGATTACGAAAACGGTCCATGAATCAGCGTGCGCTTGCCGCGACCCTGTTCGCTTGGACATTAAACTGCGGAGCGCAGGAGTCGACCGTGCTGCCGACGGTCGAAGTGACCGCTGCGCGATACCAAAACGAAGTCGGCACCTCGGATGCCGCGTCGCAAGGCGTGGTGACGAAAGAAGGAATCGAGAAGCGCCCGTTGTTGCGGCCGGGCGAGGTCGCCGAGGCGGTGCCCGGCATGATCGTCACGCCCGCGTCGGGTACGCGTTAACGAAACGCGCTGGCGCGTACCTCGACGTGTTTAGCCTGTTCGACCGCCAGGCGGGCGACATCGACCACCCTACGCCTCACGCCTGCCGGGCGAGCCCGCAGGGCGTCAACAACGTGCACTTCCATCCGGTCGAGCGGCGGGCGCTGCGCGCGACGCTCGCACTGACGTACTGAGCTACTTCGTCGGACTCGGGTGCGAGTGGACGTGAGGCTCGCCCGCCGCACTCTTCGCCGCCACCGCGCTCCGACCTTCGAGATAAGACACGATCGCAGCAGCGTCCGCGCCGCCGAGGCCGACGTTGGGCATGCGCGCTTTCTGGTATTTCTCGTAGAGCGTCTTCGCGATCGGATCGCCCGACGCGAGCATCTGGTCGGGAACCTGAATGTAGCGCAGCAACCACGTACGCTCGCGCCGCGCAGTCACACCCAGGAGGTCTGGGCCCATCTTGTCGCCCTGACCGAGGCTGTGGCAGGCGCTGCATCGGCTCGAGAATAGGTACTCTCCGCCGCTCACGTTGAGCGGCTGCGCCTCGGCATAGCTTCTTCCCCCCGTGTCCCTCCAGCCGAAGAAGCCTGCGAGGCTCGTGGCGAGGAATTCGGGATTGTCGACCGCGGACTGGCGCACCCACTGGCCGGCGGGCTCGTCGCCGACCATGAGGATCGCGGTGTGCCCGTCCTTGTTTGCCGCATCGCTGTAGCGCGAGAGCCCGAGCTTCTTCGTGACGGCGCGGATGTCGGCGGCGTTGCCGGTGAGGAAGGTCCAGCCGGGTCCGACGCCGAACTTCTCCATGTAGGCCTTCAGGACCTCGGGAGTGTCGTTCTTGGGGTCGATGCTGATCGAGTAGAAGTAGATGTCCTTGCCCATGCGCGCGCCGAGCAGCCGCTGCAGCTGTGCGAGCCGCGCAGTCTCCAGCGGGCATTCATTGGTACAGCTCGTGTACATGATGTTGACTGCGACGGATTTTCCCTTGAGGAGATCGTCGTAGAAGCGGACGGTCTTGCCTTCATGGGTGACGAGCGGGACATTGGGGAAGTAGCTCGCGCCGTAGCGGTTCACAACTGCGGGCTTCTCCACGGCGGCCGGCGCGGCTTCGGCTTGCGTGCCATGGCCCTCAGGGCCGTGCGCACGCGCGCCTGATGCGCAGCAGAGGATAAGAAGCGTGGCTAGAAACGCTGAAGCTGATGATGTCGTGTGCATGGCTGCCTTTTCAAATTGGATACCGTGCGGCAACGCCGGACCGCCGTAGGCGACGGTCCGGCGCTGACTCGTCATGCCACCGCTACGGGCTGCTGCCGATGCTTCCCGTCGCAGAGACGAGGCTCAACGTATTTACGTTGAAGCTCAGGTTGAACGAGGCGAGGCCGACACTCGGCGCCATCGCGCTCGTACCGCTACGGTTGAACGGGAAGTTGTACTGCACCGTGTCGGCGGCGGCGAGCCGGCGCTGCACGATTGCCTGATCGGAGGTCGCATAAGTCGCTCCGGTCGAAGCCCCTACGCCCTTGAGGCCGCTCAGGTCGATCGTAAGCACCACCGTCGGTATGCCGCCGAAGTCCGGATCGGTCACCACGCTCGCGCTGAGCTTCGCCAGTCCCGAGAATTTGACGCTCTCCGGCGTGCCGGTCACGATGCCCGTCACCGGTACAGAGGCGGACGTGGTCGTGGTCGTCGTGGTCGAAGAGGTGGAGGTCGACGCCGTCGTGCTTGCGCTCATCGTCGCGGTCTGTGCGTCCGCGGGAGCGCTCCACCAGGGAGCCGCCATCGCCAGGACAAGCGCGACGGGGCCGGGGAAAAACGATCTGCGCATGTTCATGTTTCGCTCCTCATCTTCTATTTGAGCGCCGTGGGTTCGATGTCGGTCGGCGCACGGAACTGCACCCCTTGCGGGAACGGAATCGGCGTCGGCAGCGGCCGCACGAACGGCGCGCCGTTGTCGTCGATCTCCCAGCGCAGCAGCATCGCGTTGTCCTCGTGCACCGTGTTGTGGCAGTGCTCCATGAACATGCCGCCCCAGTCCCGGAACTGCAGCGTGAGGGTGACCGATCCGCCCGGGCGCAGCCGCCAGACGTCCTTGCGGCCCTTCTCCCAGGCCGGCACGTTCGCCGCGCTGCCATTGCGCGCGAGCGTCTGGCACTCCTCGAAGTGGATGTGGATCGGGTGATCCCAGCCTCCGCCGCCGTTCTTCAGCGTCCAGATCTCGCGGCTGCCCGAATGGGGCGCCGCCGAGACTCGGCCGAAATCGGCGGCGAACATCTGGTTGTCGTTCACCTTGATGCCCCAAGGTCCGAAGAACGTGCTGACCGGATCGTTGGTATTCTGGCCTGCGCCGCGGCCGAACTCGAAGGTGCGCGTCCTCGCCACCGGGATTTTCGAGAGATCCGGATTGAGGATCAGCGTGTTGGGCACCTGGCTCTGATCCGGTTGCGCCGGCTTGCGCACGATGCGGAACTCGAGGAACCGGCCGACGCAGGGATCCGGCGACTGCCCGGAGAGCGCCTCCGCGAGCGTGAGGTCTTCCGCCACCAGCTTGCCGTCCTGGTGCTCGGCCAGGTTCACCAGCCAGACCTTGGTGTTGGGGCCGGGGGTATAGCGCGAGAAGTCGATCACGATGTCGTAGCGCTCCGCGATGCCCTGCTCGTCGAGCTCGGTCAGCGGCACCGGGTGCGGCAGCAGGTTGCCGTCGTTGGCGATCTGGATCATCGTCGAGCCGTCGGAGAGCGCGAGCTTGAAGAAGCGCGACACCGAGCCGTTCAGGATGCGGAAGCGGTACTTGCGCGCCTCCACCTCGAGGAACGGCTTGTAGGTGAGGTTCACCGTCATGCGGTCGCCGAGGAAGCCGTCGAAATCGAAGATGTCCATCGCGAGCTGACCGTTTGCGTCCCAGGCCTTGTCGGCGAGCATGAGGTTGATGTCGTACTCGAGGTTGCCGTACGACTTCGCCGTGCCGCTCGGGAGCCTCAGGTTCACGTTGTTGACGTCGGCGATCTCGCTGCCGCGGTCCAGGGCGCTGTAGATGTTGAACATCCCGGCGTTGCCCTTGTACACGTTCTGCGACGTGAAGCTGAACATGTGGTCGTGGAACCAGTGCGTGCTCATCGTTTCATGAAAGTCGCCCGCGACATTGATCGTGCGGGTGGCGTTGTTGGGGTCCGGGCTCCCGGCGCGTGGATCCGTCGCTCCGGTGTTGATGCTCCTGAAGCCCGCGAGGACGATCGGGTAGTGATAGTCGTAGAACTGGCCGGGGAAGAAGAAGGCGCCGGTGAAGCCGTCGTTCTCCGCGCCGTGGTGGCCGTTGTGCTCGTGGGTGCTGATCGTATGCCGCCCGAAGCCGTTGTTCTGCCTCACGTCGAAGGGCAGCTTGTTGTGGTGGCGGAACAGGATCGGCTCGCCGTAGCGGCCGATCATCAGCTTCGGCGGAATGGTGCCGTTGAAGGTCCACACCGAATTCAGGTTCTGCGTCGGCAGCCCCGGATGGAACTTGAGCGGGATCGGCGCGGCCGGGTCGATGTTGGAGTTGAACTGCGGCGCCACGCCCGGGTTATACGCCGTATTGGTCTTCGCGCCTTCCTGCGTCACGTCGATGGCGACCGCGGGCGGGAACTGAGCGAACCCCTGGTGCGCCCAGATGTCTTTGGTGGGGTCGGGGCTGCTTCTGGGGCGGCCTTCGATCGGCCCCGTGTCGCCGGCCACTACGCCTTCCAGCGCGGTGTTGAGCAGTTGCTGGGTCTGGTTTGCGCTCGCCATCGGCGCTGGATTGAGCACGCTAACGGCCTGCCGCGGCAGCAAGTCGAAGCGCGGCATCGGCGTGGAGAAGTCCTTCACTCCAAACAGCGGGCTCGGCGGCAGCCCGGTCGGGATATTGTCCGCGCGCGCGCTGCCTACGAACGGGCTCAGCCCGCTCTTCGCGACCAGCACGCCGCCCATACTGAAAATGCCCCACTTCAGAAGGTCACGCCGGGAAATCTGCCCCTGCGACCAGGCCTTGAGAATCTCCTGGCGGTTCCTGCGTGCGTTCTCTGCTGCTCTCAGCCTGCTAGGTAGGGACTTCTTGTGGAGCCACATGCAACAACCCTCCTCCGCTGGTACTGGTTGACGAGACGAACCACTAGGGAAGCGCTGATGTAGGAGAGCGGGGCGAAGGCGTGGGTGAGCGAACGACACGCGAAGTGCATTGCGCCTTGCCTCCTCTATTCGTACTTGGTACGCGGCTAGCAGGGCCCCCGCCCGGAGTCGCCACGTTGACTGAAATCAACTATACGGAGGCTTTTGTGAACCGCATCATCGTGTTTCAAAATCCGCGGCATGTGTCCGTTTTTGAACGACAAAATCGGTACAGCGCGAGCTTGAATTTGATTCCCTTCGCTGCGACAACGTGACGCGGTTATTCCGATATGCCGCTGGCCGTTCTAGCCCGTTCAGTTAGCGCTGGTCGGTCTGCGCGTGGTGTGCCGTCGCAGCACGGTTGCCTGATGTTGCGAAGAACGCGAAGCGGAACGATCGAGGCTTTTCGTCGAGCGACGGCGGTGCGCCGTCATGGCAAGGCGAAACGCTTCCGCCTGCCGGGGACTGAGCCGAGCAGACTGCGGTAAAATTCAGAGGTTTAGCAAGTTCTGAAAGCCGAAAGTCCCCAAGGTCGTGAAGCAGCGTAGCCGGCTCATCGCCGGAAACTGGAAGATGCATGGCAGCCGGACGTCCAACGCAGCCTTGCTGGAGGGGCTGCTCGCGCAGCTCGGCCGGCCGGCCGGGGCGGAGGTCGCGGTCTGTGTGCCTTATCCATACCTCGAGCAGGTTTCGAAGCAACTCGCGGGAACCCCGATCGCCTGGGGCGCTCAGAACGTGAACGAGCACGCGCAAGGCGCGTACACGGGCGAAGTATCCGCGGCGATGATCCGGGAATTCGGCTGCCGCTACGTCATCGTGGGCCACTCCGAGCGGCGCCAGTTGTACCGGGAGACCGATGCCCAGGTCGCGGCGAAGTTCGCCGCTGCGCGTGCCGCCGCACTTACGCCGATCCTTTGTGTGGGGGAGACGCTGGAAGAGCGCGAGGGCGGACGCACGGAAGAGATCGTGGCGCGCCAGCTCGGGGCGGTATTGAAAGGCAATGATTTTGGAAATGCGGTGTTGGCCTATGAGCCCGTGTGGGCCATCGGGACGGGACGCAACGCAACGCCCGAGCAGGCGCAGGCGGTCCACGCGTTTCTGCGCGCGCGGCTGTCTCCTGACGTCAGGATCCTGTACGGGGGCAGCGTGAAAGCAAGCAATGCGGCGGCGATTTTCGCCATGCCGGACATCGACGGGGGGCTGATCGGCGGCGCCTCGCTCGAGGCCAAGGAGTTTCTGGAGATCGTGAGGGCAGCGCAATGAATTGGATGAATCTGGCTATCGCGGTGCACGTGCTGATCGCGCTCGCGATCGTCGGCCTGGTGCTGCTCCAGCACGGCAAGGGCGCGGACATGGGCTCGGGATTCGGCGGCGGCGCTTCGGGCAGCCTCTTCGGCGCGACCGGATCGGCCAATTTCCTTTCGCGCACCACCGCCGTTCTTGCGGCGTGCTTCTTCGCCTCGAGCCTCGCGCTCGCGTATCTCGCGACCACGCGGCCGCGCGAAGCCGGCAGCGTGGTCGATCGCGCGCCGGCGGTGCAGCCGAAAGCGCAGCCGCAGAAACCTGAAGCGCAAAAAGGCGAAGCCAAGAACGAGAAACCTCAAGGCGTCGACCAAGGCGCGCCGCCTCCGGCCGAAAAGTCGGTACCGCAGTGATTTTTTAGGGGATAATTGCAGATTCGCCCACGTGGTGAAATTGGTAGACACGCTAGCTTGAGGGGCTAGTGGCCTAAAAAGCCGTAGCAGTTCGAGTCTGCTCGTGGGCACCAGATCCTAATGCTTGCTGAGTACTTTCCCATCCTCCTCTTCATCCTCGTCGGCCTCGCCGTCGGCGTGGTGCCGATGGCGCTCGGCAAGCTGATCGGGCCGAGCAGGCCGGACCCGGAGAAGCTCTCGCCCTACGAGTGCGGCTTCGAGGCGTTCGAGGACGCGCGCATGAAGTTCGACGTGCGCTACTACCTCGTGGCGATCCTGTTCATCCTGTTCGACCTGGAGATCGCCTTTCTCTTCCCGTGGGCCACCGTGGTGAACGACATCGGCCTGCCGGGCTTCGTCTCGATGATGGTTTTCCTCGCCATCCTCGTGGTCGGGTTCGTCTACGAGTGGATGAAAGGCGCGCTGGAATGGGAGTAGAGGGGCTGCTCGACAAGGGCTTCGTCACCACCACCGCGGACAAGCTCATCAACTGGACCCGCACCGGGTCGCTGTGGCCGATGACCTTCGGCCTCGCGTGCTGCGCCGTGGAGATGATGCACGCCGGCGCCGCGCGCTACGACCTCGACCGCTTCGGCATCGTGTTCCGGCCCAGCCCGCGCCAGTCGGACGTGATGATCGTCGCCGGGACGCTGTGCAACAAGATGGCGCCGGCGCTGCGCAAGGTCTACGACCAGATGACCGAGCCGCGCTGGGTGATCTCGATGGGCTCGTGCGCCAACGGCGGCGGCTACTACCACTATTCCTACTCGGTGGTGCGGGGCTGCGACCGCATCGTGCCGGTCGATGTCTACGTCCCGGGCTGCCCGCCGACCGCCGAAGCGCTGCTCTATGGGATAGTGCAGCTGCAAAACAAGATTAAAAGAACCAACACCATCGCTAGATGACTCCGAAGCTGCAGCGCCTGTTTGACGCGCTCGTCACACTCGGCTTTTCTCCCAAGGAAGATCGCGGCGAGCTCACCGTGGTGGTGAAGGCGGCGGAGTACAAGGACGCCTGCACGCGCCTGCGCGACGACCCCGCGGTGAAGTTCGAGCAGCTCGTCGACCTGTGCGGCGTCGATTATGGGGCGTATGCCGACAAGCCCTGGGAGGGGCCGCGCTTCGCGGCGGTGGTGCATCTCCTTTCCGTCCAGCACAACTGGCGGCTGCGCGTGCGCGCGTTCTGCCCGGACGACGCCTTCCCGGTGCTCGCCTCGCTCGTCGAGGTGTGGCCCGGGGTGAACTGGTTCGAGCGCGAGGCGTTCGACCTCTACGGCATCATGTTCGAGGGCCATCCCGACCTGCGCCGCATCCTCACCGACTACGGCTTCATCGGCCATCCGTTTCGCAAGGATTTCCCGCTCTCGGGGCACGTCGAGATGCGCTACGACCCCGAGCAGCGGCGCGTGATCTACCAGCCGGTGACCATCGACCCGCGGGAGGTGACACCGAGGATCGTGCGCGAACCGAATTACGGCGAAGAAATCAAGGGTGGCTGACCAAGAGATGGCCGAAATACGCAACTACACCCTTAACTTCGGCCCGCAGCACCCGGCGGCGCACGGCGTGCTGCGCCTGGTGCTCGAGCTCGACGGCGAGGTTATTCAGCGCGCCGATCCCCATATTGGTTTGTTGCATAGAGCTACGGAAAAGCTCGCCGAGCACAAGACGTTCATCCAGTCGGTGCCCTACATGGACCGCCTCGACTACGTCTCGATGATGTGCAACGAGCACGCCTACGTGATGGCGATCGAGCGGCTGGTGGGCGTCGAGGTGCCGATCCGCGCGCAATACCTCCGGGTGATGTTCGACGAGCTGACGCGGATCCTGAACCACCTGCTGTGGCTGGGTGCGCACGGCCTC
>DATLUZ010000145.1:0-25439 GCA_035577785.1 Burkholderiales bacterium | reverse complement strand
CGCTCGATCAGGACAGGCTGCAGAGCATCGGTTTGACGTCCGGCGACGTGGCCCAACAGCTTCAGTTCCTCCTGAGCGGCATTCCGATCACCGATGTGCGCGAAGACATCCGTTCGGTGCAGGTCGCGGCCCGCTCTGCCGGAGGCGCGCGGCTCGACCCGAGCAAGATCGCCGATTTCACTTTGGCGGGCACGGCGGGGCAACGAATCCCGCTATCGCAGATCGGAACCGTGGAAGTCCGCATGGAAGACCCGATCCTGCGTCGCCGCGATCGCACGCCGACGATCACTGTGCGCGGCGACATTGCCGAGGGCCTGCAGCCGCCCGACGTGTCCACCGCCGTCTGGAAGGAGCTCCAACCGATCATCGCGAAGCTGCCGTCGGGCTACCGGATCGAGCAGGGCGGTTCCGTCGAGGAATCCGGCAAGGCAAATCGCGCCTTGGCCCCGCTGTTGCCAATCATGATCGCGCTCACCCTGATCACGATCATTGTTCAGGTCCGCTCGATCTCCGTAATGGCTATGGTGTTCGCAACCGCGCCGCTGGGACTCATCGGGGTCATTCCGACCTTGCTGCTGTTTCACCAGCCCTTTGGCATCAACGCACTGGTCGGCCTGATCGCGCTCTCCGGAATCCTGATGCGCAACACGCTCATCCTGATCGGCCAGATCCGCCACAACGAGAAGGAGGGGTTGGCGCCATTCGCTGCGGTAGTTGAGGCCACCGTGCAGCGATCCCGTCCGGTCATTCTGACGGCGCTTGCCGCGATGCTGGCCTTCATTCCGCTCACCCACTCGGTTTTCTGGGGAACGCTGGCGTACACCCTGATCGGTGGGACCTTCGGCGGGACGGTTCTCACGCTGGTGTTCTTGCCGGCGTTGTATGCCATCTGGTTCAGGATCGAACCGGTCGCGAAGGGCGAGCACGCTGCTCCGGGGATTCGAACGGAGCCTATCCCTGCCTAGCAGAATCCCAATCGAAAGGCACTCCCATGAAGATCGGAAGCAATAAGCTTATGCAGAACAAGACAGCACTCGTTACCGGCGCTTCGTCCGGTATCGGCGAAGCCACGGCGGAACGCCTCGCGAGAGCGGGCTACAAGGTTTACGGCACCAGCAGACGAGCAGCCAAGCTGAGCCAGCGATCGTTCGAGCTACTCGCGCTCGACGTCACCAGCGATGAATCGGTCGAAGCCACCGTCAGGGAAGTGCTGCGCTTGGAGGGCCGCATCGACCTGCTCGTGAACAACGCCGGCTTCGGTATCGCCCCGGCCGCAGCAGAAGAGAGCTCGATTGAACAGGCCCGGTCGATCTTCGAGACGAACTTCTTCGGCCTCGTCCGGATGACGCGTGCCGTGGTGCCCCACATGCGACGTCAACGGGCTGGCCGCATCATCAACATAGGCTCCGTGCTTGGCTTCCTGCCGGCGCCGTACGCGGCGCTCTATGCCGCTACCAAGCACGCGGTCGAAGGCTACTCCGAATCGCTCGATCATGAGCTGCGTACCAGGGGCATCCGGGTATCGGTCATCGAGCCCGCATACACTAAGACGCAGTTCGGCGCGAACTTCCTGGAGCCCGACTCGAAACTCGATGAGTATCGCGAGATTCGCGCGTCTGTGAGCAAGACGCTAACGGAGGTGTTGGCCGCCGCCGATGATCCGGGCGTCGTGGCCGACGTCGTGCTCGAAGCTGCCAGCGCGGCGCGCCCCAGGCTTCGATACACGGCAGGTGCCCGCGCGAGCCTCCTGCGACTGCTTCGCAGATTCGCACCTGGCAGCTTGGTCGACACCGGCATTCGAAAAGACCTGCGGCTCGACGCGCTGACGGCGTCGGGCTGACGGCATTCGTCGTCGGCAGGAGAAGTCAACCATTTCAGGCGGCGAGCTGCTGCAGGATGTCCTTCACCGCCGCGGCGCGCTCCTGCCAGGCCGGCAGCTTGGCCTCGACGCGCAGCTTCTCGGGGCCGGCGAGGCGGGCGTGGCGGCCTTTCTTGCGGATGAAGTCGATCACCTTGGCGCCGTCGAGCGGCGGGTTCTTGATGAACTGGAGCTGCACCGCCTCGTGCGTGACATCGACCCGCGTCACGCCGAGCGGCCGCGCGGCGATGCGCACCATGTGGCACTCGATCAGCGCGCGCGCCGGCTCGGGCAGCTCGCCGAAGCGGTCGACCAGCTCCTCGCGCAGCGCCTCGAGCGCGTCGCGCGTCTCGGCATCGGCAAGGCGTTTGTAAAGCGAGAGCCGCTCGTGCACGTCGCTGCAGTAGGTCGCCGGCAGCAGGGCAGGGACGTGGAGGTTGACCTCAGTAGAAACATCGACGGTACCCTCCAGTTCGGGGGCCTTGCCTGCTTTTAGCTTTCTGACCGCCCGATCCAGCATCCGTGCGTAGAGGGAAAAGCCAACTTCCTGCATCTCGCCGGACTGATCTTCGCCGAGGATCTCGCCCGCGCCGCGGATCTCGAGGTCGTGCATCGCGAGGTAGAAGCCCGAGCCGAGCTCCTCCATGGTCTGGATCGCCTCGAGCCGCTTGACGGCGTTCTTGTTGAGCGCGTCCTCGGGCGGGGTCAGGAGGTAGGCGTAGGCCTGGTGGTGCGAGCGCCCGACGCGGCCGCGGAGCTGGTGAAGCTGCGCCAGGCCGAAGCGGTCGGCGCGGTTGATGACGATGGTGTTGGTGCTCGGGTTGTCGATTCCGGTCTCGATGATGGTCGAGCAGAGCAGCACGCTCGAGCGCTGAGCCGTGAAGTCGCGCATCACCCGCTCGAGCTCCCGCTCGCGCATCTGCCCGTGCGCCACGGCAATGCGGGCTTCCGGCAGCAGGCGCTCGAGGCGCTCCCGCATGCGCTCGATCGAGTCGACCTCGTTGTGCAGGAAGTAGGCCTGGCCGCCGCGCTTCAGCTCCCGCATCACCGCCTCGCGGATCAGCCCCTCGGACCACGGCGCGACGAAGGTCTTGATGGCGAGGCGCCTCTGCGGCGCGGTGGCGATGACCGAGAAGTCGCGGATCCCCTCGAGCGACATCGCGAGCGTGCGGGGGATGGGCGTCGCCGTGAGCGTGAGCACGTCGACCTCGGCGCGCAGCTTCTTCAGCGCCTCCTTCTGGCGCACGCCGAAGCGGTGCTCCTCGTCGATGATCACGAGCCCGAGGCGCTTCAGCTTCACGTCCTTCGAAAGGAGCTTGTGCGTGCCGATGACGATGTCGATCTCGCCGGTTTCCAGCTTTCGCACGATGTCCGCCGATTCCTTGCCACTTCTGAAGCGCGAGAGCTCCGCGATGTTCACCGGCCAGTCGGCGAAGCGATCCTTGAACGTCTGGAAGTGCTGCTCGGCGAGGAGCGTCGTCGGGCAGAGGATCACGACCTGCTTCTTGTCGGCAATGGCGACGAACGCGGCGCGCAGCGCCACCTCGGTCTTGCCGAAGCCCACGTCGCCGCACACCAGCCGGTCCATCGGCTTGCCGGCGGCCATGTCCGCGACCACCGCTTCGATCGCGGCGGCCTGGTCGGGGGTCTCCTCGAAGCCGAAGCCGGCGGCAAAGGTTTCAAGATCTCTTTGTTCAATTGAAAAAGCGTGTCCCAGTCGTGCAGCGCGCTTTGCGTACAGGGCAAGGAGCTCGGCCGCGGTGTCGCGCACCTGCTTGGCCGCGCGTTCCTTCGCCTTGTCCCACTGGCCGCTGCCGAGCTTGTGCAGCGGCGCCTCCTCGGGCTGCGCGCCGCTGTAGCGGCCGATGACGCCGAGCTGGGCGACCGGGACGTACAGCTTGTCGCCGCCTTCGTACTCGAGGAGCAGGAACTCGGCCTGCCCCTCTTCGACGTTCAACGTCGTCAGACCCTGGAATCTGCCGATGCCGTGCTGCTCGTGCACCACCGGGTCGCCGATCTTGAGCTCCGAAAGGTCGCGCAGCATCCCCTCGACGGAGGTGCGCTTCTCGGCGGCGCGGCCGCGGCGCCGCACTACGCCCGCATAGAGCTCGGCCTCGGTGACGACCGCCCATTTTTCGTCGCTTGCGATGAAGCCGTGCGACAGCGGCGAGACGCAGAGGAGGAACGACGCCTCGCTGGCGAGAAATTCCTCGAAGCTGGCGCACCCCTCGGGCTTCAGCCCGTACTCGGCGAAGTAGCTCGCCATGGTCTCGCGCCGGCCGGGCGATTCGGCCGCGACCATGACGCGCAGCCCCGAGCCCTGGACGAAGTGCTTGAGCGCCGCGAGCGGATCGTGCGCCCGCCGGTCCACCGCGACCGGGGGCAGCAGCTTGAATGAAAAAGAACCGGGGTCAGACCCCGTTTGGCTTTCTCGTTCCTCTGCGGAAAAAGCAACGAGGTCGATGCGCGAGAAGTCCTTGGCCCGGACGAAGAACTCCTCGGCAGGAACGAAGACCTCGGGCGGCGCCAGAAGCGGCCGGTCGGGATCGCCGCCTGCCATCTTGTGGCGCGTTGCGGTCTCGCGCCAGAAATCCTGCACCGCCGCGCTCACGTCGCCGTGCATTGCGAGCGTGGTGCCGGAGGGGAGGTAATCGAAGATCGTGGCGACCGACTCGAAAAAAAGCGGCAGGTAATACTCGACCCCGGCGGCCGGCACGCCGTTCGAGACGTCGCGGTAGAGGCGCTTCTTCGATGGATCGCCTTCGAAGCGCTCGCGCCACCGGCTGCGGAAGCGCGTGCGGCCCGTCTCGTCGAGGGGAAACTCGCGCGCCGGCAGCATGCGGATTTCCTTCACCGCATAAAGCGTGCGCTGGGTATCGACGTCGAAGGTCTTGATCGCGTCGACGACGTCGTCGTCGAGGTCCAGGCGGTAGGGAAGCGCGCTCCCCATCGGGTAGAGATCGATAAGGCCGCCGCGGAAGCAGACTTCGCCCGGCGCCACGACCTGCGTGACGTGCTCGTAGCCCGCGGTGACGAGCTGCGTCTTGAGCTTGTCGAGGTCGAGCCGCTCCTGGGTGCGCAGGAGAAAGGTATGCGCGGCGATGTAGGCGGGCGGGCAGAGCCGCCCCAGAGCGGTCGGCGCCGGCACCACCGCGACGTCGAAATCGCCGCGCTGGATGCGATAAAGCGTGGCGAGCCGCTCGGAGACGAGATCCTGGTGCGGCGAGAACTGGTCGTAGGGCAGCGTCTCCCAGTCCGGCAGCAGGCAGACGCGCAGCCCGGGCGCGAACCAGGCCATCTCTTCGACGAGGCGCTGCGCATCGAGCGCCGTCGAGGCGATGGCGGCGAGGGGCTTGTCTGTCGCGGCGAGGCGAGCGAGCGCGAGCGCGTCGGCCGAGCCGGCGAGCCGGGTATAGCGTCTGCGGGCGGAGAGCGAATCGCGATGCATCAACAAAAACGTGTAATTATATCGTCCTGAATTAGAACGACTTCCGACTCAGCCTACGATTTGTCTATCTTTGCGCTGATCCCCGCCGCGGGCAGCGGCACCCGCGCCCCGGGCGATCGACCGAAGCAGTACGCCGTGCTCGCCGGCCAACCCATGCTCTGGCATGCGGTTCGAGCACTTTGCGTGCCGCCGATCGAAAAAGTGTTCGTGGTGCTTGCGCCCGAAGACTCGCATTTCGCTGCGCTCGACTGGACCGCCTTCGGCGAGGACCTCGAGCCCCTCTGGTGCGGCGGCCCGTCGCGCCGCGAGTCGGTCTACAACGGCCTCGTCGCCTCGCGCGACGGCTGGAACGCGGACGACTGGATGCTGGTGCACGACGCGGCGCGGCCTTGCCTCCCCGCCCAGGATCTGCAGGCGCTCATCGCCGAGTGCTCGGCCGACGAGATCGGCGGCATCCTCGCGCTCCCGGTCGCCGAGACGGTGAAAAAGGCCGCCAAGGACGAGTCCGGCCGCCACCGCATCCTCTCGACGCAGGACCGCGCGCAGCTCTGGCTCGCGCAGACGCCGCAGATGTTCCGCGCGGGGCTGCTGGTGCAGGCGCTGCAGCGCTCGCGCGGCGTGGTGACAGACGAGGCCTCGGCGCTCGAGCAGATGGGCCTCAAGCCCAGGCTCGTCGCCGGCAGCCGCGAGAACATCAAGGTCACCTGGCCGGAGGATTTCGCGATGGCGGAGAGCATCCTCGCCATGCGTGCGGAGACGGACGGGTGAGGATCGGCCAGGGCTTCGACGTGCACGCGTTCGCGCCGGGGCGGCGCCTCGTCATCGGCGGCGTCGCCATCCCGCACGAGAAAGGCCTGGAAGGCCACTCGGACGCCGACGTGCTGCTGCACGCGATCTGCGACGCGCTGCTCGGGGCGGCCGCGCTTGGCGACATCGGCAAGCACTTTCCGGACAGCGACCCCGCGTACGCCGGCGCCGACAGCCGGCGGCTCCTGCGCGAGGTCAAGAAAAAGCTCGGCACGTATCGCATCGTGAACGTCGACGCCACGATCCTGGCGCAGGCGCCGCGCATGGCGCCGCACGTGGCGCAGATGATCGCCAACATCGCTTCCGACCTGGGCATCGCGCCCGGCGCGGTGAGCATCAAGGCCACCACGACCGAGCACCTCGGGTTCATCGGCAGGACTGAAGGCATCGCCGCCCAGGCGATTGCGCTGATCGAATAAAGGGGTGAGAGAAAATCATTTATGTATTCCCCTGCGTATAACCAACTCGAAAACCAGGCCGAAGTGGTCGCCTTCATGCGCGCGAACAACTTCGCGCTCCTCGTCACGGGGACCGGCGGCTCGCTGCACGGCTCGCACTTGCCGGTACTGGTGCACGAGCGCGACGGCAGGATCGCGCTCGACATGCACATGGCGCGGAACAATGCGCAATGGAAGGAGTTCTTCGACGACGAGGTGATGGTGGTGTTCTTCGGCCCGCACGCCTACGTGTCGCCGCGCTGGTACGAGGAGAAGGAGCGCGTGCCGACGTGGAACTACGCGGCGGTGCACGTCTATGGCATCCCCAAGGTGCTAGACGACCCGAAGGCGAAGCATGCGAACCAGCGGCGCCTGGTCGAGCTCATGGATCCGCAGTGGCTTCCCACGTTCGACGCCCTGCGTCCGGACTACGTGAAGATGATGCTCGAGGGCATCGTCAACTTCGAGATCGCGGTGACGCGCATCGAGACGCGCTGGAAGCTTTCGCAGAACCGCAGCCGCCGCGAGCAGGAGCTGATCGCGGCCGAGCTCGAGAAGTCGTCCGACCCGGCCGAGCGCGCGCTCGCCGCGCTCACGCGAAAGCAGCTTGCCGAGTAGCCGGTATTTCTTTGCCGTTTGGCCGCCGGCCGCGACCGCGGCGGCGCTGGAAGGCTGGGCGAAGAAGCTGGAAGGCCGTGTTACTCCCGCGGAGAAGATTCACCTTACGCTCGCGTTTCTGGGTCCGGTCGCGCCCGAGAAGGCGCTCGAGGCGGCGCGCTCGGTCAGGGCGAGGGCGCATGTCCTGCCGATCGATAAGGCGCAGTACTGGAAGCACAATCGCATAGTTTGGGCTGGACCGCGCGAGACGCCCGCAGCGCTCGCCGCGCTGGTCGACGCGCTGCACGCTTCGTTGCGTCAAGCCGGGTACACCCTCGAGGCGCGGCCGTTCGCCGCGCACGTCACGCTCCTCCGCTCGGCGCCGCCGCCGCGCGAACTGCCGCCGCTCCCCGGGGTCGAATGGCCCGTGAGCGAGTTCACCCTGGTGCGCTCCGCCGTGTCGAACAAGGGATCGGCCTACGAAATCGTCCAGCGCTTCGCGCTCTGAGCGCGAGCTCCTGAAGGTCGACGGCCGCGAAATCGCGGTCTCGAATCCCTCCAAGGTGCTCTTTCCCAAGGCGAAGCACACCAAGCTCGACCTTGTGCGCTACTACCTCGCCGTGGCAGAGGGCGCGCTGCGCGGGGCGGGTGGCCGGCCGAACATGCTGGTGCGCTACCCGAACGGCATCGACGGCGAATTTTTCTACCAGAAGCGCGCGCCAAGCGCGCGCCCCGGGTGGATCGAAGTGGTCGAGCTGCGTTTCCCGTCGGGCCGCGCCGCCGACGAGGTCGTGCCGCGCGATGCCGCGGCGCTCGCGTGGATGGCGAACCTCGCGTGCCTCGAGCTGCATCCGCACCCGGTGCGCGCCGAAGAGCTCGAGCATCCCGACGAGCTGCGCGTCGACCTCGACCCGGTGCCCGGCGTGAAATGGCAGCAGGTGCGCGACGTCGCAGCCGTTGTTCATACGACATTAAGGGATTTGAAGCTTGTTGGTTGGCCGAAGACCTCCGGAAAACGCGGCTTGCACGTGTACGTCCGGATCGAGAAGCGCTGGAGCTTCGACGAAGTGCGCCGCGCGGCGCTGGCGCTTGCCCGCGAGGTCGAGCGCCGGGCGCCCTCCATCGCGACCAGCAAGTGGTGGAAGGAGGAGCGGCACGGTGTCTTCGTCGACTACAACCAGAACGCCAAGGACCGCACCGTCGCCGCGGCCTACTCGGTGCGGCCGACCGAGACCGCCACGGTGTCGGCGCCGCTCGCCTGGGACGAGATCGCTTCGGCCGAACCTGGCGACTTCACGCTCGCAACCATGCCCGCGCGCTTCAAGAAACAGGGCGACCTTCACAAGGGCATCGACGACCGGCCGGGGTCGCTCGAAGCGCTGCTGGAGCTGTTCGAAAAGCAGGGCCTGGGCGACGCCCCTTGGCCGCCGCACTACAGGAAGCAGGCGGGCGAGCCGGCCCGCGTGCAGCCTTCCAAGCGAAGAACACCAAAACATCCGCTCATCGAGATCGGCCGGGCGCAGCGCCAGGAGGATGCGCTCGCCGGCCTCGAGCGCTGGAAGACGCGCCACTCGCAGGCTGCGGCGCACCTCGAGCCCGCCGACGTGCTGGTCGATTCGATGCGCGGGCGCTCGTCCACCTGGACTCGCATCCGGATAAACCTGCAGCACGTGCCGGAGAACCTGCGCCCGCCTCAGGAAGCGTTAGATCCGGACGAGAAAACCTTCTCGAGCTCATAGGCGCGGGTGGTCTCGAGCTGGTCGTAGCGGCACTCCGAAGGCGGCTTGTCCGGGCGCCAGCGCAGAAAAGTGGCCGCGTGGCGGAAGCGGTCGCCCTGCAGGTGATCGTATTTCACCTCGCACACGCGCTCGATGCGCAGCGGCTCCCACGACAGGTCCTTGCCCGCGCTCCAGCGGCTCTGCCCGCCGGGCATGCGCTGCGTGCCGCCTTCGGCGGCTTCGGCCCATTCGCGCCACGGATGTCCTTCGAACGCATTCGTGCGCAGCGGCTCGAGCTCCTTCGCGAGCTGCTTGCGCATTGCCATGGTGAAGGACGAGGTCACGCCGACGTGGTGCAGCACGCCGTCGTTGTCGTAGAGGCCGAGGAGCAGCGATCCGACCGCGTCCTTGCCGCTCTTGTGCCAGCGAAATCCCGCGACCACGCAATCGGCGGTGCGCGCGTGCTTCACCTTGATCATGGCGCGCTTTCCCGGCTGATACGTCGCGCCCGCCGGCTTCGCGATCACGCCGTCCAGCCCCGCGCCTTCGAAGCGCCCGAGCCAGTCCCGCGCGATGACGCGATCGCGCGTCATCGGCGTCAGGTAAACGGGCTGGTGGATCCTGACGAGCAGCTTTTCGAGGCGGCTGCGACGCTCGCTCTGCCGCGCCGCCATCAGGTTCTCCCCATCCACCGCGAGAAGATCGAACGCGACGAACGAGGACGGCGTCTCTTTCGCCAGCTTCATCACGCGCGACTCCGCCGGATGCAGCCTCATCTGCAGCGCGTCGAAGTCGAGCCCGCGCTTCGTCGCGATCACGATCTCGCCGTCGATCACGCAGCCTTTCGGCAGCCTCGCCAGCAACGCGTCGTGCAGCTCGGGAAAGTAGCGATCGAACGGCCGCAGGTCGCGGCTCTGGATGAAGAGCTCCGAGGTCCCGCGGAACACGATCGCCCGGAAACCGTCCCATTTCGGCTCGTACAGATACTCCCCCTGCGGCGGCAGCTCGTCGGCGAGCTTCGCCAGCATCGGCTCGACCGGCGGTGCGATCGGGAAGTCGGTCGACTTTGAGGTTTGCTGGCTAACCATGGACAGCACCACGATCTTCCTGGTTGATCGCTTTGTCCAGTCGACCGGACCGCGTCATGATTCCGCAAGGCCTCGCGTTGGCTAGCAGAACGAGGTCGGGCACTGGTTGATGATCCTGATCTATCTGACCGTCATAATCGTGCCCTGCTGGCGTATCGTGAGCAAGGCTGGCTATTCCGGCGCTTGGTCATTGCTGGCTCTAGTTCCCTTATTGAATGTCATTCTCTTGTGGGTATTCGCCTTTGTGCGTTGGCCGATTGAGAAACCAGGCGGCTAAACGGCCGTAAAATCGACGCCGGCCGCAAACTCCCCTGATCTCTGGCATGCTTTCGCGTCGAGGAGGCGAACCATGGCCAATGCGGAAGTGCGCGAAGCGATCGACCGGCTGAGCGCCGTGATCGGCGCCGACCCGGCAAAGGCGAAATCCAAGAATGTGCCGGCCACGGCGCGGCTCGCCGAGGGCCTGAAGTTCGAAATCACGGGGCCGAACAACGAGCGCGCGGTGACCGACATGCCGCCTCCGATGGGCGGCGGCGCTTCGGCGCCGAATCCGAGCTGGTACCTGCGCGCCGGAATGGCCTCGTGCGCGGCCACCGTGATTGCGATGCGGGCGGCCAAGCTGGGAATCGCGCTGACCCAGCTGGAAGTTACGGTGGAGAGCGACTCCGACCTGCGCGGACTCCTCGGGCTCGACGAGAAAGTGTCGGCCGGATTGAACCCGATGCGCACCAAGGTCCGGATCAGCGGCGATGCCGATCCGCCCGCCCTGCGAGCGCTGGTGCAGTGGGCCGATGCGCATTCGCCGGTCGGCTGCACCGTCCGGAATGCGGCGGCTTGCTCGCTCGACGTTGAAGTGGTCTGAGGCTGTTCTTCGTATAGGGGAGGCTGCCATGTTCCGCATGCATCTGGCTGCAAACGCAATCCTCGCGCTCGGCGCGCTCGCCGGTTGTGCGACGCCACCGCAGGGGCAACCGGCCACCGCGTACGAAGGTGCGCGGCTCATCGTCGGCGACGGCCGCGTGATCGAGAACGGGACGCTGGTCGTCGAGGGCGCCAGGATCGCGCAGTCCGGCGCCGCCGCCAGTGTGCAGGTGCCTGCCGGCGCCACGCGCGTGAATCTCGCCGGCAAGACGGTGATGCCGATGATCATCGACACGCACGTGCATCTCAGCACCGAGCGCGATGCGCTGATCCGCGACCTGAAGCAGCGCGCCTACTATGGCGTCAGCGCGGCGCTCAGCCTCGGCACCGACGGCTACGGGCTGCTCGACGTGCGAAGCGAATCGATTCCGGGCGCGGCGCGCTTCTACAGCGCGGGACGCGGCATCACGATGCCGGAACCGGGGCGCACCACCGCGCCGTACTGGATCACCAGCGCAGCCGAAGGCCGCAAGGCGGTCGAGGAGCTCGCCGCGCACAAGGTCGACATCGTGAAAATCTGGGTCGACACCCGCGATGGCAAGTTCAAGAAGCTCACGCCCGAGATCTACGGCGCGATCATCGACGAGGCGCACAAGCGTGGCCTGCGGGTGATCGCGCACCTCTTCGATCTGGAAGACGCGAAAGGGCTCCTGCGCGCCAATGTCGATGCGCTGGCGCACGGCGTGCGCGACCGCGACATCGACGACGAGTTCGTCGCCATGTTCAAGGTGCGTCCGAACCTGGTCCTCACCCCGAACCTCCCCGAGCGTGGCGTGAAGGTCGATCTCTCCTGGCTCAAGCCGGGCCTCGGAGCCAACCAGTTCGCCTTGCTGGAGAAGGCGAACACCGACCGGCCCGCGGCGCAGGCTTTTTACGGCATCCAGGCGCGGAACCTCGCGCGGCTGAACGCGGCCGGCGCGCGAATCGTGCTCGGCACCGACGGCAACCGGGCCTGGGGAGCGCACGAGGAGATGGAGGACATGGTGATTGCCGGCATGACGCCGATGCAGGTGATCGTCGCGGCGACCCGAAACTCCGCGGAGTTCCTGCGGATGGATTCCGGCACGCTGGAGCCCGGCAAGAGCGCCGACTTCATCGTCCTCGACGCGAATCCGCTCGACGACATCACCAATTCCCGGCGCATCTCCGCGGTGATCCTCCGCGGCGCCGCCGTCGACCGGTCTCAGCCGGCGCGCTGAGGGCGCAGGCCCATGCCACCCAGGGCCATCGTCTTCGACTTGTTCCACACCCTGACCGGGCTCGAGTCGGAATGGAGCGACCTTCCCTGGACCTCGGACGTTCTCGGCATCGACCGCGCGGTCTGGAACACCGCGCTGACGGTTCAGTCCAGATGGCGCGTGGCGGGCGAGGAACGAGACCCCTACCGGATCGTCGAACGGCTCGCCCGCGCAATCGACCCTTCGATCACCGATGAGACGCTGCGCAGGGCGGTCGAGGTCAGGATCGCGCGCTTCCGGCATTCACTCTGCAAGGTGCCGCCCGCGAACGTCGGGACGCTCAGACGTCTGCGCGCCGCGGGTTTTCGTTTGGGCCTCGTCAGCAACGCCGACGCGATGGAGGTTGCCGCCTGGCCGGACTCGCCATTGGCCGGACTCTTCGACGTCGAGGTGTTTTCCTGCATGGCGGGCTGCGTGAAGCCGGAGCCCGCGATCTTCGCGAAATGCCTGGACGCGCTCGGCGTGAGCGCGGCGGACAGCATGTTCGTCGGCGACGGGAGTTCGGACGAGCTCGCCGGTGCGAAGTCGATCGGCATGAGGACCGTGCTCGTGTCGGGCGTGATCCGGCAGCTCTGGCCGGAAAAAATCCCGGAGCGCGCCGCGATCGCAGACCATCACCTTGCCTGGGTGCCCGAAATTCTCGTCCTCCTGGGGCTGGCGCCCGGGGAAGCCTTGGCGCAGGTGCGCGCTTCAGAACGCCAGGCCGGGTAACGGACGGTGCGGTGAACCTGCTTAACCGCTACCGGTTTCGTCGCCTGGTCGACAAGTCGGTGCGGCTCGGAAACAGGCCCATGATCATGCCGATCGAGGAACTGCGCCTGGCGGTAGCCTTTGCGGAGTTGCCTTGCCGGGAAGAGGTGGTCACGAATCTGATCGGCGAGCTGTTCGACCACCAGAACATGCACGTGCGGCGAATCGCGGTCATCGCGTGCCGCAAATCCGGGGCGTTCGGGGTGCCGGGGCTGAAGGAGGCGCTGACGCGAAAGCTCGCCGACCCTGAAGGCTGGGTGCGCTACGACGCCGCGTGGGCGATTCTCGAGGCCAAGTACGACAGCTCCGAGATTCGCGCGTGCCTCGCCGCATTGGCCGATGGGATATCGCTGCCGGCTGACCGCGAGCGGGTGCGCCGTAACCTGGGCGACGCCGATCTCCAGGCGAAGGTGCGCGCGCGCGAGACGCTCGACGCGCTTCTCGCGCCTCGGACGATCCTGGCTTCGCTGGGGATCTCGCTCGAGACGATCTCCGAGCGCGAGCTTGCGCTGTATCCCGAATCGACCGAGCTGGTCGTCGCGGAAATCGGGGAGAACGGCAGGGAACACCTGCTCGTCCCCGCCGCGGCAGCGGCGTGGGGTGCACTCAGGGATACCGCGAAAGGTGACGGCGTGGTCATCAGAATCGTGTCCGCCTTCCGCAGCGTCGAGCGCCAAGCCGAGATCGTGCGGGCGAAGCTGGCGCGCGGCCAGTCGCTCGACGAGATCCTGAGGGTCAGCGCGCCGCCGGGATACAGCGAGCACCACAGCGGCCGCGCGCTCGACGTGACGACGGACGGCGCGCGGCCGCTCGAGCTCGAGTTCGAGCACACCGCCGCCTTTCAGTGGCTTGAACGCAACGCCGGGCGCTTCGGCTTCCATATGTCTTATCCGCGCCAGAACCGCTACGGCTACATGTATGAGCCGTGGCACTGGTGCTTCAGGGGGGAGGGTTCAGATCATGCCTAGCGAACTGCATGGCGGTGCGCCGGTGTTCGTGGTGCGGGATGTGCCGAAGAGCGTCGCCTACTACCGCGACGCGCTCGGCTTCGAAACCGAGTTCCTCTACGGCGAGCCGACCTTCTACGCCGGCGTGGAGCGCGGCAACGTGCTCATCCATCTCCAGGCCGCAAACGAGTCGAAGCGAGCGCCCGGGCAGGGAGCCATGAACGTGTTCGTGAGCGACGTCGACGGCCTGTACGAGGAGCTCAAGGGGCGCGGCGCGCAGCTCCTGAACGCGCCCAAGGACTATCCGTACGGCATGCGCGACTTCAACGTCGCCGACCTCGACGGCAATGAGCTCTGCTTCGGCATGGAATCAAGGCGCTAAGCGGGTTACAAGAAAGAAACAGAACCTAAATCCGGACGAAACGAACCCGCGCTTTACTACCCGCTTTCCACAAGACAGGGTAGGGGGAATCATGAAGAAGCGTTTCGGATTCGCGGGGTTCGCGCTCGCGCTGTTTGCCGGTTACGCGGCCGCATCACAGCCCACGCCGCCGGCAAGCCCGGCACAGAAGCTCAAGGTCGAACCCGAGGAATCCCTTTCCATGGTCGTTCCGGCGAAGGGCGTGCAGATCTACGAATGCCGGGCGAGCCAGGGTGGCGGGTACGAATGGGCGCTCGTGGGTCCCGAGGCCGACCTTTTCAATACGAGCGGGACGAAGATCGGCCGGCACTACGCCGGCCCGCACTGGGAGGCGAGCGACGGCAGCGCGATCGTCGGGAACGTGAAAGCAAGCACCCGGGCGCCGGACGAGCATGCAGTTGCATGGCTGCTCCTCAGCGCGAAGTCGGTCGGCCCCGCAGGGACATTCAGCAGCGTCTCGAGCGTTCGCCGCGTGCACACGACAGGCGGGATGGCACCCGATAACGGTTGCTCGGCGGCCGCGGCGGGCGCGATGGTCCGCGTCCCCTATACGGCGGACTACTACTTCTTCACCAAAGAATAGCGCCGGTTTTCAGGCTTTCAGCGTGAGGCGGGCGACCAGCCCGCCGCCGGCGCGCGGCAGGAGCGCGAGCGCGCCGCCGTGGCCGCGCGCGACGCGCTCGACGATGGCAAGCCCCAGGCCCGCGCCGCTCGCGCCGCTGCGCGCGTCGTCCAGGCGCGTGAACGGCCGCTTCAGGCGCTCGACTTCGCTTGCCGGGATGCCGGGTCCGCGGTCGCGCACCTCGATCGCGACGGAGTCGGCCTCTCTTCTCGCCTGGATCTCGATGGGTTCCCCCGCGTAACGCAACGCGTTGTCGACCAGGTTGGACACGGCGCGGCGCACCGCCATGCGCGCGAAGCTGAAGGCGGCGCCGGTGGCGGCGTCGATCGCGACCTTCCTGCCGAGGCGCTGGTAGTGCTCGCCGAGCTCGTGCAGCAGCGGATCGAGCTCCTGGCGCGATTGCTCCTCGTTCTCGCCGCGGGCATAGTCGAGGAACTGGCCGATGATGGCGTCGATCTCGCCGATGTCCTCGATCATCGCTTCGCTCGCGCCGCTCTCGGCGCCGCTCATCTCGAGCGCGAGCCGCAGCCGCGAGAGCGGCGTGCGCAGATCGTGCGAGATGCCGGCGAGCACCATGGCGCGCTCGCGCTCCATGCTCTCGAGGCTCGACGCCATGCGGTTGAACGCCTTCGAAACGGTACGAAGCTCACGCGGCCCGATCTCCGCGAGCGGCTGGTGCGTCCCGCCGCCTCCGATACGCAGGGCCGCACGCGTCACCGCCGCGAGCGGCCGCGCGAGATTCGAGGCGATGAACCAGGCGCCGGCGAGCGACAGCGCGACGAGCGCGAGGCCCCAGCCGAGCCACTGCAGGCCGAAGGTCGGCTCGAAGCGCTCCCACGGCAGCATGACCCAGAACTCGTCGGAGTCGATGAAGAAGCTGACCCAGAAGCCGTCCTCGCCGTCGCGCTCGGAGGCGAAGCGGGTCTCGTCGCCGAGCGCCTGGCGCACGCGGCCGACCACGCGCTGGAACAGCGCTTCGTCGGGCAGCGCCGCCAGCTTCTCGCTCGCGGTGGCGGGATACACGCGCAGACCCTCGGTGTCGTTCAGCTCCACCAGCAGCTGCCGGCGCAGGAACGGGTCGGCGGCGACCAGCGCCGCGCGCGTGAGGTTCACCGCGCTCACCGTCTGCTGCGCGAGCTCGCGCGAGCGCGGCTCGAGCTCGTACAGGCGGTAGATCTGGAACGAGGCGAGGACCGCGGTGACGATGAGCAGCGCGATGAGCAGGAACGATCGCGCGAAGAGCGACACTAGCGCTTATTCGGGCACGAAGACGTAGCCGAAGCCCCAGACGGTCTGGATGTGCTTCGGATGCGAGGGATCCTCCTCGACGATCTTGCGCAGGCGCGAGATCTGCACGTCGATCGAGCGGTCGAACACCTCGTATTCGCGGCCGCGCGCGAGCTCCATCAGCTTGTCGCGCGACATCGGCTCGCGCGGGTGTTGCACCAGCACCTTGAGCACCGAGAACTCGCCGGTGGTGAGCGGCACCGATTTCCCGTCGCGCATCAGGGTGCGCGTGGAGAGGTTGAGCGTGAATTTCCCGAACTCGAACACCTCGGCGGTGGCGCTCGGTGCGCCCGGCACCCCGGCAGGCGAGCGCCGCCGCAGCACGGCGTTGATGCGCGCGAGCAGCTCTCGCGGGTTGAACGGCTTGGGCAGGTAGTCGTCGGCCCCCATTTCGAGCCCCACGATGCGGTCGACCTCGTCGCCTTTTGCGGTGAGCATCACGATCGCCGGCGCATTCGCCTGGCCGCGCAGGCGCCGGCAGATCGTGAGGCCGTCCTCGCCGGGCAGCATGAGGTCGAGCACTACCAGGTCGTAGCGCTCGCGCGAGAGCTGCTTGTCCATGGCGGTGCCGTCGGCGACCGCCTTCACCTCGTAGCCTTCGCCACCGAGGTAGCGCACCAGCAGATCGCGCAGGCGCTGATCGTCGTCGACGATGAGGATGCGGGTCTTCAGCTCGGCCATGGATCGCTAGGGTAAGGGAATTTTTGGCGTCAACGGGGCGACAGGTTACCAATTGTTACACCGCCTCAGACCCTCCGTCTTATCATCGCGACGTGAAAACGAAAGCGCTCGCGTTCGCGCTTGCGACGGCCATGGGGTTCGCGTCCGCTCAGCACAAGGGCGGCAAGGACGAGCGCAGGCCGCCGCCGCAGCAGATGAAGCAGGAGGACCGCCAGCGCATGCGCGACGACATGCGCGACGCCTACCGGGATCGCCAGGCGAGGCCCGATCGCCCGCGGCAGATGTCACCCCAAGAGCGTGAAAAGCTGCGCCGCGACATCGAAGACGCGAACCGGCAGCTGCGGAAATAACTCGTTACACAATTGGACAGCAGCGGGCGCCTTCCTGCGCGAAGCTGGCGCCATGTGGAAGGCCCTCTTCATCGTCGCGGCGTTGTCCATTTCGGCGAGCCCGGTCGACGCGGCGCAACCCGACAAGGGGCGGCGCATCGAGCAGCCACAGCCGCAACCGCAACCGCAGCGCGGCGACAGCACGCGTCGCGAAGGCCTGCGGCGCGACGTGGAACGTATCTCCCAGGAAATCTACAAGCGGGGCAGCCCGCCGCCGCGGCGGCGCTAACGGCTCTTCTTGGAATTCTTTAGCCGGCTTTCCCGGACTGCGCGGCATCGCGGCCGTCGTTCGCCGCCGGCACCGTCTTGAAGAACCGGTACGCGTTCTTGCCCGCCTGCTTGGCAGAGTACATCGCCGCGTCGGCGTGCTTGAGCAGCGTGGCGGCGTCGCCGGCGTCGTCGGGGAAGAGGCTCACGCCGATGCTCGCCGAGATGCGCACCGGCGCGCCGGCGCCGAGATCGTAGGGCTCGGCGAGCGCCGCGAGGAGCTTCTTCGCCACGCGCTCGGCGGGCGCGACGTCGTTGAGGTCCTCCAGCACCACGAAGAATTCGTCGCCGCCGAGGCGTGCCACGAGGTCGCCGGAGCGCAGGACGGCGCGCAGGCGCCGCGCCGCCTCGACGAGCAGACGGTCGCCGGCATCGTGGCCGTGGGCGTCGTTCACTTCCTTGAAGCCGTCGAGGTCGAGGAACAGGCCCGCCAGCCGGGACGCGCGCCGGCGCGAGCGCTCGACCGATTTTTCGAGCGCCGGGAAGAGGCTCGCGCGGTTGTCGAGGCCGGTGAGCGCGTCGCGGTAGGCGAGCGTGGCGATCCGCTCGCGCGCGAGCGCGATGTCGGTGACGTCGCGCCCGACGCCGCGGTAGCCGAGGAAGCTGCCGTCGGGCTCGAAGCGCGGCTCGCCGGTGATCGAGAGGTAGCGCACCGTGCCGTCGGCCCACGAGCGGCCGAACTCGAAGTCGCGGAACGGCTTGTGCTCGTCCATGGTCGCGCGGTGCGCCGCCCAGGCCGCCTCGTCGGGATGCAGATGCGGCAGGTCCCAGGCCGCGTGGCCGACGACGCGGCCCATCCGCTCCGCGTATTGCGGGCCGTGGACTACCTCGACGAACCGGTGCCCGACGTCGGTCTCCCAGAAGAAGTCCGACGACATCGCGGTGAGGCTGCGGAAGCGCTCCTCGCTCTCGCGGAGCTTCAGCTCCGCGCGGCGGCGGTCGGTGATGTCGCCGATCGTCGAGACCACCCCGTAGTGCTCGGTCTCGCCGGGGCGGCGCAGGAAGCCGGTGTTGACCGAAAGCCAGGTGACGTTGCCGTTCGGGCGCTGCAGCCCCACGACGACGCCGGTGAGCGGCTCGCCCCGGCGCACCGTGACGCGGGTCGGCCGGTCTTCCGGCGGCAGGCGCGAGCCGTCCTCGCGCACGCAGGGGAAGAGCGAGGTGAAGCCGGGCCGCCCGAGGAGCTGGCCGAGCGGGAGGCCGATGATGCGCGCCGCGGCGGCGTTGCCCGTCACGATGTTGAGGTCGCGGTCATAGACGAGGATGCCCTCGTTCGCCGAGTCCACCACCTGCCGGAAATGCGCCTCGCTATTGCGCAGCGCGTCCTCCATCGCCCGGCGCGTCGTGATGTCGTCGTACACCGCAATCTCGTAGAGCGGCTTGCCGGCCGCGTCGCGCTCGACCGCCAGCGTGTACGCGACCCAGACGATGCTGCCGTCCTTGCGGATGTAGCGCTTCTCGCCGCGTACGGCGTCGATTTCGCCGGCATAGAGGCGCGGGCGCTGCGCCTTCATCATGTCGATGTCGTCGGGATGCGAGATGTCGCGTCCGCGCATGCCGACGAGCTCGGCCTCCGGGTAGCCGAGGATCTCGCAGAAGCGCCGATTGACGCGCTGGAAGCGCCGGTCGAGGGCGATGTGCGCGACGCCGACCGCCGCGAGCTCGAACGTGCGGCGGAAGCGCTCCTCGCTCTGGCGCAGCCTCGCCTCGGCGTCGGCGCGCGGCAGAAAGAGCGCGAGCTGCGCGGCGAGGGCCATGAGCGCTGCAAGCAGCGCGTCGTCGCGCGGGTGCTTCTTGATTCCGGCGAAGGCGAGCACGGCGACCGGGCTCGAGCCCGAGAACACCGGGCAGAGGAGCGCCGACTGCACGCCGGCGCCGGCGGCAAAGCCCGGGCCCGAGGCGCGCGGGTCGGTCGAGGCGTCGCGGATCCACAGCGGCTTGCCCGATTGCCAGGCCGTGGCGACGGCGCCGCGCTCCGCGAGCGGCTGCATGTCGCCCGAGGCGGCAGCGAAGGCCTGTCCGGCGGCGCTCGCCCAGTGCACGAAGCGGCGCATCGCGCGCTCGCTCTCGTCGAGCCGCCAGAACTCGCCGCAGTCCCACCCTTCCGCCTCGCAGATCGCCCGCAGCGCGCTCTGCGCGCCTTCGACGACGCCGGGAGACTCGGCCATGCAGCGGGTGACGAGATGCTGCAGGCGCAGGAGCTGCTCGGAGCGCTTCTGCTCGGTGACGTCGCGCGCCACGCCGCGGTAGCCGACGAAACGGCCGCGGCGGTCGTAAGCGGCCTCGCCGCTCACGGCTGCGTAGCGCAGGGTGCCGTCGGCGCGGGTGCGCCACGTGAGCACGTCGCGGAACGGCGTGCGGGACTTCAGGAGCGCGCGGTGCGCGTCCCAGCCGCCTTCGATCTCGATGCCGAGCTCCCAGCGCCGCTTGCCGAGCGCCGAGCGCGCGAAGGCGTCGTCGCAGCCGGCGCCTGCGCGCAGCTCGATGCGGATAAGCCGGTGCGCGGCATCCTGCTCCCAGTACCAGTCGTTCGTCAGGCTGCCGAGCTTCGGATGCGCGGTCGGTCTTGCAGGCGCGCGCCGTTTCTTTGTGCGTCTCGCCATGGCCCTTCCAAGATCCCCTGGTTCTAACTCTACCTGATCCCGCCGTCCGCAGCCTGGAGCAAATGCGCGATCGAGTTCGCGTAGTAGCGAAGGAGCGGCAATTCTTCCTCCCGGACGCTGTAGAGCCCTTCGCGCTCCTCCACCATGCGGCGCAGCGTCAGCATGCGTAAGCCCACTGTCAGGGCGTAGTCGAGGTCGCGCCGCGGCACGTAGACGTGCGCGCCCTCCAGGCGCTGCAGCAGACTGCCCGTTTCGGCCTTGAGATCGAGCGCGGTGAGCGAGCGCCGGGCAAGAAAGACCTGGGCAATCAAGGCGACCGGCACCACCGGCACCACCCGCCCGACCGCGTCCATGAGCGTGCGCCCCAGGCGCGCCACCTCCGTCTTGCGCGCCTCGGGCGAGAGGCGCTGGAAGTCGACCTCGTACCTGCGCATCGAGATCGGTGTGCCGAAATTCACGCAGGCATAGCCGAAGCGGTGCCACTCGCTCCTCAGCGCGAGGCGCAGGTTATGCATCAGGAACCGCAGCGTTCCCCACACGGTTCGTGTCCTGCCGATTTTGGTAGAAGAAAGAAGCGTACGGTCTTCCAGCACGCGGTCGTAGTTGATACCGAGCGGCACGAACACCAGGTCGCGCTCGCCGTCGCGGCGGAACCCGCGCAGCATGTAGTCGAGAACCCCGAGGCGCGGCTCGCGCATGCGGCCGTCGCGCGACAGGCCGCCTTCCGGAAACACCGCCTGCGGCACGCCGGCCTCCGTGGCCATGGCGATGTAGCGCTCGAGCACGCGCCGGTAGAGCTCGTCAGCCGAGTTGCGGCGCACGAAATAGGCGCCCATGGCGCGGATCAGCGCGGACAGCGGCCACAGGCGCGCCCACTCGCCCACGGCGTAGGAGAGCGTCGTCTGGTCGGCGGCGAGGTACGCCGCCAGGACGTAGTCCATGTTCGAGCGGTGGTTCATCACGAACACCACGGTCGCGTCCGGGTCGATTTTGGCGACGCCGGCGGTGTCGACGTAGCCGAGGCGCACGCGGTAGAGCGACTGCGCGAGCTTGCGTCCCGCCCAATAGCCGATGCGGAAGTAGAGATAGGCGTTGAAGGCGGGCACGATCTCGCGCGCGTAGCGCTCGACCTGTTTCATGACTTTGGGCAGGGGCAGGCGCTTTTCGGCCGCGTAGCGCTCGGCCGCCTGGAGCACCTTCGGGTCGGCCGTCAGGCGGTGGATCAGCGCCTGCCGGCGCGTGCGCTGGAACGGCCGGATGCCGATGCGAAGCCGGGTCGAGACCTCGTCGATCGCCCGGTTCGCGGGACGCGCGAGCAGCCAGCGCAGGCACGGCATGAGGAGCTTGTCGTACGCGGCCCAGGCAGCGAGCAGCGCGGCAGGCAGCGCGAGCCAGACGGGAACCGCGAGGGTTTCGCCCATGGGCCCTCGCTATACTGCCAAGATGAGCCGCGCGCAAGCCATCCTCGCCGCCGAACGCTACTTCGACGAGGGCCGGTTCTTCGACGACCTCGCCCGGCGCGTCGCGATCCCGACCGAGAGCCAGAACCCGGCGCGCCGCGCCGAGCTCGAGCGCTACCTCGAGGCCGAGATCGCCGAAAGTCTCGAGCGCATGGGTTTCGCCTGTCGCGTCGCGCCCAATCCGGCCGGCGGATACGGCCCGTTCCTGATCGCCGAGCGCATCGAGGACGAGGAGCTCCCGACCGTGCTGAGCTACGCCCACGGCGACGTGATCCGCGGGCAGGAAGGCGAGTGGCGCCCCGGCCTCGAGCCGTGGAAGCTCTCGCGCGACGGCGAGCGCATCTACGGCCGCGGCACGGCCGACAACAAGGGGCAGCACACCATCAACTTCGCCGCCCTCGAGACGGTACTGCGCACGCGCGGCCGGCTCGGGTTCAACGTCAAGCTCCTGGTCGAGACCGGGGAAGAGGTCGGCTCGCCGGGACTGGAATTGCTTTGTGAAAATGAAAAAAACACGCTGCGCGCCGATGTCTTCATCGCCTCCGACGGTCCGCGGCTTCAGCCCGGCCGGCCGACGCTCTTCCTCGGCTCGCGCGGCGTGCTCAATTTCGACCTCTCGCTCGAGCTGCGCGACGGCGCGCGCCACTCCGGCAACTGGGGCGGCCTGCTCGCCAATCCCGGCATCGTGCTTGCTCACGCCCTCGCCTCGATCACTGACCGGCGCGGCGCGATCCGCGTGCCCGAGTGGCGCCCGACGAGCCTTTCCTCCTCAGTCAGGAAAGCTCTGGCGGATCTCCGGGTGGACGGGGCGGAAGACTGGGGTGAGCCGAACCTGACTCCCGCCGAGCGCGTGTTCGGCTGGTCGAGCTTCGAGGTGCTCGCGTTCGTCACCGGCAATCCGCAGCGCCCGGTGAACGCGATTCCGGCGCGCGCCGCGGCGCATTGCCAGCTTCGCTACGTGGTCGGTGTCGACCCGGAAGACATCGTTCCCGCGCTTCGGCGGCACCTGGAGCGCGAAGGCTTCGGCGTGGTGAAGGTGGCCGCCGCGCGCGAGGGCTTCTTCCGGGCGAGCCGGCTCGACCCAGATCATCCCTGGGTGCGCTGGGCGGAGGCGTCGATCGAGCGCACGGCCGGCGCAAGGCCCGCGATCCTGCCGAACCTGGGCGGCTCGCTGCCGAACGATGTGTTCGCCGAGACGCTGGGACTACCGACTCTGTGGGTGCCGCACTCGTACGCCGGCTGCTCGCAGCACGCGCCCGACGAGCACATGCTCGCGAGCGTCGCCCGCGACGGCCTCAGGCTGATGACCGGCCTTTTCTGGGACCTTGGAGAATCAGATTCGGCGGCGCTCGCGCGCAAAAAGGTATAGCCCGCTCGCAATCACGATCGCGGCGCCGATCCAAACCGCAGGCGCCGGCACGTCGCCGAACACGAGATAGCCGAAGAGCGCGTAGTAAAGGACCTGCTGGTAGAGAAACGGCGCGATCACCGTGGCGGGCGCATAGCGATGCGCCACCGCCAGCAGGTAGTGCCCGAGCCCTCCGAGCGCGCCCATGAGGCAGGCGAGCGTCCATTCGAGCCAGCCGGAGGGCGCCTCCCATGCCACGAGCGCAAAAGGCGTGAGCAGGATAGCCGCGCCGAGCGCGGGCAGGTATTGGATCGTTTCGGGCCGATCGTAAGCCGCCAGGTGCCGCGTCATCAGGTTGAACATCGCGTAGAGCGTGGCGTTCACCAGCGCGAGGAGCATGGCCGGGTGGAAATCGGCGCCGCCAGGCCGCACGATCACCAGCACGCCGGCGAAGCCGGCGACGATCGCCGCCCAGCGTCCCCGGTCGATGTTCTCGCCGAGCAGCGGCGCGGCCATGAGCGCGGTGATGATCGGCACGATGAACATGATCGAGGAGGTGATCGCGAGCTGGAGATACTGGAGCGCCCAGAAGTTGATCCCGGTCATCAGCACGAACATGAGCGCACGCAGCAGGTGCCAGCGCCAGTGGCTGGTTCTCACCAGAGAAATTCCCCGCAGCGGGAGCAGTAGGGCGGAGGCAAAAACCGCGTGCATAAGAAAGCGCAGCCAGACCACCACGATCACCGGAACGCTCGCCACCAGCCATTTCGCGGTGCCGTCGAGCAGCGTGAAGAGCAGGTAGCACAGCGAGACCAGCGCGATGCCGGTCAGCCGGTTGCGGGCGCTATCCGCCTTCAGCATCCTGCGGCCCGGCGCCGAGCCCGGCGAGGTAGGCCTCGAGCGGGAACGCGCTGCCGTCGGTCGTTTTGAGCGCGACGCCTTCGCCCTTCAAATGGCCGAGCAGCTTGAGCACCAGCGAGCAGGCGAGCCAGGTGGCATGGAACGAGTCCACGCCCTTTACGCTCATCGGCTGCTGGTAGACCGGCGACAGCTCGACCGGGCAGAGCCACTCGCCCTTTCCCTGCGGCCGGGCGCGACCGATGCGCGCGACCAGGCCGACTTCCTTGCCGTTCTGGAACTGCGCGATCACTTCGAGCGTGACGATGAAATCGCTCATCGGGAAGTCCGGAAGGTAATGGAGTAGCGCAGCTCCTTCGTGCGCGCGACGCTATGTTGCCAGCGCCAGCGGATCTCGTCGCGCAGCACGTACACCGAGCGCGGCGCGAGCTCGAGAACGAAGATTTTTTCGCCCTTCTGCGGAGGATAGCGGCGAAAGCGCATGCGGCAGCTGCCGCCGAGCGAAACCCCGACGACGATGCCGAACGCGCCGATGTCGCGATGCCAGCCGAGCTCGGTGCCCGGGCGGTACTCGTTCACCAAGGCGTGTTCTATTGTTTCTTCACCGGCTTGAATCAGATCGGCGGCGCGTCTTTTCAGCGGAAGAAGGAACGGCGGAATTTCGGGCGCCGGGCCGAGCACGTTGGTCTCGAAGTCGTAGCTCGACCCGAAGGCCGCGACGCGGCGCCTGGCGGTGAAGCTCTTGTATTTCGCTTCCTCGAGCGGCAGCCGGCGGATCTCGGCGAGCAGCCGGCCCTCTTCGTCCGCCGACAGGAAGTCCTCCTGGTACAGCAGCCCGTCAGGCAGCTTTTCTCGACTCCGCGCGGATCGCTTCGGCGACCGCGGCCCCGACATCGCTCGTGCTCGCCTTTCCCTTCATGTCGGGCGTGTGCGGCCCCTCGATGATCACGCGCTCGATCGCGCGCACGATCTCGGCCGCGGCTTCGGGATGGCCCAGGTGCTCGAGCATCAGCGCGCCCGACCAGATGGTGGCGAGCGGGTTGGCGATCTTGCGGCCGGCGATGTCCGGCGCCGAGCCGTGCACCGGCTCGAAGATCGAGGGCGCGGTGCGCTCGGGGTTGATGTTGCCCGAGGCGGCGATGCCGATGGTGCCGGCGGTGGCGGGCCCGAGGTCCGACAGGATGTCGCCGAAGAGGTTCGAGGCCACGATCACGTCGAAGCGGTCGGGATTGAGCACCATCTGGATCGTGAGCCCGTCGACGTGGTACTGGTCGGTCTTCACGTCGGGATACTTCCTGCCCATCTCCTTGAAGCGCTCGTCCCAGTACGGCATGGTGATCGAGATGCCGTTCGACTTGGTGCAGGACGTGAGGTGCTTCTTGCGGCTCTGCGCCAGCTCGAAGGCGTACTTCATGATCCGGTCGGTGCCCTTGCGGGAGAACACCGACAGCTGCGTGCAGACTTCGCGCTCGGTGCCTTCGTACATGCGTCCGCCGGTGTTGCCGTACTCGCCTTCGGTGTTCTCGCGGATCACGTAATAGTCGATGTCGCCCGGCTTGCGGCCGGCGAGCGGGCAGGGCATGCCCTCGAACAGGCGCACCGGGCGCAGGTTCACGTACAGGTCGAACAGGCGACGGAAATCGATCAGCAGTCCCCACACCGCAATGTGGTCCGGGACCAGCGCCGGGTTGCCG
>DATLUZ010000144.1:0-7008 GCA_035577785.1 Burkholderiales bacterium | reverse complement strand
GACGAGGCGAGGGGCGCAAGCCCCCCGCCGGCCCTCGAAGCTCGCGGACCGGCTTGGTCAAGCGGCCCAAGACTGAAGACTTAGGCCGGTCCGCGAGGCTTCCCTTCGAAGCCCCCTTTCGGGGGAGCTTCGCCTGCTGTCCTCATTCTACCGGCCGGCGCGCCGGCACCCCACCAAAGGTAAAAATACCTGCGCGAAACGTCGGTGGGGTCTGCAGAGGCCTTTCCAATAATTTGATTTCACAGGAGAAGTCTATTTTGCTGCGCCGCAGTGGTGTATTTGCCACAAGTCTGCCCGACGGTACTTTTTAACGCTTGGGGCCTATAGAATCAGTCCCCGGCAACACTGTAACCAGGGAGCACGGAGGAACAAGATGAAGGCTTTCAGCTTGCATCTGTCGCGCCTGTACTCGCTGGCCAAGGCCACGCTTGCCCTCATCGGCCTTGCCGCCGTCTTCACATTGATGCTGCCGTCGGAGCGGCACCTGCTCAGGAGTACCTTGCCGAGCCTGGCGGCGGAAGCCGCCGAGGACGCCTCGGCCGGCGGCGCGGGCGAGCCCGCCGCCATCGCGGAGGGTGTCGAGGAGCGCGAGCAACGCGCGCTCGCCGAGTTCATCTCCAAGCGCTGGCGCATCGCGGAGACCGCCGCCACCAGCTTCGTCTCCATCGCCTACCGCGCCGGCGAGCGCTATTCGGTCGACCCCGTGCTGATCCTGTCGGTGGTCGCCATCGAATCGCGCTTCAACCCGGTCGCCGAGAGCGTGGTGGGAGCGAAGGGCCTGATGCAGATCATCCCGAAATACCACCTCGACAAGCTGCTCGACCACGGCGGAGAGGAAGCGCTGCTCGATCCCGAGGTCAACATCAACGTCGGTGCGCAGATCCTGCACGAGTATTACCGGCGTCTGCAGGATCAGGAAGCCGCCTTGCAGCGCTACGCCGGCGCCTTCGATGAGCCGACGTCGCGCTACGCCGCCAAAGTATTCGAGGAGCGCATGCGCCTGGAGCCGATCCGGCAGAAGGCGCGCCGATCGCAGGTCGCCCAGGCGACCTAGCAGAAGTCAGGTTCTCCTGGCGGCAAAGCGCGCAATCCGCCGCGCCGCCTCCTCGATCTCCGCCATGCTGCGGGTGTAGGCGAAACGCACATAGCGCTGTGTCTGGTGGGCGCCGAAGTCCGCTCCGGGGGTGGCCGCGACCGCCTCGCTTTCGAGAAGGTCCCGGGCGAAAGCCTTCGAGTCGCCGCCGCAATCCGCGTACACGTAGAAGGCGCCGTGCGGCTCGGCCGGGATGGCGAGGCCCGCCTTGCGCAGCTCCGGAAGCAGGAAGTCGCGCCGCCGCGCGAACTCGCGTCGCCGTTCCTCCAATATCGAGAGCGACTCCGGCGAGAAGGCCGCCACCGCCGCGTGCTGTGCGGCGGACGGCGCGGAGATGAAAAGATGCTGGGCGAGCTTCTCGAAGCCGCGCACCGACCCGTCCGGCACGACCACCCAGCCCAGGCGCCAGCCGGTCATGCAGAAGTACTTGGAGAAGCTGTTGATGATCACCACTTCGCCTGGCAGCCCCAGGGCGGTGGCGGGCTCGGCGCCATAGACCAGCCCCTGGTAGATCTCGTCGACGAGCAATACCCCGCCTTTGTCGGCGACGTAGGTCGCGATCCGGTGCAGCTCCTTCCTGTCGATCAGCGTACCCGTCGGGTTGGAGGGCGAGCCGAGGAGCAGGCCCTTGGTGCGCGTCCCCCACGCCGCGCGCACCATTTCGAGCGTGGGCTGGAAATTCTGCGCCGCACCCACCGGAAGAGCTCGCGCGACGCCTTCGAAGGCGCGCACGAAGTGACGATACCCCGGGTACCCAGGGTCGGGCACGAGGACCTCGTCGCCTGCATCGACGTAGAGCGCGGCAACGGTGAGCAGGCCTCCCGAAGCGCCGGAGGTCACCGCCACGCGCTTGGGGTCTAGCAGGGCTTTGAATTTTTCGTGGTAATGACCTGCAATGGCCTCGCGAAGGGCGGGCAGGCCGAGCGTCGCGGTGTAGGCGGTCCTGCCGTCGCGCAACGCGCGCACACCCGCTTCGACCACCGGCGCGGGCGCGGTGAAGTCGGGCTCGCCGATCTCCATGTGGACCACGGGCCTGCCCTGCGCTTCGAGCGCGTGCGCGCGCGCGAGCACGTCCATGACCTCGAACGGCTCGATCTCCGCCGCGCGCCTTGCCGTGGGCACCTGCATGGGACCGGGGATTATAATTTTTCGGTGGACGAGCAACTCAAGCAAAGCGCGCTCGAGTACCACCGGCGCAGTCCACCGGGCAAGCTCTCCATCCTTCCGACCAAGCAGCTCACCAACCAGCGCGACCTCGCGCTCGCCTATTCGCCGGGGGTGGCTGCGGCCTGCGAGGAGATCAGGCTGGACCCGGCGACGGCGGTGCTCTACACCTCGCGCGCCAACCTGATCGCGGTGGTGACCAACGGCACCGCGGTCCTTGGCCTGGGCGCCATCGGGCCGCTCGCGGCGAAGCCGGTGATGGAAGGCAAGGCGGTGCTGTTCAAGAAGTTCGCGGGAATCGACTGCTTCGACATCGAGCTCGACGAGCGCGACCCGGGGAAGCTGGTCGACATCATCGCCGCGCTCGAGCCCACCTTCGGCGCGATCAACCTCGAGGACATCAAGGCCCCCGAGTGCTTCATGGTCGAGCGCGCGCTGCGCAAGCGCATGAAGATCCCGGTGTTCCACGACGACCAGCACGGAACGGCCATCACGGTGGGCGCCGCCGTCTACAACGGCTTGAAAGTAGTCAATAAGAAGCTTGAGGAGGCAAAGCTGGTGGCTTCCGGCGCCGGCGCCGCCGCGCTCGCCTGCCTCGAGCTGCTCGTCAAGATGGGCATGCCGCGCGCCAACATCACTGTCACCGACATCCAGGGGGTGGTGTACAAGGGGCGCCGCGAGGAGATGGACCCGGACAAGGAGCGCTTCGCCGTCGAAACGCGAGCGCGCACGCTCGACGAGGTGATCGCCGGCGCCGACCTCTTCCTAGGCCTGTCGGCGGGCGGCGTTCTGAAGCCCTCGATGGTGAAGAAGATGGCCGAGCGCCCGCTCATCCTCGCCCTCGCGAATCCCGAACCCGAGATTTCCCCGGAGGAAGCCAAGGCGGTGCGCCCCGACTGCGTCATCGCCACCGGGCGCTCGGACTATCCCAACCAGGTCAACAACGTCCTGTGCTTCCCGTTCATCTTCCGGGGAGCGCTCGACGTCGGCGCGACCACCATCAGCGACGAGATGGAGATCGCGGCGGTGCGCGCGATTGCCGAGCTCGCCCAGGCGGAGACCTCGGAGCAGGTGGCGCTCGCCTACGGCATCGAGTCGATCAGCTTCGGCCCGGAGTACATCATCCCGCGGCCGTTCGACCCCCGGCTCATTGCCCGGGTCGCGCCCGCGGTGGCCAAGGCCGCGATGGACTCGGGCGTGGCGACGCGCCCGATCGCGGACCTCGACGCCTACCGCGAGTCGCTCGGCCAGTTCGTGTACCAGTCGGGCCTCATCATGAAGCCGCTGTTCAGCGCGGCCAAGGCGGCGCCGCGGCGCGTGGTCTACACCGAGGGCGAGGACGAGCGCGTGCTGCGCGCGGCGCAGATTGTCATCGACGAGGGCCTGGCGAAGCCGATCCTGATCGGCCGGCCGCACGTGGTCGAGCAGCGCCTGCAGCGCCTCGGGCTGCGCGTGCGGCCGGGCGCGGAATTCGAGCTCATCAATCCCGAGTCCGATCCGCGCTACCGGGAGTACTGGAGCACCTACCACAAGCTCACCGAGAGGAAGGGCGTGACGCCGGATTTCGCGCGCGTCGAGATGCGCCGCACCTCGACGCTGATCGGGGCGGTGGGCATCTACAAGGGCGAGGCCGACAGCATGCTGTGCGGGGTCTCGGGCGCGTTCGCGATGCACCTTCACTTCATCGACGCGGTGATCGGCCTGCGGCCGGGGCTGCGCGGCTATGCGGCGATGAACGTAGTGATGATGCCTGGGCGCACGGTGTTCATCTGCGACACCTACGTGAACCCGGACCCCGACGCCGACCAGATCGCCGAGATGACGCTGCTCGCCGCCGAGGAGATCAAGCGCTTCGGCATCGTGCCGAAGGTGGCGCTGCTCTCGGCGTCGAACTTCGGCTCGCTCAAGACCGCCTCGGCCGCGAAGATGCGCCAGGCGCGCGAGCTCATCGCGCAGCGCGCGCCCGAGCTCGAGATCGAGGGCGAGATGCACGGCGACGCCGCGCTCTCGGAGGTGATCCGCCTGCGCGTATTCCCCAACTCGCGCCTGCGCGGCGAGGCCAATCTCCTCATCATGCCGACGCTCGATGCCGCCAACATCTCGTTCAACCTTCTCAAGACCGCCGCCGGCGGAGGCGTGACGGTGGGTCCGATCCTGCTCGGGGCGGCGCGTCCGGCGCACATCCTCACGCCCTCGGCCACGGTGCGGCGCATCGTCAACATGACGGCGCTCGCGGTGGCCGACGCGAACGCTCCACGAGGCCAAGAACAGACTCTGCTCTGATGGAGACCGCAGCCAGCAACGTCGCGCCCTTCCCGGCCAGCCGGATGAAGCCGCGGGCGGGGCTGGTGCTGACCGGCGGCGGCGCGCGCGCCGCCTACCAGGCGGGCGTGCTCAAGGCGGTGCGCGACATCCTCGGCAGGCCGGCGCGCAACCCGTTCCCGATCCTCGCCGGGACCTCGGCGGGCGCGATCAACGCCGCGTGCCTCGCGGCCGGGGCCGACGACTTCTCCGGCGCGGTGGCGCGGCTGCTCGCCTTCTGGGAGCGCATGCGCTGCCACCATATCTATCGCACCGACGCCTGGAGCATCATGAAGAGCGGCGCGCGCTGGCTCACGGCGACGATGCTCGTCTCGCGGCGCAACCCGATTTCGCTGCTCGACAACACGCCCTTGCGCGACCTCCTGCAGAAGAACGTCGCGACCGAAAAAATCCAGGCGAATCTCGACGCCGGCGCGCTCTACGCCGTCTGCGTGACCGCCTCCGGCTACACCTCCGGCCAGAGCGTCTCCTTCTTCCAGGGCGGCAGCGGCCTCGAGGGCTGGGAGCGCAACCAGCGCATCGGCGCGGCGGTCTCGCTGAAGGTCGAGCACCTTCTCGCCTCGGCGGCGCTGCCGTTCATCTTCCCGGCGGTGAAGCTGCACCGCGAGTACTTCGGCGACGGCTCGATGCGCCAGATCGCGCCGGTGAGCCCGGCGCTGCACCTCGGGGCGGACCGGGTGCTCATCGTCGGCTCGGGGCGCCAGAGCGTCGAGCAGCCGCGCGCCCGCTCCAACGTGTACCCGTCGCTCGCGCAGATCGCCGGGCACGCGCTGAACAGCATCTTCCTCGACAGCCTGCTAGTCGACATCGAGCGCCTGGAGCGGATCAACCGCACGCTCAAGCTCATCCCGCCCGAGGCGCTCAAGGACTCGCAGCTGCGGCCGGTCAAGGTGCTGTTCATCACCCCGTCCCAGCCCCTCGAGCGCATCGCCGCACGCTTCGTGCACGAGCTGCCGCCCAGCGTGCGCTTCATCCTGCGCCCGACCGGCGCGCTCAACCGCTCGGGCTCGAACCTTGCGAGCTATCTCCTTTTCGAGGAGGCTTTCTGCCGCGCGCTGATCGAGCTCGGCTACGACGACACCATGCGGCGCGACGCCGAGGTGCATCAGTTTTTCGACCATAGCGAAGGCCGCATCCATGCCTGACCAGCCGCCGCAGGACCCGTTCGAGCTCTTCCGGCGGCTGTGGGGGCCGCTCGGGGTGCCGATCCCCGGCCTGGCCATGCCGACGCTCGATCCCGCCGAGATCGACAAGCGCATCGCCGACCTGCGCTCGATCGAGGGCTGGCTCAACATGAACCTCAACATGGTGAGGTTCTCCATCCAGGGGCTGGAGCTGCAGCGCGCGACGCTGCAGGCGATGCGCGACGCGGCCAACCCGCCGAAGACGGGATGAAGGCGTTCGCTTTCGCCCACGGGTCCGACTGGCGGGCCTGCGTCGACGCGCTCGACCGTCCGGGCCGAGGCCTGGGATTCGTGTATTTCAGCGACGCGCTGGTCGGCGAAGCCGACAAGATTCTGGATTCCCTCAAGAATCAAACAGGTGTCCGCGAGTGGATCGGGACCGTCGGCACCGGCGTCCTCGCGACGGGAACCGAATATCAGGACGGTCCTGCGATGGCGGCGATGGTGGCCGACGTCGAGCCGTTCTCGGTGTTCTCCGGGCGCGCGCCGCTCAAGGCGAGCGGCAGCTTCGGGATCGTGCACGCCGACCCGGCGGCCCCCGATCTCCCCGGACTGGTCTCCGACATGTCGGCGAAGGTCAGCACCGGTTACATCGTCGGCGGCGTGTCGAGTTCTCGCTCGCGCACCGTCCAGATCGCGAACGAGGTGCTGAGCGGCGGCCTGTCCGGGGCGGTTCTCGGAGAAGACGTGGCGGTCGCGACTCGCCTCACCCAAGGTTGCACCCCCTACCCGGGGCGCTTCCGGGTCACCGAGGGTGAGGACAACCTTATCGCGCGCCTCGACGGCCGCCCCGCGCTCGAAGCGCTGCTCGATGCGGTTGGTGGCGAAAAAACCCAGCTTCTGGTGGGCCTTCCGGTGCCGGGGAGCGACACCGGAGACTATACCGCCCGCAATATCGTCGGCGTCGACCCCAAGTCGGGGGTAGTCGCGATCGGCGACCTGGTGGAGCCGGGCATGGAAATCCTGTTTTGCAAGCGCGATGCTGCGGCCGCAAAAAAAGACCTGCAAAACATTCTCCTGAGCCTGAAGGAGGCGGTGCCGGAGCCGCGCGGCGCGCTGTATTACTCCTGCGTGGCGCGCGGCGAGCATATGTTCGGCCGCCGCGGTGCGGAACTGGACCTCGTCAAGCGATCGCTCGGCGAGGTTCCGCTGGTAGGATTCTTCTGCAACGGCGAAATCTCCCGCGACCGGCTGTACGGCTACACCGGCGTCCTGACCGTCTTCAGATAGGAGTGTTCCATGGCA
>DATLUZ010000143.1:0-32394 GCA_035577785.1 Burkholderiales bacterium | reverse complement strand
GTCGCAGTCCTTGAGGCCGGCGCGCATGTCGTTGAACACGCGCACCCCCAGACCCTCGACGCCGAGCGGCATCAGCGTCTGCGGCCCGATCACGCGCACCTCGGGCACGCCAAGCGTGGTGAGGCCGTGGATCAGCGAGCGCGCGACGCGCGAGTGCAGGAGATCGCCGACGATGGCGACGGTGAGCTGGCTGAAGTCCTTCTTGTAGTGGCGGATGGTGAAGAGGTCGAGCAGGCCCTGCGTCGGGTGGGCGTGGCGGCCGTCGCCCGCGTTCACCACGTGCTCGTGCGGCTTGACGTGGCGCGCGATCAGGAAGGGCGCGCCCGACGAGGCGTGACGAACCACGAATATGTCTGCCTGCATTGCGGACAAATTCGCCACGGTGTCGAGCAGCGACTCGCCCTTGGTGGCCGAAGACACCGCGATGTTCAGGTTGATCACGTCGGCCGACAGGCGCTTGGCGGCGATCTCGAAGGTGGTGCGCGTGCGCGTGGAGGGCTCGAAGAAGAGGTTGAATACGCTCTTGCCGCGCAGGAGCGGCACCTTCTTCACCTCGCGCTCGGTCACGCCGGCGAACGACTCTGCGGTGTCCAGGATCTGCAGCAGGATCTCACGCGGCAGGCCCTCGATCGAAAGCAGGTGCTGCAGCTCGCCGTTGGCGTTGAGCTGGGGATTACGCTGCACGCTCGGACTCCAGCGCGAGCGCGAGCTTGCCGCTGTCGGCGCGCTGCAGCGTGAGGCGCATTCCCGCTGGCACCTGCACCCTGGCGCCGACGTGCTGCGCGCAAATCGGCAGCTGGCGACCACCGCGGTCGGCGAGCACCACGAGCGCGATGCTCCCCGGCCGGCCGTAGTCGAACAGCTCGTTCATCGCGGCGCGCACCGTGCGGCCGCTGTAGAGCACGTCGTCGACGAGCAGCAGCTCGGCGCCGTTCACGTCGAACGGAATCTTGGTCCGCTTGGGGTCGTGCTTGAGGCCGCGCGCCGCGTAATCGTCGCGGTAGAAGGCGATGTCCATCAGCGCGAGCGGCGTGCTCAGGCCGAGCGTCGAGTGCAGCCGCTCTGCGAGCCACGCGCCGCCGGTGTAAAGGCCGACCATCGCGCTCTTCGGGCCGATGCGCGGACGCAGCTCCGCGGCGAGCTGCTCGCAGAGCGCTTCGGCGGAAGAGTAGCGCTCGTCCACGCGCGCCACTGGCAGCTTGAAGCGGCGCTCGAGGCGCCGGGCGAAGTCCTCCGCGTGGCGCGTCATCGCGTGCGGCTCGCCCGCGACCGACACCGGCAGGCCGACCACGAGGCGATCCGGATTCCACTCCGCCACCAGGGATGCGACTTCTTCAAAGCGCGTCACTGCGCCCAGCGGATGGGCGGTGCGCAGCTCGGGCTCGCCGACGGCGACTCCAATACGCTTTAGACCGAAATCGAATGCAAGGACGGTGCGGCCGGGCCGCTCAGGCATGTCCCGCTTCATCCTGCAGCCGCGCGAAGTCGAGGCCGAGGAGCTCCATCGCCGCCGACAGCCGCTCCTCCGCCGGCGTGTCGAACAGGATGCCGTCGCGCGCCTCGACCGTGAGCCAGGCGTTTTGCGACAGCTCGTGCTCGAGCTGGCCCGCGGACCAGCCCGCGTAGCCGAGAGTGACGAGGAGCTGCTCCGGACCCTCGCCGCGGCCCACCGCTTCGAGGATGTCCTTCGAGGTGGTGAGACCGATGTGGGCTCCGACCCGCAGCGTCGCCTGCCAGTTGCCGGCGGGCGCGTGCAGCACGAAGCCGCGGTCGGTCTGCACCGGGCCGCCAAAATAGACCGGCGCGTCGGCGCGCTCGCTACCGCGCAGCGAGAGGCTCAACCGCTCGAAGAGCGCCTGCAGGGTCATGTCGATCGGGCGGTTCACCACCAGGCCGAGCGCGCCCTGGTCGCTGTGCTCGCAGATGTACGTCAGGGTCTTCGCGAAGTACGGGTCCGCCATGCTGGGCATGGCGATCAGGAAGTGATGCGTCAGGTTGATCGAAGACATGCGCGGGCCACCCTGAATCTTACTGTATGGAGGCCGTTAGAGCCCCGCGCACGCGGAAAGTTTAGATCTCGACCATCTCGAAATCGTCCTTGCGCGCGCCGCATTCCGGGCAGGTCCAGTTCATCGGCACGTCCTCCCAGCGCGTCCCCGGGGCGATGCCTTCGTCGGGCAGCCCCGCGGCCTCGTCGTACACCCATCCGCAGATGAGGCACATCCACGTCCGGAACTGGACTTGATTTTCGGTGGTCATGCTCTGGCAGAAACGCCCCGGAAATACTGCAAAAAATACGGCCCCATACGCCCGCAGTAGAATGGCCGGCCGAAATATTACCCCATGTCTTCGCCCCCACCGATCGTGCTCACGTTCGCCGGCAGCGATCCGACGGGCGGAGCTGGACTACAGGCCGACCTGCTCACGCTCGCGAGCATGGGATGCCATCCTCTTTCGGTAGTCACCGCGCTCACAGTACAGGACACGCACGGAGTCGCTTCGCTCGACGCGGTGGACGCGGCGCGGGTGCGCATGCAGGCCGAGCGGGTACTGGGCGACACAAGGGTCGCCGCGATCAAGCTCGGCCTCCTCGGCTCCGCGGCCAACGTGCAGGCGGTCGCCGCGATCCTCGCGGAGCACGCGGAGATCCCCGTGGTGCTCGACCCCGTGCTCGCCTCGGGGCGCGGCGATGCGCTCGCGACCGAGGATGCGATCGCGGCGCTGCGCGAGCTGATCGTTCCCCAGTCGACCGTGGTGACTCCGAACAGCATCGAGGCGCTCCGCCTGGCGAACGCGTCGTCGCTCGCCCAATCGGCGCAACGCCTCGTAGAGCGAGGCGCCGAGTACGTGCTCGTCACGGGGACGCACGAGCCGGGCAACGACGTCGTCAACACCCTCTACGACCGGGGCGGCGTGGTGCGGGAAGACCGCTGGCCGCGGCTGCCCGGAAGCTATCACGGCTCCGGCTGCACCCTCGCCTCGGCGATCGCCGCCGCGCTCGCGAACGGCCTCGGCGTGCCCGAGGCGGTGCGCGACGCGCAGGAGTTCACCTGGCAAGCGCTGTCGAGCGCATTTCGCGCCGGCACCGGCCAGTTGATTCCGGACCGGTTCTTCTGGGCGCGCGAAACGCGGGCGGGCAAGTGAAGCTGCGCGGACTGTACGCGATCACACCCGAGGTGTCCGACGCCGTGGAGAAGGTCAGCCTTGCGCTCCAAGGCGGTGTCGCGCTGCTGCAGTACCGGCGCAAGCGGCGCGACCTGGTCGAGGCGCGCGCGGTGGCCGCGCTCGCGCGGCGCCACGGCGTCCCGCTGATCGTCAACGACGACGTCGAGCTCGCGCTCGAGCTCGAGGCGGACGGCGTGCATCTGGGCCGCGATGACGGCGACCTGGGCGCCGCGCGTAGTCGGCTTGGAGACCGGATCCTCGGCGCTTCGTGCTACGACGACCCCGCGCTCGCGTGCCGCGCGGTCCAGGCCGGTGCCGACTACGTCGCCTTCGGCAGCGTGTTCGCGTCGCCCACCAAGCCCGCCGCCGTGCGCGCCCCCCTCGCCCTTTTCGCGACGCGGCTCGGCGTGCCGCTCTGCGCGATCGGCGGCATTACCCTGGAGAATGCGCCGCTCGTGCTCGGTGCGGGAGCGGACCTGCTCGCGGTGGTGACCGATCTTTTCGACGCGCCCGACATCCGTGCCCGGGCCGCGCAATACCAAAGGCTCTTCGCATGAAAAACCAGGAACTCTTCGAGCGCGCGCAGCGGCGCATCCCGGCGGGCGTGAATTCGCCGGTGCGCGCCTTCCGCGCCGTCGGCGGCACACCGCCTTTCTTCGAGCGCGCCGCCGGCGCCTATCTCTGGGACGCCGAAGGCCGCCGCTACATCGACTACCTGGGGTCGTGGGGCCCCATGGTCGTGGGACATTCTCATCCTGCGGTGGTCGAGGCGGTGCAGGAAGCTGCTTCGCGAGCGCTCTCCTTCGGCGCTCCGACGGAAGCCGAGATCGAGCTGGCGGAGCTGGTGTGCCGCCTGGTTCCCTCGGTGGAGATGGTGCGCCTGGTGTCGTCCGGCACGGAGGCGACCATGACCGCGGTGCGGCTCGCGCGCGGCTTCACCGGTCGGAGCCTGATCGTCAAGTTCGAAGGCTGCTATCACGGCCACGCCGACTCGCTGCTCGTCAAGGCGGGGTCCGGCGCGCTCACTTTCGGCAACCCGAGCTCCGCGGGCGTTCCTGCCGACACGGCCGCGCACACCGTGGTGCTCGAGTACAACGATCTCTCCCAGCTCGGCGGCTTGTTCGACCGGGAGGGAGCGAATATCGCCGGCGTCATCGTCGAGCCGGTCGCGGGAAACATGAACCTGGTGCTGCCCGCGCCGGGCTTTCTCGAGAAGCTGCGCGAGCAATGCACGCGCCACGGCGCGGTGCTGATCCTGGACGAAGTCATGACCGGTTTTCGTGTCGCCCTTGGAGGGGCGCAGGCGCGCTTCGGCATCCGCCCCGACCTCACCACGCTCGGCAAGGTGATCGGGGGCGGCCTGCCGGTCGGCGCCGTGGGCGGCCGGCGCGAGATCATGGAAAAGATCGCCCCGCTCGGCCCGGTGTACCAGGCGGGCACGCTGTCGGGAAACCCGGTCGCCGTGGCGGCCGGCCTCGCAACACTGAAGTTGATTCAGGAAAAGACCTTCTTCGAAAAACTGGAAGCGACCACCCGGCGCCTCGTGGAAGGACTCAACGCCGAGGCGAGGAAGGCGGACCTCGCCTTCTGCGCGCAGTCGATCGGCAGCATGTTCGGGGTCTACTTCCGCGCCTCGCCGCCGTCGAGCTTCGGCGAAGTGATGCAATCCGACAAGGAGCGCTTCAACCGCTTCTTTCACGCCATGCTCGAGCGCGGCGTCTATCTTGCGCCCTCGGCCTACGAGGCCGGCTTCGTCTCGGGTGCGCACGGCAAGGCGGAGATCGAGCGCACGCTCGAAGCAGCGCGTGAAGCCTTCGCAACTGTCAAACCAGGAAAAGCGTAGCGAGCCCGAGGAAGATGAAGAAGCCGCCCGAGTCGGTGACCGCCGTGATTAGCACCGACGAGCCCGGCGCGGGGTCGCGGCCGCCGCGGGCGCGCAGCCAGGGGATCGCAACGCCCGCGGCCGCGGCGAGCATCAAGTTGAGGGTCATGGCGAGCGCCATCACCGCGGCGAGCGCGAGCCGGCCATAGAGCAGATAGGCGATCGCGCCGAGGAGCGTCCCCCAGACCACGCCGTTCAGGAGCGCCACGCCGAGCTCCTTGGCGAGGAGCTTCGTCCAGTAGGCCCCCTGGATCTGCCCGAGGGCGAGCGCTCGCACGATCAAAGTGATGGTCTGGTTGCCGGAATTGCCGCCGATCCCGGCGACGATCGGCATCAGCGTGGCGAGCGCGACGAGCTGCGCGATCGATTGCTCGAATACGCCGATCACGCGCGAAGCGATGAAGGCGGTCACCAGGTTCACCGCGAGCCAGGCCCAGCGGTTCTTGAAGCTGTCGAGCACCGAGGCGAACACATCCTCCTCGTGCCGCAGGCCCGCTTCGGCGAGCTGCGACTCGGCGCTGCGCAGCCGGATGTAGTCGACCACCGCGTCCACGGTCAGCCTGCCGACCAGCTTGTCGCTGGCGTCGACCACCGGCGCTGACACGAGGTCGTAGCGCTCGAACGCGTTGGCCGCGTCCTCGGCGCTGTCCTCGGGGTGAAGCTTCACGCTTTCGGGCACGATCACGCCTGCGACCTGGAGGTCCAGGTCCGACACGATGAGCCGCGCGAGCGGCAGCGTGCCCTTGAATTGCTGCTCGCGGTCGACTACGAAGAGCTGATCGGTGTGGTCGGGCAGCTCGTCGAAGCGCCGCAGATAGCGTGTCGCGGCCTCGAGCGTCACGTCGTCGCGCACCGCGACGTGGTCGAAGTCCATGAGCGCGCCCACCGTTCCCTCCGGGTAGGAGAGCGCCGCCCGCAGCCGCTCGCGTTCCTCCAGCGGGAGCGACTGGACCACTTCCTCGATCACCGCCGGCGGCAGGTCGGGCGCGATGTCCGCGAGCTCGTCGGCCTCCAGGGTCTCCGCCGCGGCGACCAGCTCGGCCGGGTTCATGGCCGCGATCAGCGACTCGCGAACCGCGTCGGAGACCTCGACCAGGATCTCGCCGTCGCGGTCGGCCTTGACGAGGTCCCAGACCCGCAGGCGCTCCTCGGGCGGCAGCGCTTCGAGGATGTAGGCGATGTCGGCCGGGTGCAGCGCGTCGAGCTTCGCCCTGAGCTCGCCGGGACGCTCGCCTTCGCGTAGCAGCGCCTGCACTTCGCTCAGATTCTGCTGCAGCTCCTCGGTTTCGAGGCGCGATTGCGCCGCTTCGGCCATGGGCCGAAATGTATCAAGGGATCTGCGCCGACGCCGCGCGAAAAAGAATGGTGCTGGCGCGCCCTTCGACGTACGCCGTGGTGCGCCCGCGCTCGTAGCGGCGCGGGCTGGGCAGGATGGCCGCGAGCCACGCGCTCTGCTCCGGCGTCAACGCGCTCGCAGGCACGCCGAAGTGGTGGCGCGCGGCGGCCTCGGCGCCGAATACGCCCTCGCCCCATTCGGCGTAGTTGAGATACAGCTCGAGGATGCGGCGCTTCGGCATGGTCGCTTCGATCATCCAGGTGATCAGCGCCTCCTCACCCTTGCGCAGCCAGGAGCGCTCGCTCGAAAGGAACAGGTTCTTGGCGAGCTGCTGACTGATCGTCGAGGCGCCGGCCACGATCCGGCCGTGGCTCTCGTTCTTGGCCCGTGCCTGCACGATCGCTTCCCAGTCGAACCCCTCGTGGTCGAGAAACTTCGCGTCTTCGGCGGCGACGACGGCGCGCTTGAGGTGCACCGAAATGCGGTCGTACGGAACCCACTGATGCCTCAGGAAGGCTTTCGGGTTCCTGGCGCGCAGCGTTTCCAGCCGCTGATCCATGAAGGCGCTGGTGGCCGACTGGTAGTGGCCCCAGTACAGGACCTCAGCCAGGAACCACAGCTGCACGCCGACGAAGACGAGCACGAGCGTGCCCAGGCCGTAGCAGAACAGCTTGTAAGCGAACATCAGGCCGCGAAAGCGCCTAGCTGCCACTGCGGCGGCCCCGCGTCAGTACCGCGCCTGGGTCCAGATCTTGTCGCCCTGGCCGAAGAACCAGGTGCGGGTGATGACGAGGAGGTCGGTGTCGCTGCGAATGTCGGCCGGGAAGCGGGCGAAGGGACTCGCCATCTGCACGATCTTGAAAGCGGCCGCGTCGAGGACCTTGAGGCCCGAGGAGCGGTCGAGCTCGATGGACTCCACCGAGCCGTCGGGCCGGATTGTCACCGTAAGACGCAAATTCCCGTAAAACTTGCCGCGGGCCTCGGCCGGGTAGTTGAGCGTTCCGACCCGTTCCACCTTCACGCGCCAGTCTTCCTCGTACTGGGCGAAGCGATATTCCCGTGCGTTGGCGCCGATGAACTTCTTGCGGGGGCGCTTCTGGTACTCGTCGATCTGCCGGTCGATCTGCGCCTGCAGGCGCATGGCCGCGAGCGACAGATCCGCGAGGTCGCGTCCGTTCGGCACCGGCGGCGCCTCCGGCGCTGGCGCGCTTTTCGGCGGTTCCGCAGGCACGCGGCGCTCGGTTTCCTTCGCCTGCGCGAGCAGGTGCTGCTGCTGCGCCTCGAGCTGCTGGACCCGGCGCTGCGCGTCGGCGAGGTCTTTTCCTTCCGCGTGCCGCGTTACCGGCAGGGGCGTCTTGGCGCGCCGCGGCTCGTCGACGTTGCCGCCGCGGTCCAGGTTTGCCTGCGCGAGCACCTCGGCCTTCGCCGGCCGCTCCCTCGTTTTCGCATTGACGAGCACGACCTCCAGCGGCTGGCTTTCGGCCTTCCAGCGCATCGCCTCGGGAAACTTGAAGTGCACTGCCAAGGCGACCGCGTGCAGCGCGAGCGACACGCCAATCGCCGTGCCCAGGATGCGGTCGCCAGGAGCGAACATCGAGTGGAAACTTGAGTGGAAACTTAAGTGCATTCTCGCATTAGCTTAGAAGCCCTTCATATTCTAGGCTTTTTAGCCCAGGGGCAAGAGGTCATCCGCCACAGAGGCGGTCGCCGTTCCCAGAGTCTCACGGTAAGTGAGCGAAACGCTGCGCTCCAGGAAATCCATCTGGCCTACCTCCAGGCGCACGCGGGTCCCCGGGTCGAGCACAGGCAGCGACGGCACGCGGGTGACGAGCGGCGCGCCCTCCATGCGCACGAGGTTCTCGCGCAGCACGACTCCCTCCAGCGAGCGGATCGCTTCCTGCTCGAGCCACCGCAGGACCCAGTAGGTCTCCATGGCGCGTTGATGCTCATCGTAGCGCGCGTAGGTCACCTCGAAGGCCCGCAAGGCGGCAAGCAAGGCGTCCGAGTTGCGCGAGAAAGGCGCGCGCTGCCCGCCGACGGCGGCAATGAGCTGCCACTGGTTCACGAGATCCACGTAGCGGCGCAAGGGGGAGCTCATCCAGGCGTAGCACGACACTCCGAGCCCCTCGTGAGGCTCGGGGTGGACCGAGAGGCGGACTTTGCCGGTGGACTGGACGCGATAGATGCCGGCCACGTCGCGCTCGGCGAGGAGCTCCCCCCAGGAGGTATTCGCGAGGATCATCATCTCCGAGACCAGCTTGTCGAGCGGCGCGCCGCGCTTGCGCGGCACGATGCGTACCCTGCCGTCCTCGACGTGGAAGCTGTAGTCGAGCGCGATCGCGCCCGCGCTCGGCCGGCCGCGACTTGCTTCCAGCGCGAGAGCGATCTGCCAGAGCGCGTGCAGGTCCTCTTCGTAGGCGAGTCCGGCGCGGCCGCCGCTTTCGAAGAGCTCGTTCAGCCTGTCGTAGTGCGCGTGGCGCAGGTTCGCGGCGACCGGCACGCGCTCAAGTCGGGTGTAGCGAGCGCCCACGCTCCAGTCGGGCCGGACGTCGAAGTAAAGCGAGACTGCCAGGCGCTCGCCGCCCTGGTCGAGCGAGAAGCGCTGGATCACGTCTTCCGGCAGCATGGTGAATTTGCGCCCCGGCATGTAGGCGGTGGACAGCCGCTCGCGCGCCAGCGCATCCAGGGGCGAGCCGGGCCCGAACGCCAGTCCTGGGGCGGCGATGTGGATGCCCACGCGGAGCGTCTCGCCCGTGCGCTGGAGCGAAAAGGCATCGTCGATCTCGCTTGTGCCGACATCGTCGAGGCTGAAGGCGCGCACCTCGGCGAGCGGCAGGCCGTTCGGGGGGGACGGCAGGTCGTGCGCCGGGAAGCGGACTCCGCGCGGGAAGAACTCGTGGACGAAGCGCTGCAGGTGGTATTCGTGCGCATCGGGCAGGAGGCCGCAGCGCTCGAAGAGGCGCGCCGGCGTGAGTCCCGTCTGCTTGCAGGCCTGTTCGAGCGCTTTCGCTTCAGCCTTGTTGCGGTCCGGCGAATACAGCAATTCCTCTTTCAGGCCGGCCACTTCAGGGGGACAGTCGAAGCGTGCCAGCCGCTCCGCCCAGGCGGCGATCGACTCCTGCACGCGCTTTCTCTTCTCGACCGCCGCCAGCGCGAGCTTGAGAGTCTCCAGTGGCGCGGCTTGGAACCGCCCCTTGCCGCGGCGGTAGAAGTACATCGGCGCCGAATGGAGCTTGATCAGAACCCCGGCCGCCTCCACCGCCGTGGGCTCGCGCCCGACGTAGTCCTTGGCGAGGTCGCGAAACCCGAACTCACGCGAACCGCTGCACTCCCACAGGAAGCCGATGTCGAGGTCCTGGGCGAACTTATCGGCCTCGGCGAGGAGCTCCGCGCCGGACGGGCGCTCGAAGGCGAGCAGGACGTTCGCCGCCTTGATCTTGGAGCGGCGCCCGTGCGGGCTTTCGACCTGGAACGACGCAGTGCTCTCGCCGAGCACCGCGCCGACCTTCAGGTCACCGTCTTCTTCATAGAGAAGCTGCATGCCCGGCGAATTCCACGATGCGCGCGAGGTGCCGCGGAAAGCTCTGCAGGCTGTGGTCGCCGCCGTCCACTACGACCTGCGCGCAGCCCGCGTAGCGGCGGACGGCTTGGCGGTAGTCCAGCACTTCGTCACCGGTCTCCACGAGGAGAAGATACCGGCTCGGCGTGATCCGGGGTACCTCGAGCTTTTCCCATTCACGTAGATGGCGCTCGGTAAGCTCGTACGCCTCCCCGGTGTAGAGGTTCCGCTGCGGCCCGAGGTACGCGCGCAGCCCGACATGCGGCGCGATGGCCGGATTGATGAGCACGGCTTTCGCGCCGCGCGCTTCGGCGAGGTAGGTGGCGTAGAGGCCACCGAGCGAGGAACCGACGAAGCACGTCTCGCCGGGCGGCAGGCTGGCCTCAATCACGCGAATGGCCTCGGAAGCGAGCGGCGGCAGCGCGGGGCAGCCGTAGCAGGAAGCGAGGCCGCGCTGCGCGAGGTAGTCGCCGAGCAGCTTCGCCTTGTGCGACTGCGGCGAAGAGTTGAATCCGTGCAGATAAAAGATCACGAGTCCTTCCGCAGCCGTGCGAGCAGCTTTTCGTGAATGCCGCCGAAGCCCCCGTTCGACATCACGAGGACATGGTCGCCCGTCTTCGCCTCGGCCGCCACGGCCTCCACCAGCGCGTCGAGGCTTTCCTCGCAGCGGGAGCGCTGGCCGAGCGGCGCGAACACGGCGGCCGCGTCCCAGCCGAGACCGGCGGTATAGATATAGATGCAGTCGGCGTCGCGCAGGCTCGAAGGCAGCTCGTCCTTCATGACGCCACGCTTCATCGTGTTCGAGCGCGGTTCGAGCACGGCCAGAATCCGGCTGGCGCCTATGCGCTTGCGCAGGCCCTGGACGGTCGTCAGGATGGCGGTCGGATGGTGGGCGAAATCGTCGTAGACCGTGATACCACGCGCTTCCCCCCGTAGCTGCATCCGTCGCCGCACTCCGGAGAACCCGTTCAAGGCGTCGACTGCGACCGCCGGCTCCACGCCGACGTGGCGCGCTGCGGCTATCACTGCAAGCGCGTTCAACTGGTTGTGCGCGCCGAACAGTTTCCACCCGACGCGGCCGACCGGCTTGTCCTGCCACGTAACCTCGAAGCTCCCGTCGCTGGCAAGCGGGCCTGCCTGCCAGGCGCCGGGCGCGGCAAACCACTCCAGTGGCGACCAGACCCCTTGGGTGAGTACACGCTTCAATGCCTCGTCGCTCCCATTGACCACCAACCGCCCAGAACGCGGCACAGTACGCACTAAATGGTGGAATTGACGCTCGATCGCCGCAAGATCGTCGAAGATATCGGCATGATCGAACTCCAAATTGTTCAGCACGGCCGTTCGCGGTCGGTAGTGGACAAACTTGGAGCGTTTGTCGAAGAAGGCGGTGTCGTATTCGTCGGCTTCGATCACGAACAGCGGCGACTGGGTATGGCGCGCCGACACGGGGAAATCCATGGGCACCCCGCCGATGAGAAAGCCAGGCTCGCGTCCAGCCCGCTCGAGCACCCATGCAAGCATGGCGGAAACGGTGGTCTTGCCGTGCGTACCCGCGATAGCGAGCACATGCTTTCCAGCCAGAACGTTCTCCGCCAACCACTGGGGCCCGGAAACATAGCGGTCGCCGCGATCGAGAATCGCTTCCATGAGCGGATTGCCGCGCGTTACGACGTTACCGATCAGCCATACATCAGGGCGCAGCTTGAGCTGGGTTTCGTCGAACCCCTCCGTGAGTTCGATGCCGAGGGCGCGCAGCTGATCGCTCATCGGCGGATAGACGTTGGCGTCGCAGCCGGTCACGCGGTACCCGGCCGTCTTGGCGATGGCGGCGATGCCGCCCATGAAGGTGCCGCAGATTCCGAGGATGTGGAGGTGGGCGTTCATTCGACGCGATCCGGAAGCAGGTGCGGGATTCTATGCGAGGCCCCTGGGCTATATTCGGGTCGGAGGGCAGCCGCGTGACCCGCAGAATCAGCAAGCAGACCAGTACCCGCGCCCGGATTGCCGCTGCCGCGGCGCGGCTCATGGCCGAAGACGGCATCGACGATTTCGCCTTGGCCAAGCGAAAGGCGGCGAAGCAGCTCGGCGTCGAGGAGTCGCAGGCGCTGCCCGGCAACGACGAGATCGAGGCGCAATTGCGCGCTTATTTGGCGCTCTATCAGGCGGACGAACATCCTCAGCGCGTTGTCGAGCTGCGCGAGATTGCGTTGGACGCCATGCGCGCCCTCGAGCGCTTCAGCCCTTACCTGACCGGCCCGGTGCTGAAGGGCATCGCCGGTCCCTACGCCGAGATCGAGCTGCAGCTCTTTCCGGACAGCGTCAAGGAAGTCGAGATCTTCCTGCTGGATCGCAATATCCCATATACGACGCATGAAACCAGGCGCTACGCCGGAGACCGGGCGCGTGCCGTAAGCGTTCTGGTGCTGGCTTGGCAGGGGGCCCCGTTGCGGCTCTCGATCTTCGATCCACGCGACGAACGTATAGCGCTCAAGAGCTCGCAGGCCGGCCGCGTCATGGACCGCGCCGGCATCGCCGAAGTCGGCGCGCTTCTTCGCGATGACTCCCGCTCGCCGTAAAGTCGTGCTGGGCGCCGCAGCGGTGGCGACCGTCGCGGCCGGGGCAACCGCCGGGGTGCTGGCGCTGCGTAGCCAGTCCGGGGCAGCGGAGCTTATGGCCGCGAGCTTTCCCGACCTGTCCGGCCGCAGGCGCAAACTGTCCGAGTGGCGGGGAAAGCCCCTTTTGTGCAACTTCTGGGCGAGTTGGTGTGCCCCCTGCCGCGAAGAGATCCCGCTTTTGGACTCGGCGGCACGAGATAATGCTTCGATCGGCTTTCAAGTTGTCGGTATCGCGATCGATAATGCAGCCAACGTCCATAAATACCTCAAAACCGTCGAGATCGGCTACACCGTGCTGGTCGCCGAAGGCTCGGCCATTCGCCTTATGGACGCGCTTGGAAACCGGGCAGGGATGCTCCCGTTCAGCGTCACACTGGACGGAGCGGGCCGCCTGCGGCGCCGGAGGCTCGGCGCGTACTCGGCCGAGGGACTGCGCGCCGACTTGGCGGCATTGTTGCGATAAGATGCTGCGTTCTGCGGCGAAAACACCGAAAAACCACGACTAACCGCTGGAAGCATGGACCTCCGCAAGCTCAAGAAGCTGATCGACCTCGTCCAGGAGTCCGGCATCGCCGAGCTGGAGATCACCGAGGGCGAAGAGAAGGTCAAGATCGTGAAGGGCGGCCATGTGAGCGTTTCCGCCGCCGCGCCCGTCCAAGTCGTGGCCGCCGCCGAGCCGCGCGCGCCCGCAGCTGCGGCACCAGCTCCGGCGGCCGAAGCGCCAGCCGGACAGGAGGGCCACGTCGTCAAGGCGCCGATGGTCGGGACGTTCTATCGCTCGCCATCCCCGGATGCGAAGGCCTTCGTCGAAGTGGGCCAGGTGGTGAAGGAAGGCGACACGATTTGCATCATCGAAGCGATGAAGCTGATGAACGAGATCGAGGCCGACGCCGGCGGAGTGGTGAAGGCGATCCTCGTCGAGAACGGGCAGCCGGTGGAATACGGCCAGCCCCTCTTCATCCTGGGCTAAATGTTCGAAAAGATTCTGATCGCCAACCGGGGCGAGATCGCCCTTCGGATCCAGCGCGCCTGCCGCGAGCTCGGGATCCGCACGGTGGTGGTCCATTCCGAGGCCGACACCGAGGCGAAGTACGTGAAGCTCGCCGACGAGTCGGTGTGCATCGGCCCTGCGCCCGCGGCAGCGAGCTATCTGAACATTCCCGCGATCATCAGCGCCGCCGAGGTCACCGACGCCGAGGCGATCCATCCAGGGTACGGCTTCCTGTCGGAGAACGCCGATTTCGCCGAGAAAGTAGAGCGCTCCGGCTTCGTTTTCATCGGTCCCAGGCCGGAGAACATCCGGCTGATGGGCGACAAAGTCAGCGCGAAGCAGGCAATGACCAAGGCCGGCGTGCCCACGGTCCCCGGCTCGGAAGGCGCGCTGCCCGACGACCCCAAGGAAACCGTTCGGGTGGCGCGCAAGGTCGGCTATCCGGTGATCATCAAGGCGGCCGGCGGCGGCGGGGGGCGCGGCATGCGTGTCGTGCACACGGAAGCGGCTCTGCTTAACGCGGTCAACATGACACGAACCGAGGCGCAGGCCGCCTTCGCCAACCCCACGGTGTACCTGGAGCGCTATCTCGAGCAGCCCCGCCACATCGAAATCCAGGTGCTCGCCGACGCGCACAAGAATGCGGTTTACCTTGGCGAACGCGACTGCTCCCTGCAGCGCCGCCACCAGAAGATCATGGAGGAGGCACCCGCCCCCGATCTACCGGTGAAGCTGCGGGACAAGGTGGGCGAGCGCTGCGTGGAAGCGTGCCGGCGGATCGGTTACCGGGGCGCCGGCACCTTCGAGTTCCTGTACGAGGGCGGCGAATTCTTCTTCATCGAGATGAACACGCGCATCCAGGTCGAGCACCCGGTGACCGAGATGATCACCGGCGTCGACCTGGTGCAGGAGCAGATTCACGTCGCCGCCGGCGAAAAACTGCGCTTGCGGCAGAAGGACATCACTCTGCGCGGCCACGCCCTCGAATGCCGCATCAATGCCGAGGACCCGTATCGCTTCACGCCTTCGCCGGGGAAGATCACGTCGTATCACCCGCCCGGCGGCCCGGGGATCCGTGTCGACTCGCACGTCTACCAGGGCTACACGGTGCCCCCCAACTACGATTCGATGGTCGGCAAGGTGATCGCGTACGGCGCGAGCCGCGAGCAGGCGATGAGCCGCATGCGCATCGCCCTCTCGGAGATGGTGGTCGAAGGAATCCTGACCAACATTCCGCTGCACCGCGAGCTCCTCAACGATGCGCGCTTCATGAAGGGAGGCGTATCGATCCACTATCTCGAGCAGAAGCTCGCCCAGGAACAGAAGAAGAAGAAGTAATGCCCTGGCGAGCGCTCACGCTGCAGGTCGAGGCGGGCGCCGCCGAGGCCATGAGCGAGGCGCTGCTCGAAGCGGGCGCGCAGTCGGTCTCGATCGACAAACCCGATGCTCCTCGCGCCACCCTTTGCGCGCTCCTCGACCTGCGGCTCGACCCGGACGCGTGCCTGCGCGCGGCCGCGAGCTCCGCAGGGCTGCCCGCCACGCCCCCGTATGGCTCGGCCGAAATCGCGGACGAGGACTGGGTGCGCAAGACCCAGGCGCAATTCGAGCCGGTCGAGATCGGCGAGCGGCTGTGGATCGGGCCGAGCTGGTGCCAGCCGCCGGCCGATCGCGTGGCGGTGCGCCTGGATCCCGGTCTCGCTTTCGGCACCGGCACGCATCCGACGACGCAGCTCGTGCTGCGCTTTCTCGAGCGAACGATCCGCGGCGGGGAAACCGTTCTCGACTACGGCTGCGGCTCGGGTATATTGGCGATCGCCGCGGCGAAGCTCGGCGCGGGGAGCGTCGACGGCGTCGACGTCGACGACCAGGCGCTCGCCACGGCCGGGGACAATGCGCAGTTCAACGGCGTCGAGCTGCGGCCGGCGCTGCCGGAAGGGCTGCGCCCCGGCGCCTACGAAATCGTGGTCTCCAATATTCTTGCCCAGCCCCTGATCCTGCTCGCGCCGGTGCTCACCGCGCGTACCGCGCCGGGCGGGAAGCTCGCGCTCGCCGGCATCCTGGAGTCTCAGGCGGCCGAGGTGGGCGCAGCTTACGCCGCGTGGCTCGACATGAGGATCGACTCGCTCCTCGACGGCTGGGCGCTTCTCGTCGGATCTCGGCGATGAGTCTGGTCACGCGCTGCCCGAAGTGCGCCACCGCTTTCCGCGTCCTGCCGGCACAACTCGGAGCGCGCAGCGGCCAGGTGCGCTGCGGCAAGTGCAGCACCGTGTTCGACGGCATTGCCGCGCTGGTCGGCGCCTCGCAGGCACCCAGGCCGACGCAGGCTGCTCCGGCGTCACCGGCGGACGAGCCGCTGCCTGAATTCCTGGCTGAGCCGCCTGCGCCGCGGCGCGGCCCGTGGCCATGGCTCGCCGTGCTCGCGGCGCTGGTTCTTGTCGCGCAGGCGCTGCTTTACTTCCGCAGCGAGATCGCCGCCGGCATGCCGGCGACGCGCGGTGCGCTCGAGCAGGTGTGCCGATTGCTCGCGTGCGAGATGCGACTGCCGCGTCAAGTGAAGCTCCTCAGCATCGAATCCTACGAGGTGCGGCCCGATCCGCTGCGCGAAGGCGTGATCGTCCTCAACGCCGTGATCCGCAACCGCGCTCCGTTCACCCAGGAGTACCCCGCGCTCCAGCTCACGCTCACCGACGACGCGAACCGCGACCTCGTCACGCGTGCGATCCTGCCGCGCGACTATCTCGATCCGGCGGCCGCCGCGCGCGGCATCGAGGCCGGGGGCGAGGCGTCGCTCACGGTGCACTTCGACGCGAGCCGCACTCGCGCCACCGGGTATGAGCTTGTATTGTTCTACCCCTCATGAAAATTCTCGTCACCGGCTCGATCGCCTACGACACCATCATGGTGTTCCCGGACCGCTTCCGCAACCATCTGCTCGCGGACCAGCTGCACATCCTAAACGTCTGCTTCCTCACGCCGGAGATGCGCCGCGAGTACGGCGGCACCGCGGGCAACATCGGCTACAACCTGCGGCTGCTGGGCGAGGATCCGATCGTCATGGCGACGGTCGGCGAGGACATCGAGCCGTATGTCTCGAGGTTCAAGTCGCTCGGGCTGAGCAGCGCGCACCTGAAGCGCATCCCGGGCCAGTTCACCGCGCAGGGGTTCATCACCACCGATCTCGACAACAACCAGATCACGAACTTCCACCCGGGCGCGATGAACTTCTCGCACGAGAATCGCATCGGCGCCGCGCTGGGAGCGGGGCTCGCCATCATCGGCCCCGACGGCAAGCTCGGCATGGTCGAGCACGCGCGGCAATGCGCGGAGCAGCGCATTCCGTTCCTGTTCGACCCGGGACAGGGCCTGCCGATGTTCTCCGGCGAAGAGCTCGGCGAGTTCATACGCCTGGCCGACTACGTCGCCGTGAACGACTACGAGGGCAAGCTTCTCCAGGAAAAAACCGGCCGCAGCCTCGACGACATTTCGCGCGAGGTGAAGGCGCTCGTCTACACGCGCGGCGCAGAAGGCTCGACCATCCTCGCCGCCGGCCAACGCCACCAGATCGACCCCGTCGAAGCGGACCAGGTCGTCGATCCCACGGGCTGCGGCGATGCGTACCGCGCCGGCCTGCTCTATGGAATCGCGCGCGGCCTGGATTGGCCGACCACGGGCCGACTCGGCTCGGTCATGGGCGCGATCAAGATCGCCCACCGCGGCGGCCAAAACCACGCGCCCGCTCGCGAGGAGATCGAAGCGCGCTTCAAGCGCGCATTCGGATACTCACCGTGGAAGGGGTGAAGCTGTAGCCGGAGGCTAGCCGAGTCTCGCCCTGATCTTGTCGGCGTACTCGGTGAGCCTCTCCCGCGGTGGGTTCTTCACCGGCCAGGCAAGCGCCATGCCGTCGCCGTCGTGGCGCGGCACGAGGTGGATATGCAAGTGCATCACCGTCTGGCCCGCGGCGGCGCCGTTCGCCTGATACACCGAGAGACCCGGCGGCTCGAACGCGCCGCGGATCGCGCGCGCCACCGTGGCCGCGGCTCGAAACACCGCCGCGGCCTGCGCATCGTCCAACGCGAAGATGTTCTCTGCGTGCTTTTTCACCGCCACCAGCACATGCCCCGGGTTGACCTGGCCGATATCCATGAACGCAAGCGTGTGCTCGTCCTCGTGCACCACCGTGGCCGGGATCTGCTTCGCAACGATCTTGCAAAACACACAGTCCGCCATCATTCGCCTCCCGCTTCCTGGTAACCCGCGCAGGGTACTTGAAAAAGGGCCCGATCCTCGAGCCTCATCGCGCTCAACGTTCCACCCCACACGCAGCCGCTATCGAGGGCAGCCATCTTCTGCGTGAGCTTGAGTCCCTGCGCCGACCAATGGCCGCACACGATGGCTTCCTTGTCCTTCCTCAGCTCGTACCACGGCACGTAACCCGCCGGCGGCGTCTTGCCCTTGGACTTGAAATCCATCCTGCCCCGCGACGTGCAGAAGCGCATGCGAGTCATTACGTTCACGATCACGCGCAGCCGGTCCCAGCTTTCGAGCGCGTCGCTCCATTCGTCCGGCTTGCTGCCGTACATGTTTTTCAGGAACTTCCGGTAGTCCTTGCCCCTGAGGGCACCCTCCAGCTCCTCCGCTAGCGCAAGAGCCTTTTTCACCGGCCATTGCGGCAGCAGGCCGGCGTGCACCATGACCCAACCGTCCCTCGCGTGCATCATCGGCCGCGCTCGCAGCCAGTCGACGAGCTCGTTTCGGTCCGGCGCGTTCAGGACGTCGTCGAACGTGTCCCCCTTGCGCGCCGTGTCAAAGCCCTCGTGCTCCGAGACGAGATGCAGGTCGTGGTTTCCCAGCACGGTGACCGCGCGGTCTCCCAGGTCCCGCACGAAGCGCAGCACTTCGAGGGATTTCGGGCCGCGATTGACCAGGTCGCCGACGAGCCACAACCGGTCCGCTTTCTTCTGGAATTTGAATGCCTTCAGGAGCTCCTGGAGCTCGTCAAAGCAGCCCTGTACGTCGCCGATCGCGTAGGTGGACATCGAAGGAGGCTAGAAGCTGGCGTCCAGACGCCGATACTGTATCGCCTCCGCGACGTGCTCGGCGGTGACAGCGCCTTTCCCGGCCAAATCGGCGATGGTGCGAGCAACGCGCAGCACGCGATGGTAGCCGCGCGCGGAGAGAAGCAGGCGCGCGAGCGCGTGTCGCAGCAGCTGGTCGCCCTCCCGATCGGTCTCGCAGTAACGGTCGATGTCCTTGGTCCCGAGGAGCGCGTTTGGAACGCCTTGTCGCGAGACTTGGACTACCCGGGCCCGTTCGACCCGTTCACGGATGGTTTCCGAGGATTCTCCTGCAACCGGGGCGACGAGCTCAGCCTCGCGCGGCGCGGGAACCTCGAGCTTGAGGTCGATGCGATCGGCGAGCGGCCCGGAGATGCGCCCGCGGTAGCGTGCGATGCGCTCGGGCGTGCAGCGGCAGCGGCCGCTGCGGTCGCCGCAGTGACCACAGGGGCAGGGGTTCATGGCCGCGATCAGCTGGAAGCGCGCCGGAAAGAGCGCCTGGCGCGCAGCGCGCGAGATGGAGATCCGGCCGGTCTCGAGCGGCTCGCGCAGCGCCTCGAGCACGTCGCGGTCGAACTCGGGCAGCTCGTCCAGGAAGAGCACGCCGTGATGCGCGAGCGAGATTTCCCCTGGGCGCGGCAGGTTGCCGCCGCCGACCAGCGACGGCCCCGAGGCGCTGTGGTGCGGCGCGCGAAACGGCCGCTCGCCCCAGCGCCCGGCTTCGAAGCCGGCGCTCGACACCGAATGGATCGCGGCGACTTCGAGCGCCTCGGTATCGGATAACGCCGGCAGGATGCCTGGAAAGCGGGCCGCGAGCATGGACTTGCCGGTCCCCGGCGGCCCGAGCATCAGCACGCTGTGCGCGCCGGCCGCTGCGACCTCCAGCGCACGCTTTACCTGGTGCTGGCCTTTCACGTCGCTGAAGTCCCCGTAGGAATTAGCCTGAATCGGAATCGAATGGGAAAACTCGGCAAGCGGCGCCTCGCCGGCGATGTGGGCCACTACTTCCAGCAGCGTGCGCGCCGGCAGGATGCGCGCGCCTTCCGCCAGCGCCGCCTGCGGCGCATTGCCTTCCGGCAGGACAAACGCGCGTCCTGCGGCGCGCGCCGAGAGCGCCATCGCGAGCGCACCGCGCACCGCGCGCAACTCGCCGGTCAGGGACAGCTCGCCGGCGAACTCGAGCTCGCCCAGCGCCTCGGGCGCGAGCTGGCCGCTCGCCGCGAGGATGCCGAGCGCGATCGGCAAATCGAAGCGGCTCGAGTCCTTCGGCAGCTCGGCGGGTGCGAGGTTGACCGTGATGCGCCGCGCGGGAAACTCGAAGCGGGCATGGTTCAGCGCCGCGCGCACGCGGTCTCGCGCCTCGCGCACCTCGGTGTCGGGCAGCCCGACGATGTGGAATGCGGGCAGTCCGGGCCCCAGGTGCACCTCCACGGCCACCTCGGGCGCCTCGATTCCGGCGAGCGCCCGGCTCGCCACTGTTGCGACCGACATCGCGTTCCCCCCGGGGGAGAAACGCCTCAGGCCTTGTCGCGTTTACCTTCGAGTTCGGTAATGCGCGCTTCCAGCTCGGCTAGCTTCTGCTGCGCGCGCTCGAGAAGCTTCTGCTGAACCTCAAAGTCCTCGCGCAGCACCAGGTCGAGCCGCGCGAACCCCGAAGCGAGCATCGCCTTCAGGTTCTTCTCGATGTCCTGCGCCGGCGAATTGCGGAACGCCTCACCGATGCGCTCGTTCAGCTCGTCGAAAAATCGCTTGTCGATCATGGGAGACAGGCTACCGCACCGAAGTCGAGCGCGGCGCATGCGCGCGTGCACCAGTTAAGTGCGCGGATCGCCTTGTTCCATTCCAAGCCGTTGTTGTTCAACAGGAAATTATTTGGCACAGGAGATGCTAAGCCTCGGGGGTCATTCCATACCCCCACCACAATCTCTAGGGAGATCCGATGCGCAAGTCAGTACTTTCAGCCGCCGTAGCTGCCGCGTTCGCCGTGCCGACGCTCGTGGCTGCTCAGACGCCAGCCCCGGCGCCGACGCCGGCGGTCACCGGCAACATTTCGATCGTAAGCGACTACCGGTTCCGCGGCATCACGCAAACATTCGAGAAGCCGGCGATTCAAGGCGGCATCGACTATGCCAACGCGCAAAACGGTCTGTACTTGGGGAACTGGAACTCGAACGTGAGCCAGGGTGCCGGGTTTCCGGGCGGCAATATCGAAATGGATTTCTACGGTGGATGGAAGAAAGCGTTCGGCGATCTCGGACTCGACGTCGGTTTCATCTACTACTACTACCCAGGAACCGACTCAGCCCCGGGCCTCGTGGGTGCCCCGACGAACAACCGCACGGGTGCAGTCGCCAGCGGCAAGGTCGACAACAAAGAGATCTACATCGGCGGCACCTGGAAGTTCCTGTCGCTCAAGTTCTTCGACTCGATCGACGATTACTTCGCCGTGCCGGGCACCAAGAACACGTACTACCTCGACCTCAGCGGAAACTACGACCTCGGGAGCGGGTGGGGCGTGGTCGGCCACATCGGACACCTCAATCTGAAGGACGTCAACGACGGCAGTTATACCGACTGGAAGCTCGGCGTGACGAAGGACCTCAGCGGCTGGGTGCTGGGAGCGACTTACGTCGATACCAATGCGAAGGGCGATTGCGGCTCCGGCCAGTTTTACTGCTTCTTGAACACCAGCGGCACGGAGACCAAGAACGCCGGCAAGAGTACGGTCGTACTTTCCGTCAGCAAGACTTTCTAACCGCGGGAGGTCTATGAAACTCGTTACCGCAATCATCAAGCCGTTCAAGCTCGACGAGGTGCGCGAGGCGCTCTCGTCGATCGGCGTGCAGGGAATCACCGTGACGGAGGTGAAGGGCTTCGGCCGGCAGAAGGGCCACACGGAGCTCTACCGCGGCGCGGAGTACGTGGTCGATTTCCTGCCGAAAGTGAAGGTCGAGGCCGCGATCAAGAACGAGATGCTCGAGCAGGTGATCGAGGCGATCGAGAAATCGGCCAATACCGGCAAGATCGGCGACGGCAAGATCTTCGTCATGTCGCTCGAAAAAGTCATCCGCATCCGCACCGGCGAGACCGATGCGGCGGCGCTCTGAGGAGAATGCGATGAAGAAACTGTTTACATGGGTGGCCATGGCGGTGTGCGTGGCCTTTACGGGGGCAGTGCTGGCGCAGGACAAGGCCGCGGACAAGCCGGCGGCGGCCGCTGATGCGAAGAAGGAGGAGGCGAAGCCCGCTGCGGCGGCGGCCGCGCCTGCGCCGACGCCGAACAAGGGCGATGTGGCGTGGATGCTGACTTCCACGGCACTGGTGCTGATGATGAGCGTGCCCGCGCTCGCGCTGTTCTACGGCGGCATGGTGCGCTCGAAGAACGCGCTGTCGATGCTGATGCAGGTGTTCATGGTGTTCTCGCTGGTGACGGTGCTGTGGTGCATCTATGGCTACAGCCTGGCGTTCACCGAGGGCAACGCCTTCTTCGGCGGCTTCGATCGACTGTTCCTCAAGGGCACGTTCGATTCGGCAAAGGGCGAATTCGCCAACGCCGCGACCTTCAGTAAGGGAGTGGTGCTGCCCGAGTTGGTCTACGTCGCGTTCCAGGCCACCTTCGCCGCGATTACCTGCTGCCTGATTCTCGGCGCCCTCGCGGAGCGCGCGAAGTTCTCGGCGATCCTGGCGTTCATCGTGATCTGGTTCACCTTCAGCTATGCGCCGATCGCGCACATGGTGTGGTTCTGGATGGGCCCGGACGCCTACACCAGCGCCAAGGTGGCCGCCGAGATGGACAGCAAGGCCGGCTGGCTGTGGCAGATGGGCGCCCTCGACTTTGCGGGCGGCACGGTCGTGCACATCAACTCCGGCATCGCCGGCCTGGTGGGCGCGTATCTCATCGGCAAGCGCATCGGCTATGGCAAGGAAGCGATGCCGCCGCACAACCTGACGCTCACCATGATCGGCGCTGCACTGCTCTGGACCGGCTGGTTCGGCTTCAACGCCGGCTCGGCCCTCGAGGCGAATGGCACCGCCGGCCTCGCGTTCATGAACACCTACCTCGCCACTGCGTGCGCGGTCCTGTCGTGGACGCTGGGCGAAGCGCTGTTCAAGGGCAAGCCCTCGATGCTCGGCGCAGCTTCCGGGGCCGTCGCCGGCCTGGTCGCGATTACGCCTGCTGCCGGCAACGTCGGCATTCCGGGTGCTTTCGTCATCGGCCTGGGAGTTGGACTGGTTTGCCTGTGGGGCGTGAGCGGCCTGAAGAAGCTCCTCGGCGCGGACGACTCGCTGGACGTCTTCGGCGTGCACGCGGTGGGCGGGATCTTCGGTGCGTTGCTCACCGGCGTGTTCAATTCGCCGGATCTGGGCGGACCCGGCTTCGTCACCGACTGGGTTACCGCGAAGGTCGGCTACACCTCGATCGCACAGCAGCTCTTCGTGCAAGCCAAGGCCGTCGGCGTGACCTTGATCTGGTCCGCCGTCGTGGCATTCATCGCCTACAAGGTGGTCGACCTTACGATCGGCCTGCGCGTGAGCGAAGAGGACGAGCGCGAAGGCCTCGACACCGCGGCGCACGGCGAGGCTGCCTATCGCATGTAACAACCCGTTGTTGAAGTGGCAGGCGAAAGGGGCGCTCCGGCGCCCCTTTCCTTTACCCCACGAGCTTCTCGAGGAGCCCGAGAAGCTGCTCCCTTTCGGCCGGAGTGAGCCGCGACGACACGCGGCGCTCGTGCAGCTGGATGCGGCGCTTGAGCTTGCCGACGAGGACCCGACCCGCCGCGGTGAGCCACAGGCCGTTCGTGCGGCGGTCCGTCCCGCGCCTGCGTTCGACCAGGCCGCGTCCCTCGAGGAGGTGAAGCACCCCTACCATGGTCGAGCGCTCGAGCGAGACCGCCTGGGCTAGGCGGCTCTGCGTCACGCCGGGATTGGCCTCGACGAGGAGCAGGATGCCGACTCTTCCCGGAGAGAGCTCGGCGACCGTGACCTGGAAGTCCCGGAACAGCGCCTGCTGCGCGACGCGCAGCCGGTAGCCGAGCAGGCCTGGCAGGATGCCGGGCTTCAGCCCGCCGCGCGCCATCTACCGGACGCCCGCTTTGTTGGGTCTCCGAACAATTGCTACCATCGTAGCCGCCAGGGCAGGCCCATGCAAATAACCCTCGAGGGCGACGCGCGCCGCATTCCGGTCCAGGCCGGCGATACGATCCTTGCCTCGTTGCTGCGCGCCGGCGTGCCGTTTCCGTTTTCCTGCCAGACGGGCAACTGCGGGACCTGCAAGTGCGAGCTCGTGAGCGGCGAGGTGGTGGAGCTCGAGCGCTCGGCGCACGCGCTGAGCGCGCATGAGCGCGCCATGGGCGTGATTCTCGCCTGCCGCAGCGAACCGCGCAGCGACGCCACAGTGCGCCTTCTGGAATGAATGCCGCGGAGCTCCTGCTCAGCGAGGAAGCGCTGGCGCGCCACGGCGGCCGCCCCGCGCTGACCTGCGGCGAGGAAACCCTGACTTACGCCGAGCTCGCGGCGCGTGTCGCGCACGCCGCCGCAGCGTTCGCGGCGCTCGGCGTCCGCCCCGCGGACCGCGTGCTCTTTCTCATGCGCGACACGCCCGAGTTCGTTGCCGCCTGGCTCGGCGCCATCCGGACCGGTGCCGTCGCGGTCGCACTGAACGACAAGCTGTCCGACGGTGAGCGCGAGTATGCAGCCGCGGACAGCGGGGCGCGGCTCGCTGTCGTCGGGGAGGAGTTCATGCAGCGCGGCTTCGCCGGCGTGAAGCAGATTGCCGCTTCGACCTTTACGGACCATGCGGCGCGCGCTGGCGGCGGCGCAGCGTTCGAAGCCGCGCCCGAAGCGCCCGCCTTCATGCTTTATTCCTCGGGCACCACCGGCCGGCCAAAAGGCATCGTACATGCCCACCGCAGCTTCGCCTCGCTCGGCCTCGCGTTCCGCTGCATAGGGGTCGGCGCAGACGACCGCGTGTTGAGCACGTCGAAGTTCTTCTTCGCCTATGGCCTCGAGCACGGGCTGCTTGCGCCGCTCGCGCTCGGCGCAACCGCGGTCCTCCATCCCGGCTGGCCGGACGTGGACGCCATCATCGAGCTCGTCGAGCGTCACCGGCCGGCCGCGTTCTTCAGCGTGCCTACGGTCTTCCGGCGCCTTCTCGCCGAGCCTGCGGAGCGTCTCGCGCCGTTTACGGCGGTGCGCCGCTTCGTCGCCGCCGGCGAGCGCCTTTCGCGGCAGCTGGTCGAGCAGTGGAGGAAGACGCTCGGCGGCGAGCTGCTCAACCTGTACGGCATGTCGGAAACGTTTTGCGCCTGCATGATGACGCCGCCCGGCACCTCGGACGGCGTGCGCACCGGCGTGCCGTTCGCGGGTGTGCAGGTCGATCTGCGCGACTCGAGCGGCCGTCCGGCCGCCGCCGGCGAGCCGGGCGTGCTGTGGATCCGGCATCCGGCACAGGCCAGCGGTTACGCCAACCTGCCGCGCGACACCGAAGCGCAGTTTCGCGACGGCTGGTTCTGCAGTCGCGATCTCTTCATGCGCGACGCCGAGGGCTACTACCTTCACCAGGGCCGATCCGACGAGCTCCTAAAGATCGCCGGTCAGTGGGTGCAGCCCGGCGAGCTCGAGGCGCTCGCAGCGCAGCAGGCCGCCGTGGCCGAGGCGGCGTGCGTGCCGGTGGCCGATGCCGACGGGCTGGAGCGACTCGCGCTTTTTGTGACCGCGAGCGCCGATCCCGCCGCAGCCGCGCGCGCCGCGCAGGAAGCGTGCGAGCGCCTGCTGCCGCGACACAAGCGTCCGAAATGGGTGCGCGCGATCGACGAGCTGCCGCGAACCGCAACCGGCAAAGTGCAACGCTTCAAGCTGCGCGAAATCCTGGCGCGCGAGCTCTCGGGCAAGGACTAAAATCCGGGGTTCCTTTTTTCGAGGCACCCCCATGGCTCACGTCATCCCGCTTTGGACCCCGCCGGCGCTGCCGGTTGCGGGGTCTGCCGATACCTTTCCCGTGCGGCGCATCTTCTGCGTTGGACGCAACTACGCCGAGCATCAGAAGGAGATGGGCGGCGACGGACGTGAGCAGCCGTTCTTCTTCATAAAGACCGAGTTTGCGCTGATCCCGAGGGGCGGCACGGTCCACTATCCCGCGAAGACCTCGAATTACCACTACGAGACCGAGCTCGTCGTCGCCCTCGCGAAAGGCGGGCGCCGAATCGACGCCAAACGCGCGAACGACTACATCTACGGATACGGCGTGGGCTTCGACATGACCCGCCGCGACCTGCAGCAGTGGGGCAAGGACCACGGCCGGCCATGGGACTTCGGCAAGAATTTCGACGAGTCGGCGCCCTGCAGCGAGCTCGTGCCCGCGTCCAAGATCGGTCATCCTTCCAAGGGCTCGATCTGGTTGAACGTGAACGGCAAGCAGCGGCAGAAGGCCGATCTTTCCGACATGATCTGGTCGGTTCCCGAGCAGATCGCTTACCTCTCCGAGCACTACACGCTCGAGCCCGGTGACTTGATCTTCACGGGAACGCCGGCCGGGGTCGGACCGGTGAAGCCGGGCGACGAGCTGCTCGCCGGAATCGACGGCGTAGGCGAGCTCAAGGTGAAGATCGCGCCTGCTTTGTGAAGCTCTACACCTACTTTCGGAGCTCAGCCGCATTCCGTGTCCGGATCGCGCTGAACCTGAAAGGCCTGGCCTACGAACCGGTGTTCGTCCATCTTCCCAGGGGCGAGCACCGCAGGCCGGAATACGCCGGAGTCGATCCGCAGGCGCTGCTGCCAACGCTGGTCGACGGTGAGCGCGCGCTGTCGCAATCGCTCGCCATCATCGAATACCTCGACGAGACGCGACCCGGGCCGCGCCTGCTCCCGGCGGACGCTGCAGGACGCGCGCGCGTGCGCAGCCTTTCCCTGCTGGTCGCGTGCGAGATCCACCCACTGAATAACTTGCGCACGCTGCAGCACCTCAAGCGCGCGCTCGGCCAGAACGAAGACCAGGTTAACGCCTGGTACCGCCACTGGATCGCCGATGGATTCGCCAAGCTCGAGGCCGACCTAAACCGGAGTGACAACGGCGGTGGCTCCGGCAGGTTCTGCCACGGCGATGCGCCGACAATGGCGGACTGCTGCCTCGTGCCGCAGGTGTTCAACGCCAAGCGCTACGACAGCGAACTTGCCCCTTATCCGAAGCTGATGCGCATCTTCGACGCCTGCATGCGGCTCGAGGCGTTCGATCGCGCACAGCCCTCGAAGCAGCCCGACGCGGAATAGCCATGTCATTACCCAAGGAATACGACGACCTGCCCGGGACGACCGTGTTCGACGCGGATCGCGCGCGCGAGGGCTACCATCTCAACATGTTCTGCATGTCCATGATGAAGCCCGAAAACCGCGCCGCGTTCAAGGCGAACGAGCGAGCCTATCTCGACAAGTGGCCGATGACGGAGGAGCAGAAGCAGGTCATCCTCAAACGCGATTGGAACGGCATGCTTGCCCTGGGGGGCAACATCTATTTCACCGCCAAGCTCGCCGCGACCGACGGGCTCTCGTTCCAGCAGATCGCCGCCATCATGACGGGCTCGACCCAGCAGGAGTACGCGCAGATGATGATCAAGGGCGGGCGCCCGATCGAAGGCAACCGCAGCAAGTCGGAGTGGAAGCGCCGTGGCTAGAATCGTGGCGGGGTTGGCGACGTCTCACATACCCGCGGTGGGCGCGGCGTGGGACAACGGCAAGACGGGCGACCCCTACTGGCGCCCCGTTTTCCAGGGTTTCGAGCGCTCCAAGGAATGGATCGCCAAGCTGAAGCCGGACGTGTGCATCGTCGCCTACAACGATCACATGTCGGCCTTTTCCCTCGAGATCGTTCCCACTTTCGCGGTGGGCTGCGCGGCGGAATTCCCGATCGCGGACGAGGGCTGGGGGCCGCGCCCCGTGCCGCCGGTCAAAGGCCATCCGACACTCGCCTCGCATATCGTGCAATCGGTGATCCTCGACGAGTTCGACCTCACCATCGTCAACAAGATGGAAGTCGATCACGGCCTGACCGTGCCGCTCACCCTGATGTTCGGCCAGCCGAAGGAGTGGCCATGCCCCGTCATTCCGCTCGCGGTCAACGTCGTGATCTACCCGGTGCCGACCGGAAACCGCTGTTACATGCTGGGAAGAGCGATCCGCAAGGCGGTCGAATCCTATGATGAAGACCTGCGTGTGGTGATCTTCGGCACCGGCGGCATGTCGCATCAGCTCCAGGGGCCGCGCGCCGGTCTCATCAACCGCGAGTTCGATACGCGCTTTCTCGACAACCTGTCGAAGGATCCGCAAGCGCTGGTGAAAATCTCCCATCTCGAATACCTGCGCGAGGCCGGCTCCGAGGCCATCGAGATGGTGATGTGGCTGATCATGCGCGGCGCGCTCGAGGACCGGGTGAAGGAAGTTCACCGCTTCTACCACGTGCCGGCGTCGAATACGGCGCTCGGCCACATCATTTTCGAGAATGCAGGACGCTAGGAGCAAGACGATGAAGATCTGCGTGGCCGGGCAGGGCGCCTTCGGCCAGAAGCACCTGGACGCGCTCAAGCGAATTCCCGGTGCGGAAGTCGCCTCCCTCATCGGCGGCAACCCCGCCGGCACCGAGCAGGTGGCGAAGAAGTACGGCGTATCCCACTGGGGTAACGACCTCGGTGAAGGCATCAAGCGCGCCGACGCGGTGATCCTCGCGACGCCGACCAAGATGCACTTCAAGCAGGCCGAGCAGGTGATGCGCGCCGGCAAGCACGTGCTGGTCGAGATCCCGGTGACCGACAGCGTCGAGGACGCGGAGAACCTCGTGAAGATCGCCCGCGAGACCGGCGTCACCGCCATGGCGGGCCACGTGAGGCGCTTCAACCCGAGCCACCAATGGGTGCACAAGCGCATCCAGAAGGGCGAGCTCAAGATCCAGCAGATGGACGTGCAGACCTACTTTTTCCGGCGCAAGAACATCAACGCCGCCGGCAACCCGCGCAGCTGGACCGATCACCTGCTGTGGCACCACGCCGCCCACACCGTGGATCTCTTCGCCTACCAATGCGGCGAGGCCATCAGCGAATGCTACGCGCTGCAGGGGCCGATCCACCCGCAGCTCAATATCGCCATGGACATGAGCATCATGTGCAAGGTGCCCTCGGGTGCGATCCTCACCCTGTCGTTGTCCTTCAACAACGACGGCCCGCTCGGTTCGTTCTTCCGCTACATCTGCGACAACGGCACCTACAAGGCCTTCTACGACGACCTCTCCGACGGGAAGGACGTCAAGATCGACGTCTCCAAGGTGGACGTGTCGATGGACGGAATCGAGCTCGAGGACCGCGAGTTCATCGCCGCCATCAAGGAGAAGCGAGCGCCCAGCGCGACCCTCGCCGAGGTCCTCCCGTGCATGCGCGTGCTGGGCAAGCTGGAAAAGATGATCGACCCGCAGCGCAAGGCGCACGCATAGCGGGATTTCTGAGTCTCGAGCTCATCTTTTCGGACGAGCCGTGCGCGCGAGCGCTTTCCGACGAGCGCTATCTCGCCGCCATGGCTCGCTTCGAGGGCGCGCTTGCCGCGGCGAGCGCCCGCAACGGCGTCTTCTCCGCCTCGCATGCCGAGACGATCGGCAAGGTATGCGACGACGCCTCTTTCGACGTGCCGCTCCTGGCGAAGCAGGCGCGCATCGCCGGCGCACTCGCGATCCCCTTCGTCCGGGTTCTCACCGCGAAAGTCTCGGCGGTGTCCTCCGAGGCGGCGCGCTATGTCCACTTCGGCGCCACCAGCCAGGACGTCATGGACACCGCAGCGGCTCTCTGCCTGCGCGAGGCGTGCGAGCGGATTTGCGCTTTGGTCGTGGTTTTGGGAGATGCGAGCGCCAAGCTCGCAAAGCGGCACGCGGATACGCCGATGCTCGCGCGCACGCTGCTGCAGCCCGCCGCGCCGGTGCCCTTCGGCTGGAAGGCGGCGATGTGGCTCGCGCCGGTGGCGCGTTCCTATCCGCGCTTTCGCAGCGCTTCGCGCGAAGCTTGCGTGCTGCAGTTCGGCGGCGCGGCAGGCACCCTCGCCGCGTTCAGAGAGAAAGGGCTGGAAATTCGGCAAGCCATCGGCGAGGAGCTCGGCCTCGAAACCGCGCCCACCTGGCACAGCGCCCGTGACGCGTTTGCCCGCCTCGGGGCCGAAGCCGCCATCCTGACCGGGCTCGCGGCGAAAGTCGCGCGCGATGTTGCGCTGCTTTCGCAACCCGAGGTGGGCGAGGCGGCCGAGCCGGCGCTCGCCGGGCGGGGCGGCTCCTCGAGCATGCCGCACAAGCGCAACCCGGCCGGATGCCTGCTCGCGCTCGAGGCGGCGGCGCGCGCTCCGGGCCTCGCCGCGACACTGCTTGGCGAGCTTGCGCCCGAGCACGAGCGCGGTCTCGGGCAGTGGCAATCGCAGTGGCTCACGCTGCGCGAACTGACCGGTGCCTGTGCAAGCGCGCTCGCGGCGACGGGCGAGGTCCTGGAAGGCCTCGAGGTCGACCCGGAAGCGATGGCTGCAAACCTGGCGCGCATGAACGGGCTCGTATTCTCGGAAGCGGTGGCGCTGCGCGTGTCGCGCGCGGCCGCCGACCGGCTCTGCGCGCAGGCGCTGCGCGAGGGACGCAATCTGCTCGAGGTCGCGCGCGCCGACGCCGACGTGAAGAAGCACCTCGAGAAAGCCGAGCTGGAAGCACTGTTCGAGCCGCGAAGCCAGTTCGGCGCCGCGGGCAGCGCCATCGAGCGCGTGCTCGCCGACTGGGCTACTGCGCGCGGAAGCGCTGCTTGAGCTCCTCCGGAATCACCTCGCCCTTCATCGGCGTGCCCGGGCCGTCCACGTGGCGTCCCCAGACGCGGGTCTCTTTGCCCTTGGCGAGCGTGGTGCCGTCGCTGCGCACGACGTCGTGCTCCACCACGAACGACTTGCCGCCGAACCGGGTGATCCGCGAGCGGACTTCGCAGCGGTCGCCGTTCTCGGCGGGAAACAGGAACTGGCATTCCGCGGACACCAGCGGCATCGCCATGTGGCGCGCCCGCATCCACTTAGGACCATACCCGACCGCGTCGAAGAGCGCCCAGCTCGCGGCATCGATCCAGCGGAAATAGGTCGGATAGAAGATGATGCCGGCGGGGTCGCAGTCGCCCCACTGCACCTGGCACGGAAAAACGTTGACGATGGAGTTGAACTCGTCGCCCTTCATGCGCAGCTGTGGCTCCTCATAGGCGCAGCGGATTATAGGTCAGGCGATTGACGCAGCGCCGTCACAATGGGCAGAATCCCACTCCTGCACCACGCGCCGATTTGATTGTTCAGCTTGCGGGCGCGCAACAAATGCCGCTAAAGAGACGCGCGATCGAAGCCCGTTTCTGCACAAGCTGAACGGGCTTTTTTATTTGGAGCCGCATGCTGCTGGAGCAATTGCTGGCCAAGCGCATCGTTCTGCTCGACGGAGCGATGGGCACCATGATCCAGGGCGCTCGCCTCGCCGAGGAGGACTACCGCGGTGCGCGCTTCCAAGCCTGGGAGCGCGAGCTGCGCGGCAACAACGACCTCCTGTCGCTCACCCAGCCACGCCTGGTGCGCGACATCCACTGGCAGTACCTCGAGGCGGGCGCGGACATCCTCGAGACCAACACCTTCAACTCGACTTCTATCGCGCTCGCCGACTATGGCATGGAGGGTTTGGCGCGCGAATTCAATACGGCCGCTGCACGCCTCGCGCGCGACGCCGTGCGGGACTGGCAGGCGCGCCACCCCGGCGAAGCGCGCTTCGTCGCCGGGGTTCTCGGCCCTACGAACAAGACCGCCTCGCTGTCACCGGACGTGAATGACCCCGGCTACCGCGCGGTCAATTTCGATCAGCTGGTCGTGTCGTACGGGGAGGCGGTCGACGGCCTGCTCGACGGCGCAGTCGACCTGCTGCTCGTCGAGACGATCTTCGATACGCTCAATGCAAAGGCGGCGCTGGTGGCGATCGAGAACGTCTTCGACCTGCGCCGCCTGCGCCTGCCGGTACTGATCTCCGGCACGATCACCGACGCGTCGGGCCGCACGCTCTCGGGACAGACCACCGAAGCGTTCTACAACTCGGTGCGTCATGCGCGCCCCCTGGCGATTGGCCTCAACTGCGCCCTAGGGGCGCGCGAGCTGAGGCCGTACGTCGAGGAGCTCGCGCGGATCGCCGAAACACGCGTGTGCTGCCATCCCAATGCCGGGTTGCCGAACGCCTTCGGCGAGTACGAGGACACGCCCGAGTCGATGTCGCGCCAGATCGGCGAATGGGCGCGTGCCGGCTGGCTCAACATCGCCGGCGGCTGCTGCGGCACCACGCCCGAGCACATCGCCGCCATCGCGCGGGCGGTGAAGAATCTGCCGCCGCGCGCCATCCCGGCGGGCGACAGCAAGCTGCGGCTGTCCGGACTGGAGCCGATGAACATCGACGATCAGTCGCTGTTCGTGAACGTCGGCGAGCGCACCAACGTGACCGGGTCCCGCGCGTTTGCCCGCCTGATTCTCAACGGCGAGTACGACCAGGCGCTGGCGGTGGCGCGCCAGCAGGTGGAGAACGGCGCACAAATCATCGACATCAACATGGACGAGGCCATGCTGGACAGCAAGGCCGCGATGGTGCGCTTTCTGAACCTGATCGCCAGCGAGCCCGACATCTCGCGCGTGCCGATCATGATCGACTCGTCCAAGTGGAGCGTGATCGAGGCCGGCCTGCGCTGCGTGCAGGGCAAGGCCATCGTCAATTCGATCAGCATGAAGGAGG
>DATLUZ010000142.1:0-25081 GCA_035577785.1 Burkholderiales bacterium | reverse complement strand
ACTTTGCCGGCAAGCGCGGCCGGGGCTTGCGCATAGGCCGGTGCAAGAACAATTCCAAATAGAAGAACAACGACAAGGCGTTGCACGACATTCATGGGGGCTCCTCCGTGGCCGGAAGGATACGCCGATCAGTCCGGAATGCGCAGCCGCGACTTGATGATCTTGCGGGTCGGCGTGAGCGGCATTTCTGCGACGATCACCAGGCGCTCCGGAAGCTTGTTCTTCGCGATGCCTTTTCCCATCAGGTAATCGGCCAGCTCCGTCAAGGAGGCCGGCTGCGCCGGGTTCCTCAAGCTGATGAAGGCGCAAGCTTTCTCGCCGAGCACCTCATCGGGCATCGGCACCAGCGCCGAGTGCAGGACCTTGGGATGCGCGTCGAGCAGCATCTCGACGTCGGCCGGGTTGATCTTCACCCCGCCGCGGTTGATGAGGTCCTTGCTGCGGCCGGTAATGGCGAAGTATTCGCCGCGCGCCTCGCCGAGGTCCCCCGTGCGAAACCAGCCGTCCGCCGTAAAAGCACTGCTGCTTGCCGCTTCATTATTGTAGTAACCGGAAAAGAGGGAGGGACCGCGAACTTCCAGTTCTCCCTGGCTCGACAGCCGCACCTCGGTTCCCGGGCTGGGCCGCCCCGCGCTCGTCGCCGACATCTCGAAAGGATCGCGCGGGCGCGTGTAGAGCCCGGCCTGGAGCTCAGTCATGCCCCAGAGCTGCGTCACCGCGCAGCGCGGCACCCGTGCCGCGAAGTCTTTCACGAGCTGCGGTGGGGCGATGGAGCCCGAGACGATCGCGAGCTGGAGCGAGGACCAGTCGTATTTGTCGAACGCGCCGGCGGCCCGGCATGCCGCGACGTGCGCGGGCGCGGTCCACAGCGCCGTCGGCTTCAGCTTCTCGACTGCGGCGCCGAGGTCGTCCGGCTTGAAAGCGGGAAGGAGGACGGTGCAGGCGCCGGCGGCCCATGCGCAATGCAGCGAGTACAGGCCGTACAGATGCGACAGCGGCGCGGCGCAGAGCACGCGGCTCTTCTCGTGGAGGCCGTGCTCGGGCGCGCTGACGCGGCCGTTTCCGAGCATCGTCCGGTACGGGTGCACCACGCCCTTCGGCGCCGCAGTGGTTCCGGACGTATAGAGCAGCAGGAAGGGGTCGCTTGGCTTGGGTTCATCCGAATCGGAACCCAGGGGGCTGCCGTTTTCTTCTTCGATCTCTCCAAACGCAACACCCCGGCCCTCGAACATCTCCTTCGACTGCGGCAGACAGATGGCGAGGCGCGCTCCGCTGTGGCGCATCAGCGCCTGAACCTCGGCGCCGCGGTAAGGCATGTGCAGCGTGCAGGTCACCGCGCCAAGCCGCGCGATCGCGAGATAGCCCACGATGAACTCGAGCGTGTTCGGCAGCTGGATTGCCACCACGTCGCCCCGCCGCACGCCCCGCTCACGCAGGCCGGCGGCGATCGAGAGCACGTTCTTTTCCAGCTCTTCCCAAGACAACGAAGTGTTTTGGAAAGCGAGCGCAGGCGCATCCGGGCGCTCGCGGACGTGGCGTTCGAGCCAGCGAGTGAGCGTGTCGTGCGCCCACCAGCCGCGCGCCGTATAACGATCCTCTCTCTCGTCGCGGAGCATTGCGAAGTATATTAATCGGATGGACGAAGCACTGATGCTGTCCCGGGTCCAGTTCGGGCTGAACATCGGCTTCCACATCCTGTTCCCGGCGATCACGATCGGGCTCGCCTGGCTGCTCGTCTACTTCCGCCTGCGCTACGAGCGCACGCGCGACCCGGCCTGGCTGCGGACCTACAAGCTCTGGGTCAAGGTGTTCGCGCTCACGTTCGCCATGGGCGTGGTCACCGGCATCGTGATGAGCTTCCAGTTCGGCACCAACTGGCCCGGCTACATGAACACGGTCGGCAACATCGCCGGGCCGCTGCTCGCCTACGAGATTCTCACGGCGTTCTTTCTCGAGGCGACCTTCCTCGGCGTGATGATGTTCGGGATGGATCGCGTGCCGGGCTGGGTGCACGTCGCCTCGACCGTGATCGTGGCCTTCGGCACCACGGTGTCGGCGTTCTGGATCCTCGCGCTCAACTCCTGGATGCAGACGCCGACCGGCCACGAGCTCGTGCAGGGCGAGATCATCGCCGCGAGCTGGCTCGCGGTGATCTTCAATCCCTCGTTCCCGTACCGCTTCATTCACATGCTGCTCGCCTCGGGCATCACCGCGTCGTTCGTCGTCGCGGGGCTCTCGGCGTGGCGGCTGCTCAAGGCGCCGCAGGATGCGGCGGCGCTGAAAACGCTGCGCGTCGGCGCGCACATCGCGGCCGTGCTGGTGCCGATCCAGGTCGTGGTCGGCGACCTGCACGGCCTGAACACGCTCGAGCACCAGCCGGCGAAGATCGCGGCGATGGAGGCGCTGTGGAAGACCGAGCGCGGCGCGCCGCTCACGCTGATCGGCTTCCCCAATGAGCAGGCGCGCACCAACGATTTCGCGATCACCGTGCCCAGGGCGCTCTCGCTCATCCTGGTGCACGACCTGAACGGCGAGGTGAAAGGCCTCGAGGATTTCGAAGACACGCCGCCGGTGGCACCGGTGTTCTGGTCCTTCCGCGTGATGGTGGGAACGGGCGTGCTGATGCTTCTGCTCGCCTGGATCGGTTCTTTTGTTCTGAGAAAGCCCCAAACTCCGCGCTGGCTGCTCTGGGCCTTCGCCGGGTTCACGTTCTCCGGCTGGGTGGCCACGCTCGCCGGCTGGCTGGTCACCGAGATCGGCCGCCAGCCGTGGCTCGTGACCGGCATCCTCTACACCGAGGATGCGGTCGGCAGCGTCACCGGCGGCGAGGGCGGCGCGAGCCTCACCGCGTACGTGCTCACCTACACCGTGCTCCTGATCTCGTACGTGGTGGTGCTCACGCACATCGCCGGAAAGGGGTCCGAATGAGCGACTGGCTGCCGGTGGTGTTCACCATCCTCATGGGCCTGGCGATCCTCGTCTACGTGGTGCTCGACGGCTACGACCTCGGCGTGGGGATGCTGCTGCCGGCGGCCGAGCGCCAGGAGCAGGACCGCATGGTGGCCTCGATCGGTCCGTTCTGGGACGCGAATCAGACCTGGCTGGTCCTTGGCGTGGGGCTCCTCCTCGTGGCGTTCCCGGTCGCGCACGGCGAAGTGCTCGGCGCGCTCTACATCCCGGTCATTGCGATGCTCGTCGGGCTGATGCTGCGCGGCGTCGCGTTCGAGCTGCGCATCAAGGCCGAGGGCTGGCACCGCGAGCTCTGGAACTGGCTCTTCTGGGCAGGCTCGACGCTCGCGGCGTTCGCGCAGGGCCTGATGCTCGGCCGCTACATCACCGGATTCGAGCAAGGCGCGGGGTTCTGGCTCTTCGCGCTGCTGACCGGCGCGAGCTTGTGCGGCGGCTACGTGCTGCTCGGTGCGACCTGGATCATCCTGCGCACCGACGGGCCGCTGCAGGCGAAGGCCGTGGCGTGGGCGCGGTGGGGGCTTCTGTGGGTCGCGCTCGCCGTGGCGCTCGTCAGCCTCGGAACGCCCCTCATCAGCGAGACGGTGCGGGAGAAGTGGTTCACGTTCCCGCGCATCACGTATCTCTCGCTCCTGCCGCTCGCCACCACCGCGGCCTGGCTCTGGGTCTGGTTTCGGCTGAAGAAGTCCGACAGCGCGCCGTTCTTCGGCGCCGTGTCGATCTTCGTGCTGTCCTTCGCCGGCCTCGCCTACAGCCTGTTCCCATTCGTGGTGATCGACCGCCTCACCATCTGGGAAGCGGCGGCGCATCCGAGCTCGCTCCTCTTCGTGCTGGTCGGGACCGCGATCGTGCTCCCGCTCATCGCCGGGTACACCGTCTACTCGTATCGCATTTTTCGAGGAAAAGTAGGCATTGCCGCGCGCTACGAGTAGCTCGGCGCGAAGCCAATTGCACACGGTGCTAATTTCTCCCGGGCTCCCCGCCGGGACAGTTGGAATAATCGCGGCTCGACCTGGGCGGCGTCGCCGTGACCTACGGCCAGCAGAACCGCGCCGGAATGTTTGTACGCTAGAAAACAAAAAGGGCGGATCGGATCCGCCCTTTTTCAAACTGAATTGAAAAATCAGGCCGCGCGCGGGATCGGGATGAAGAAGGACTCGCGCACGACGTCCTTACCTTCGATCAGTTCCTCGGCGCCGCGGCGCTCCTCGTCGAACACCACCGCGGCGAGCTTCTGCAGCGTGTCGCGCGCTTCGTCGATGGTCCGACCGTGTGAATTGACTCCGGGGAGCTCCTCGATAAAGCCGATGTAGCCGCTGGTCGACTTCAGGTATACGGCGGTGAATGCGAGCCTTCCTGTTTCCATCTTGTCCCTCCGAACGAACAATTCGACAGCCTACGCCACTTCGCTTTCAAAAGTATTACTTGGTACTTGCGAGTTACATTTCAAAATCACTGTGGTCTTATGCACGACAAAAATTTTGCGTTGCGAAAATTGCTGCGCTGCTCTTCTCTTGGCGGACTTTTGTTGCGCCGCTTTTCGTCGGACGAAGAGAGAATCGTCTAGATCTTATTTCTCCAGCAGCTTTCTCTTTTCCTGCGTCTTCGCCCACTCGTCGGCGTCCGGCGGCGCCGGCTTTCTTTCGATGATCGGCTTCCAGATTTTCGCGAGATCCGCGTTGAGCGCGGTAAATTCCTTCTGCGCATCCGGCACGTCGTCCTCGGCGTAGATCGCCTCCACCGGGCATTCGGGCACGCACAGCGTGCAATCGATGCATTCCGCGGGATCGATCACCAGCATGTTGGGGCCTTCGCGAAAGCAGTCGACCGGGCACACGTCGACGCAGTCGGTGTACTTGCACTTGATACAAGACTCGGTTACTACGTAAGTCATCTGGGTTATAAGAAGACGTTCGGAATCAGCTATTTAGTATATCCCTTGGGAAGCGCCGGCTGCGCCCCCATAATAGGAAGCCATGTCGTAACACCCACGAGGAACCATGAGCAGCGCAGGCATAGCCGCAATCCAGCATGTGACGGACGACACGTTCGAGCCGGAAGTCCTGAAATCCGACACCGCGGTCCTGGTCGATTACTGGGCCGAATGGTGCGGGCCGTGCAAATCGATCGCACCGATCCTGGACGAGATCGCCAAGGAATACGAAGGCCGCCTGAAGATCGCCAAGATCAACGTCGACGAGAACCAGCAGGTTCCGGCGAAATTCGGCATCCGCGGCATCCCCACGCTGATGCTCTTCAAGAACGGCAACGTCGAGGCGACGCGCGTGGGCGCGTTGTCGAAGTCGCAGCTGACCGCTTTCCTTGACAGCAACATCTGAAGCTTTTAGTCTTGCCTAGGTAAGGGCCCCCTCCATCCCGGAGGGGGGTGAATCCAACAAGGTTGTCCAGCGCCACGGCTCCGGCGCGGCGGTTCTTACGTATGTCCCCAACATGAGCAGGTCACAAGCGGCCCAGCCCGACGCAGTCCGTTCACAGCAGCCCCAGGACTCCACGCCCGCGCAAAACGCCGGCACCCCCGCAGCCAATCCTGTGGCGATCCCGATGCATCTCTCGGAGCTGAAGGCGCACCACGTCTCGCAGCTCGTCGACATGGCGGTGTCCAACGGCATCGAGAACGCGAGCCGGATGCGCAAGCAGGACCTCATCTTCGCGCTGCTGAAGAGCCAGGCGAAGAAGGGCGTCTCGATCTTCGGCGACGGCACGCTGGAAGTGCTGCCCGACGGCTTCGGCTTCCTGCGCTCGCCCGAGACCTCCTACCTCGCGAGCACCGACGACATCTACGTTTCCCCCTCGCAGATCCGGCGCTTCAACCTGCACACCGGCGACTCGATCGAGGGCGAGATCCGCACGCCGAAGGACGGCGAGCGCTACTTCGCGCTGGTCAAGGTCGACAAGGTCAACGCCGAGGCGCCCGAGGCGGCCAAGAACAAGATCCTGTTCGAGAACCTCACGCCGCTGCACCCCGACAAGGCGTTCAAGCTCGAGCGCGAGATCAAGGCGGAGGAGAACCTCACCGGCCGGGTGCTCGACATCGTTGCGCCGATCGGGAAAGGCCAGCGCGGGCTGATCGTGTCGCCCCCCAAGGCCGGCAAGACCGTGATGCTGCAGCACATCGCGCACGCGCTGGTCGCCAACCACCCGGAGATCACGCTGATCGTGCTGCTGATCGACGAGCGGCCCGAGGAAGTCACCGAGATGGCGCGCACGGTGCGCGGCGAGGTGGTGGCCTCGACCTTCGACGAGCCCGCTTCGCGCCACGTGCAGGTGGCCGAGATGGTGATCGAGAAGGCGAAGCGCCTGGTGGAGCACAAGAAGGACGTCGTCATCCTTCTGGACTCGATTACCCGGCTGGCCCGTGCCTATAACACGGTGGTCCCGGCATCCGGCAAGGTCCTGACCGGCGGCGTGGACGCCAATGCGCTGCAGAAGCCGAAGCGCTTCTTCGGCGCCGCGCGCAACATCGAGGAAGGCGGCTCGCTCACCATCATCGCCACGGCCCTCATCGACACCGGCAGCCGCATGGACGACGTGATCTACGAGGAATTCAAGGGCACCGGCAACCTGGAGGTGCACCTCGACCGGCGCATGCACGAGAAGCGCATCTACCCCGCCATCAACGTCAACCGCTCGGGCACGCGGCGCGAGGAGTTGCTGATCGACCAGCCGATCCTGCAGAAGGTCTGGGTCCTGAGGAAGCTGCTCTTCCCGATGGACGAGCTCGAGGCCGCCGAATTCCTCATCGACAAGCTGCGCGCGACCAAGGCCAACGCGGAGTTCTTCGACTCCATGCGCCGGGGATAAGAACCGCTCGGGCGCCGGCCCGATTGATTTCATTTAGACTCTGACCCGGATTCCCAAAGGGAGGGAACCGTGGGCAAAAAAACCAACCCTTACGATGCTTGATACGACGCGGCGCGTAGCGACCCCGGAAGGCATCGAGCTCACCCTGCGCCTCGCCGGACCGGTGCCGCGCGCGATGGCGTGGGCCGTCGACCTCGCGATCCGCGCCGGAATCGTGTTCGCGGTCATGAGCGTCGCCCTCCAGTTCGGCCGCGCCGGCTGGGGAGTGGTGCTGCTCACCCTGTTTTTCGTCGAGTGGCTGCTGCCGGCCTGGCTCGAGGCCGCCTGGCGCGGCCAGACGCCGGGGAAGCGCGTCATGCGGCTCGCGGTGCTGAACGACGACGGCACGCCGGTGCGCTGGCCGGCGGCGCTCACGCGGAACCTGCTGCGCGCGGTCGATTTCCTGCCGTTCCTCTACGGCACCGGCCTCGTCTCGATGCTCGCCAACCGCGACTTCAAGCGCCTGGGCGACCTCGCCGCGGGCACCGTCGTCGTCTACCAGGCCGAGAAAGCCGAGGCGAACAAGAACATCCCCGCGGCGGCAGCGATCGCCCCGCCCGTGCCGCTCACGCTGGAAGAGCAGCGCGCGGTGCTCGACCTCGCCGAGCGCTCGACCACCCTCACCCAGGAGCGCGTGGAAGAGCTCGCCGAGCTGCCCGTGCCGCTCGTAGGCCGGCTGCACGGCGAAGGCGCGGCGCGGCGCCTCATCGGCATGGCGAACTACATCGCGGGCCGCACGTAGGCCGATGAAGCAAGCCCCTTTCGAGGCCTTGCATGCGCACGAGTGGCGCGAGTTCGAGGACTTTCTCGAAAATCCAAAATCGAAGGTATTTCCGGCGGAGGAAATGCCGGCCCGCTACCGGCGCCTGTGCCAGAGCCTCGCGCTCGCGGCCGACCGGCGCTACAGCCCGGCGCTGGTCGACCGGCTGAACGAGCTCGCGCTGCGCGGGCACCACGCGCTCTACCGCAACCGCGGCCGCCAGGGACAGCGCATCGCCGAATTCCTGCTCGCCGGATTCCCGGCGCTGGTGCGGCAGGAATGGCGCCTCGTGGCGGCGGCGGCGGCGCTTTTCTTCGGCCCGCTTTTCGCGCTGATCGCCGTGCTGCAGGCGTTCCCGGACTTCGTCCACTACCTGCTCACCCCGGAGCAGATCGCGAGCTTCCACGAGATGTACGACCCGGCCTCGAAGCGGCTCGGCATGCGCGAGGCCGACGCCAACGTCGTCATGTTCGGCTTCTACATCTGGACCAACGTGCGCATCGGCTTCCAGACCTTCGCCGGCGGGCTCGCCTTCGGCGTGGGCTCGATCTGGTTTCTCGCCTCCAACGGAGTGGTGATCGGCGCGGTCTCGGGCTACCTGACCGAGATCGGCTACGGGCGGCCTTTCTGGTCGTTCGTCGCGGGCCATTCGTCGTTCGAGCTCATCGCGATCGTGCTCTCCGGCGCGGCGGGCCTGCGCCTCGGGCTCGCCGTCATCGCCCCGGGCGACCTGTCCCGGAAGGCGGCGCTGGTGGCCGCGGCGAAGCCGGCGGTGCGCGTGATGTACGGGGCGGCGATTCTTTTCCTTATCGCCGCCTTCGTCGAGGCTTTCTGGTCGCCCCACACCGTGATTCCGTTCGCCGCGAAGATCGCGGTCGGGGCCGCGGGCTGGATGCTGCTTGCCGCCTACTTCGGCTTCGCCGGACGCGCCCGTGCAGCCGGCTGATCTCACCGTGGCGCTGCGCAGGCGCTCGCCGTGGGAGGCCACCGACCTCGGCCTCGCGATGCTGCAGCGCTGGTGGCGGCCGGTGTACGCGGCGCACGCGCTCGTCGTTGCGCCGATCGCGCTCGCGCTGGTCGCGCTCGGCTGGGCGTTGGACGCCGTGTGGGCCGGGCTGCTCGCCTTCTGGTGGCTCGAGCCGCTCTACGACCGCGTCGTCCTCCACGTTCTTTCGCGCGCGGTGTTCGGCGAAATAGCCCGTCCCCTCTCCGTCTTGCGCTCATGGAGGGATTGGAAGGGCGGCCTGTTCGCCGCGCTCGCGCTCCGCGTCATCGTGTGGGACGTCGCGCGCTCGTTCAACCTGCCCGTGCGCCAGCTCGAGGGAAGCCGCGGCCGCGAGGCGCGCGACCGCCAGCGTCTTCTGGGCAGGCGCGCGCGCGGTCAGGCGGTGTGGCTCACGATGGTCTGGCTGCACTTCGAAGCGGCGCTGATCATGTCGGCGGGCGCGATGGCGGGGCTCCTGCTGCCGGCGGGCCTGGAGCGCGCTCCCGGCGGCGAGGACCCGCTCCTCTCCGGCCTCGCCGATCTGATGAAGATGGCGTCCGTCTCCGACGCGCTGATCTACGCCGCGGTCATCCTCCTTCTCGAGCCGTTCTACGTGGCCGCGGGCTTCGGGCTCTACCTCAACCGGCGCACGCTCCTCGAGGGCTGGGACATCGAGGTCGCGCTGCGCCGCATCGCCGAGCGCTACGCGGCTGCGGCGCTTTCGGCTTTTTTCATCGGCATCGTCTTCTTCTGTCCCGGCTTTTCAGAACCGGCGCTGGCACAACAAAAGAACCCGAAGGAGGAGGTCGCCGAGGTGCTGAAGGCGCCCGAATTCGGCCATTACCGCGAAACCACGCGCTGGGAACGGATCGATCCGGCAAAGCCGAGCGATGCCAAGGCGCCCGACCTCAGCTTCTGGCACGGCATCGGTAATGCGCTCGCCAAGGCGGCCGAGGTGGCGCTGTGGATCGTGGCGATCGCAGCGCTCGGCTACGCGCTCTGGTGGCTCGCGCGCCAGCTGCCGCGCGTGGACGCCGCACGGCGCGAGACCTATGAGCCGCCCGCGGCGCTCTTCGGGATGGAGCTCGCCCCCGACACCCTGCCGGCGGACGTGCCCGAGGCCGCCGCGCGGCTCGCGGCCGCCGGGAAGCTGCGCGACGCCCTGAGCCTCCTCTATCGAGGCGCGCTCTCCGAGCTCGTGCACAAGCGCGGCGTGCAGCTCCTCTCGAGCCACACCGAGGGCGAAGCGGTTCGCCTGGCCGGGATGACGTACTTCGCCACGCTGGTGGACGCCTGGCGGCGTTGCGCCTATGCCAGCCGCGTTCCGCCTTTGGAAGAGATCAAATCTCTTGCAGATACCTATAAGGCGGCCTTCGCGTGAGGGGCTGGCTGCTACCGTTTCTGCTGCTCGCGCTGCTTGCGACGGGCGTCGCATGGTTCCTCTCGACCCACGAGCGCGTGCCCTCGCGCGAGTGGGTGGGGCCTTCGGCCGAGGCGCGCCGCAACCTCTATCTCGCCGCCGAACGCTTCGCCAGCCGCATGGGTCTCGCGGTACGCGAGCTGCGCTCGCTGCCGGACCTCGACACGCTCAAGCCGAAGAGCGTGCTGCTGCTGCCCAACCGCCGCCAGGCGCTCGACCCGCGCCGCGTGCGCGAGATCGTGGCGTGGGTCGAGTCCGGTGGCCATCTCATCGTCGAAGCGGAGCTCGTCGGCGTCCCCGATCCGCTGCTCGACCTCGTCGGCGTCGAGCGCCAGCGGGGCGCGGCGCCCACGAAGCCGGTTCCGGTCACGCTCGCAAACGGAAGGAAGCTCGCGGTCTCGCTCTTCGGCGCCATGACGCTGGAGGCCGCGGACGCGGACGAGAAGGGGCGTTTCGTGAGCTTCGACTACGGCGACGGCGCGGTGAGCGCGCTCGTCGGCCTGCACTTCGCCCGTAACCAGCTGATCGGCACCGAGGACAACGCCGATTTCTTCTGGCACCTCGCCGGCACGACGCCCGCCACCGAGCTGCAGATCTACCTGCGCCCGGAGCGCCTGTCGCTGTGGGCATTTCTCGCTCAGTACGCGGCCCCGGTCCTCGCCGCCGTGGCGGCGCTCATCGCCCTGTGGCTCTGGCGCGTCGCGCCGCGCTTCGGCCCGGTGCGCCCCGATCCGGCGCCGGCGCGGCGGCGTCTCCTCGACCACCTGCGCGCGAGCGGCCGTTTCTACTGGGCCCAGGGCTTGCGCGGACCCCTGATGGCCGCCGCGCGCGACGCCGCGTTGCGGCGCATCGCGCGCACTCAGCCCGATTTCGCCCAGGCGACCCAGGCCGAGCGCATCGCCCGGATCGCCGCGCTCGCGCGGATTCCTCCCGAGGAGGTGCAGCGCTTCATGAGCGCCGGCGCGAACCTTCGCGGCGCCGAATTCATCCGCGCCATGCACACTGCGCAGCGCATCCACGCCGCATTGGAAAAGGCCAATTATGGAAAATGAGAGATGAAAGAAGAAAACTTCGTCCAGGCAGCAAAGGTCGCCGCCGCCCTGCGCGCCGAGGTGGCCAAGGCGATGGTGGGGCAGCGCGACGTGATCGACGCGGTGCTGTGCGCGCTGCTCGCGGGCGGTCACGTGCTGGTCGAGGGCGTACCCGGCCTGGGCAAGACGCTCCTCGTGCGCGCGCTGGCCCGCGCCATCTCCGGCAGCTTCGGGCGAATCCAGTTCACGCCCGACCTCATGCCCGCAGACGTCACCGGGCACACCCTGTACGACCCCAAGGCGCAGGCGTTCGTCGCGCGCCGCGGCCCGGTGTTCGTCAACCTGCTGCTCGCCGACGAGATCAACCGCGCGCCGGCGAAGACGCAAGCCGCGCTCCTCGAGGTAATGCAGGAGGCGCAGGTGACGATCGAGGGCCAGGCGCATGCGCTCGAGCCGCCCTTCATGGTGCTCGCGACCCAGAACCCCATCGAGCATGAAGGCACCTACGCCCTGCCCGAGGCCCAGCTCGACCGCTTCCTCCTCAAGGTGCGCATCGACTATCCGTCGCCCGCGGACGAGATGGCGCTGGTGCGCCACGTCACCGATGGCAAGGTCGGCGACAAGCTCAACGTCGACCAGGTCATGCCCCTGGTGAAGCCCGCCACCGTGCTCTCGCTCCAGACCGTGGCGGCTTCCGTGCGGATGGACGACGCCGTGCTCGACTATGCGGTGCGTCTTGCGCGCGCCACGCGCAGCTGGCCCGGGGTCGTCGCCGGCGCCGGGCCGCGCGGCGGGATCTCGCTCATGCGCGCGGCGCGCGCGGCGGCGCTGCTCGAAGGGCGCGACTACGTCACACCGGACGACGTCAAGCGCATGGCGCTGCCGGCGCTGCGCCACCGCATCGCGCCCTCGCCGGAGCTCGAGCTGGAAGGGCGCGATACCGACACGATTCTTAAAGGGCTGCTGGAGAAAATCGAAGCACCCCGAAAATGATCTTGCCGTCGACGCGCCTGCTGTGGCTCCTGGCAGCGCTCCTTGCCGCGGCGCTCGCGGCGTCGGTCTACGGCGCGCAGGCGCTTTGGTTCGCCGCAGCGGCGGTAGTCGCGGCGGTGGCGCTCCTCGATGCCGTGATGGCGCTGCGCCTGCCCGCGCCGGAACTCGCGCGGCGCGTCCCCCACGCCCTCGCGCTCGGGGTGCGGACCGAGGTCGTCCTGAGGGTCCTGAACCGCGCCCGGCGCCCGGTCCGTCTCGAGATCCACGACCATCACCCCGCCTCGCTCGAGGCCGAAGGGCTGCCGCGCGCGGCGGCGCTGGCGGCGGGCGGCTGGACGGAGCTGCGCTACCAGGTGCGGCCGGTCGCGCGCGGCGAGGCGCGCTTCGGCCGCGCAGAGGCGCGCGTCGTTTCGCCTCTTGCGCTCTGGCAGGCGAGGCGGCGCGCCGGCGAGGAGGCGCCGGTGCGCGTCTATCCGAACTTCCAGGCGCTCGCGCGGTACACGCTGCTCGCCACCGACAACCGGCTCTCGCAGATCGGTGTGCTGCAGGTGCGCCGCCGCGGCGAAGGCACCGAGTTCCATCAGCTGCGCGAGTACCGGCAGGGCGATCCGCAGCGCGCGATCGACTGGAAGGCGAGCGCGCGCACCGCGCGCCTGATCGCCCGCGAGTACGAGGAGGACAAGGACCAGCGCGTGCTGCTGGTGATCGATTGCGGCCGGCGCATGGCGTCCAAGGACGCGGAGCTCTCGCACTTCGATCACACGCTGAACGCGGCGCTCCTTCTCGGGCACGTGGCGCTGCGCCAGGGCGACGCCGTGGGCATGATCACGATGGGCGGGGTGCAGCGCTATCTCGAGCCGCGCAAGTCCGTGGCGGCGGTGCACGCGATGCTGAACCGCGTTTACGACCTGGAGCCGACGCTCGCGGTGCCCGACTACGACCTTGCGGCCAGCGAGGTGATGCGGCACATGCGCCGGCGCGCGCTGGTCATCCTCCTCACCAACCTGCGCGACGAGGATGACGAAACTCTGCTGCCGGCGCTGCGCCTGCTCCGCACGCGCCACCTGGTCGTGCTCGCCTCGCTGCGCGAGGCGATCCTCGGCCGGGCGCTCTCGGCGCGAGTCGACAGCTTCGATCGCGCGGTGACCCACGCCGCCGCGGCCGACTACCTGGCGCTGCGCGAGCGGGTCTTCCGGCGCGTCAGCGCCACCGGGGTCATGACCCTCGACGTCGAGCCGGAGCGGCTCCCGATCGCCCTGGTGAACCGGTACCTGGAGCTGAAGCGGGAAGGTAGGCTTTGAAAGCACGGAGGAAGGCTTTGAAAACCCCGGTTTTCGGGGTTTTCCTTTATAATGCGCGCCCCATGAAACACGGCATCCACCCCGAATACCGGCCGGTGATCTTCCTCGACACCAGCGCCAACCACGCCTTCCTCACCCGATCGGCCATCGACACCAAGGGCCGCGAGACCATGAAGTGGGAGGACGGCAAGGAGTACCCCGTGGTCAAGCTCGAGGTGTCGTCGGAGTCGCACTCGTTCTATACCGGCAAGCAGAAGATCGTCGATACGGCGGGCCGGGTCGAGAAGTTCAAGCGCCGCTACACCAAGAAACCCGCGGACAAGAAGTAGGTCCTCGGGGGAGATGATCTCCCTCCGGGCGTTTCCTCCACTGCGGCTGCCGCTGCCGCCCAAGGCGCTCGCGCTGATCGCGCTGGCGTTCGTCCTGCCCGGGCTCGCCGGCCACGAGCTGTGGAAATCGCACGACGCCATCGGCCTCGGCATCGTCTACGACATGGCGAAGAGCGGCGAGCTGGTGGTGCCGCGCGTGGGTGGGTGGCTGTGGCTCAACGACCCGCCGCTCTACCACTGGGTGGCGCTCGCCTTTGGCAGCGCGCTCCAGTACGTAATCGAGTTCGCCTCCGGCGCCCGCCTTGCGAGCGGCGCCTTCATGCTGCTCGCCTTCTGGCTCGCCTACCGCGCGGGCCGCGACTGGGTCATCACGCAGGATCGGGCCGCGAGCGGCTCCGCCGCCATGCTCCTCGTGCTCGGCTCGGTGGGCTTGATCGTGCACGCGCACGAAGCGGTGCCCGAGCTCGCCACGCTCGCCGCCCTGTGCGGCGCTTTCGCCGCGCTCGCGGGCGCGCACACGTACCCGCTCGCCGCCGGCCTTGCCTTCGGCGTCGCGCTCGGCGCCGGGGCGGCCTCCTCGAACTGGGCGGCGCCTGCGGCGCTCTACCTCGCGGCGGTCGCAGGGTACTTCGTCCACGCACCCTCCCGTACGCGCCGCGCGCTCCTCTTCATGGTAGTCGCCATCGTGGTCGCCGTCCCCCTCGGGGTGGCCTGGCCGGTGGCGCTTTTCAGGCGAGCGCCGGAGGCATTCGCGCTATGGTGGAACTTGAACGTGGCGCCGCAACCCAGCATATGGGCGACGCTGCGGTACTTCGTCAACACCATTGGATGGTTCGCCTGGCCGGCCCTGCCGCTCGCGGCCTGGACGCTGTGGTCGCTGCGCCGGCGCTGGCGCGAGCCGCAGCTGTTCGTGCCGGCGCTCACGGTGCTGATCATGTTCCCGGCGCTCGCGGTGTGGGGACAGGAGCAGGACGTGACGCTGCTGCCGCTTCTCGCGCCGCTCGCCATCCTCGGGGCGCAGGGCGTGCCGAGCCTGCGCCGCGGCGCCGCCGCCGCGCTCGACTGGTTCGGCCTGATCACGTTCGCCTTCTTCGGCGGCCTGGTGTGGCTCGGCTATGTCGCCATGATGACCGGGCTGCCGCCGAAGATCGCCAACAACTTCGCGAGAATGGCTCCCGGCTTCGTGCCGGAGTTCAATCCGTTCCTGTTCCTCGTCGCGCTCGCGCTGACCGCGATCTGGCTCTACCTGATGTTCTTCACCAAGTATTCGCCCACGCGCAGCGTCGCGCGCTGGGCCAGCGGGATCGTGCTGCTCTGGGGCACGTTCGCCACCCTGTGGATGCCGTGGGCCGACCACCAGAAGGGCTACCGTTCGGTCGCGCTGCAGCTGCGCTCGAAGATCCCGGTCGGCACGACCTGCATGACGCAGAAGAACCTGGGCGTGCCGCAAGGCGCCTCGCTCGACTACTATGGCGACATTCAGCCGCGCGCATTCAATTTCGGCAAACCGCAGGAGTGCCCGCTTTTGCTCGTGCAAGGAAACGCTCAGCACGAGTTCGACGCGCCCGGCGCAGGCTGGACCAAGCTCGCCGACGTCGGCCGCCCGGGCGACAAGAACGAGCGCTTCCGCCTCTACCGCTTCGGGAAATGAACACCACCGCCCCCACCGACTGCAAGGCATGGCAGGACCTCGCGCACCACGCGGAAAGCTGGCGCGGCGTGCGGCTGCGCGGCCTGTTCGAGCAGGACGTCGCGAGGAGCGTCCAGCTCATGGCGCAAGGCCCGGGCATGCGCTACGACTACTCGCGCCAGCGGCTGGGCGCCATGACGCTGCGCCTCCTCGTCAGGCTCGCCGCCGAGCGCGGTTTCGCCGAGTGGCGCGAGGCGCTGCTCGCCGGCAAGGCGGTCAACAACACGGAGAACCGGCCCGCGTGGCATACGGTCCTGCGCGCAACCGATGCTCCAGATGAGGTCAAAGAGACACTGCAACGGGCGCAAAGCCTGGCGGCACGAATACGGCAGGAGAAGCGCTATAAGCGGATCGTGAACCTCGGCACCGGAGGCTCGGACCTCGGGCCGCGGCTGCTCGCCGACGCCCTCGGCGATGGCGCGCTCGACGTGCGCTTCGCCGCGAACGTCGATCCGAAGGACCTCGCGCGCGCGCTCGACGGCGCCGAGCCGGACAGCACTCTGGTGGTGGTGGTTTCCAAGACCTTCACCACGCAGGAGACGATGGCCAACGCCCAGGCCGCGAAGGCGTGGGGTGCAAGGAACTTCATCGCGGTCACGGCGAACGTGGCGCTGGCGAAGCAGCTCGGTGCGCAGGAGATCTTCCCCATGTGGGACTGGGTCGGCGGGCGCTTCTCGGTCTGGTCCGCGGTGGGGTTCGCGGCGATGTGCGCCATCGGCCCGGACGCGTTCCAGCAGTTCCTCGACGGCGCAAGGGAAGTCGACGGGCACTTCGCGCAGGCCCCGCTCGAGAAGAACGTTCCCGTGCTGATGGCGCTGGTCGGCGCGTGGAACGTGAATTTCCTCGGCATCCCGACGCACGCCGTGCTGCCGTATGCGAACGCGCTGCGCCTGCTTCCGTCCTACCTCCAGCAGCTCGAGATGGAGTCGAACGGCAAGCGCGTGGACCGCGACGGGCGCAGCATCGCCTATGCCACGGCGCCGGTGCTGTTCGGCGCCGAAGGCACGGTGAGCCAGCATTCCTTCCACCAGCTGCTGCACCAGGGCACGCAGCTCGTCGCGTGCGACTTCATCGAGCTCGGCCTGGAGGCGAAGCTCTCGGCGAACTGCCGCGCGCAGGCCGATGCGCTTGCGTTCGGCACCGACGACGCCAGCCTGCCGCGGTACCGGCAATATCCCGGCAACCGGCCGTCCAGCGTCCTGATTTTCGACAAATTCGATGCCAGGACGCTGGGACGGCTGATCGCGCTCTACGAGCACAAGGTCTTCACCCAGGGAGTGGTCTGGAACATCAACAGCTTCGACCAATGGGGCGTCGAGCTGGGCAAAGATCTTGCAAACAGGATCCTCAAAGGAGAGCACTGATGGACCAGGAAACCTTCAACCTCAGCATCCGCAAGTTCCTGAAGATGGTGGGGGTGAGCTCGCAGCGCGAGATCGAGCAGGCGGTGCAGAAGTCGATCGAGTCGGGCAAGCTGAAGGGCAGCGAAGCGCTGCCGGTAAAGTGCACCCTCGAGATCCCCTCGCTCGGCGTGCGCGTGCCGTTCGACGGCGAGATCCGCCTAAAATGAGCTCATGAACAAGCCCCGCGACTTCGACACGGCGCTCGCGGAGCTCAAGGCGCTGCTGGGCGAGCGCGTTTCGACCTCCGCCGCGGTGCGCGAGCACCACGGCAAGGACGAGTCGTATTTTCCGTATGCCCTTCCCGACGCCGTGTTGTTTGTTGAAACTACGGACGAAGTGCGCGACGTCGTGGACATCTGCCGCCGCCACCGCGTGCCGATGATCCCGTTCGGCGTCGGCACCTCCCTCGAAGGGCACATCCTCGCGCTGCAGGGCGGCGTGTCGATCGACCTGTCGCGGATGAACAAGGTGCTCGCGGTGCACGAGGAGGACCTCGACGCCGTGGTGCAGGCCGGCGTGACGCGCAAGCAGCTGAACGAGTACATCAAGCACACGGGTCTGTTTTTTCCGGTCGATCCCGGCGCGGACGCCACCCTGGGCGGCATGGCGGCAACCCGCGCGTCGGGAACCAACGCGGTGCGCTACGGCACCATGCGGGAGAACGTGCTCTCGCTCAAGGTGGTGCTCGCCGACGGCCGCGTGATCCAGACCTCGCGCCGCTCGAAGAAATCGGCCGCGGGCTACGACCTCACGCGGCTCTTCGTCGGCTCGGAGGGAACGCTCGGCATCATCACCGAGGTGACCGTGCGCCTGTACCCGGTGCAGGAGGCGATGTCTGCGGCGGTGTGCGCGTTCGACTCGGTCGACGGCTGCACGCGCACCGTGATCCAGACCATCCAGGCCGGGATCCCGGTGGCGCGCTGCGACATCGTGTGCGACAAGACCGTGGCAGCGATCAACAAGTTCAAGAAGACCGGCTACCGTGTCGCTCCCACCGTATTTTTCGAGTTCCACGGAAGCAATACCTCCGTAGTGGAGCAGGCGGAAGCGGTGCAGGCGATCGCCAAGGAGCACGGCGGCATGGATTTCGTCTGGGCGACCAAGCCGGAGGAGCGCACCCAGCTCTGGCAGGCGCGCCACGACGCCTATTTCGCCTGCCTGCAGATCCGGCCCGGCTCGCGCGCGGTGTCCACCGACGTGTGCGTGCCGATCTCGCGCCTCGCGGAATGCGTCCACGAGACGATGGAGGACGTGAAGAGCTACATCGCGCCGGTGCCGCTCCTCGGCCATATCGGCGACGGCAACTTCCACCTCATGTTCCTGGTCGACCCGGCCAAGCCGGAAGAGACCGAGCTTGCCAAGGCGTTCAACAAGCGGCTGGTCGAGCGCGCGCTGCGCCTGGAGGGCACCTGCACCGGCGAGCACGGCGTGGGCATGGGCAAGATCGGCTCGATGCGCATGGAGCTGGGGGACGATGTGCTCGACGTGATGCGCGACATCAAGAAGCTGTTCGATCCCGACAACCTGATGAACCCCGGCAAGGTGGTTTCCTTGCAATAGCACGCGGAGAAGCCGCTGGAAAACCTATGAGCGCTGAGCAACGGCTGAAGGACCTCGGCATCGATCCCGGCGCGGTTTCCGCGCCGGTGGCCAACTACGTGAACGCGGTGCGCACGGGCAATCTCCTTTTCCTCGCCGGCAAGGGCCCGCGCGCGGGCAAGGACGGCAAGCGGCCGAAGGGCAAGGTCGGGCGCGAGTACACGGTCGAGCAGGCCTACCAGCACGCGCGCAGCGTGGGCCTCGATCTCATTGCGGTGATGCGCGCCGAGCTCGGCAGCCTCGACAAGGTCAAGCGCGTGGTCAAGGTGCTCGGCATGGTGAACGCCGTGCCCGACTTCGAGGACCAGCCCAAGGTGATCAACGGCTGCTCCGACCTCTTCGTCCAGGTGTTCGGCGAGCGCGGCAAGCACGCGCGCTCGGCGGTCGGCATGGGCTCGCTGCCGATGGGCATCCCGGTCGAGATCGAGTGCATCGTCGAAGTTGAATAGAAAATCGGGGTCAGACCCCGAGATTCAGAACCAAGAAAAACCGGGGTCCGACCCCGATTTTCTCGCCCGGTGCGTAAGCGCACTGAGCGCCGGTCGTGCCTCCCTTATGCTCGCGCCATGGACTTCGAGCAATGGCTGACCGACCTGATGGACGCGGCGGTGATCGCTCCGAACACGGTCACTTTCCATGACGGACCCGCCGTGTTCATCGGCGATCCATGCGCGGACTGGGGCTCGGCCGGCGCGGAGCCGGATCAGATCGACATCACGCTCTTGCGGTAGAACTTAAGCTCCTCGATCGACTCGAGGATGTCGGCGAGCGCCTCGTGCTTGCCTTCCTTGCTGAAGCCCTTGAGGAGCTCCGGCTTCCAGCGCCGCACCAGCTCCTTCAGCGTGGACACGTCGAGGTTGCGGTAATGGAAATGCGCCTCGAGCCGCGGCATCCAGCGGGCGAGGAAGCGGCGGTCCTGGCAGATCGAGTTGCCGCACATCGGCGAGGCGTTGGCCGGCACGTGCGGCGCGAGGAACTCGAGCGCCATCGACTCGGCCTGCGCCTCGGTGAGCGACGCAGCCTTGACGCGGCCGATGAGCCCGGTCTTCGCGTGCGTGCCCTTGTTCCACGAGTCCATCGCCTCGAGCACCTCGTCGGGCTGGTGCAGCACCCACGCCGGGCTCTCGGCGAGGATGTTGAGCTGCGCATCCGTGACGAGCAGCGCCATCTCGATGATCCGGTCGCTGTCGGGCTGCAGGCCGGTCATCTCCATGTCGATCCAGATCAGGTTGTTCGGATCGGCGGGCATGGCTTATTCTCTCATGGCGATGTCGAACGCCCTGACCTGGATCTTTCTCGCCGCGCTGGCCGCGGCCACCGCCACGCGCCTGTGGCTCGCGCTGCGCCAGATCCGCCACGTGAGCGCGCACCGCGCCGCGGTTCCGCAGACCTTCGCCGAAGCGATCCCGCTCGCCTCGCACCAGAAGGCGGCCGACTACACCGTGGCTAAGGCGCGCCTCGGGCTGGTGAGCCTCTTCGTCGGGACGCTGCTCGTGCTCGGCCTCACGCTCGGCGGCGGCATCCAGCTTCTCTCCGATGCCTGGGGCCCGCTCGTCGCGCCCGGCTCGCTCGCGCATGGAACGGCGCTGCTCGTGAGCGTGTTCGCGGTCCAGTTCGTCGTCGGCCTGCCGGTCGCCATCTACCGCATCTTCGTCGTGGAGCAGGAGTTCGGTTTCAACCGCATGACCTTCGCCCTGTTCCTGTCCGATCTCGCCAAGCAGCTCGCGGTCTCGGCCGTGCTCGGCGTGCCGCTCGCGATGGCGATCCTGTGGCTGATGCAGAAGATGGGCGCCTTGTGGTGGGTCTACGCCTGGCTGGTGCTGGTGGCGTTCCTCGTCGTCTTCATGATGATCTATCCCGCGCTCATCCTGCCGCTCTTCAACAAGTTCACCCCGGTCACCGAGGGCGAGCTCTCCGCGCGGGTGGCGGCGCTGCTCGCCAGGTGCGGCTTCAAGTACCGGGGCCTCTTCGTCATGGACGGCTCCAAGCGCTCGAGCCACGGCAACGCGTTCTTCGCCGGCTTCGGCGCCGGCAAGCGCATCGTGCTGTTCGACACGCTGATCCAGCGCCTCAGCATCTCCGAGGTCGAGGCGGTGCTCGCCCACGAGCTCGGCCACTACAAGCTGCACCACATCGCGAAGGGAATCGCGCTCAGCGCGGCCTTCAGCCTCGCCGGCTTCTGGATCCTCGGCCAGGTGTACGACCAGCCGTGGTTCTTTTCGGGGCTGGGAGTCGCCACGCCCAGCATGGCGGCCGCGCTCGCGCTGTTCCTGCTCGCGATCCCGGAGTTCACGTTCTTCCTCGATCCGCTGATGAGCCGCTACTCGCGCAAGCGGGAGTTCGAGGCCGATTCGTACGCGGTGCGGTTTGCGCAGCCCTCGGACCTCGAGCAGGCGCTGGTCAAGCTCTACAAGGACAACGCCAGCACGCTCACGCCCGACCCGGTGCACTCCGCGTTCTACGATTCCCATCCTCCGGCCGCCGCCCGCATCGCGCGGTTGAGGACCGCGTGAATGATGCTGCGGGATGCTGTCGGTAGACCATGTGTTCATCTGCTGCTCGCCGGGCGCGCCGGAGGCTCGAGCGCTCGTTGAGCTCGGTCTGGTCGAAGGCTCGGGCAATCGCCATCCCGGCCAGGGCACGGCGAACCGCAGGTTCTTCTTCTCGAATGCGTATCTCGAGCTGTTGTGGGTGAGTAACGAAGACGAAGCCCGCAGCCCCGAAGCCCAGGACACCCGCTTGTGGCAGCGCTGGTTGGAGCGAAACCAGGCGGCGTGTCCGTTCGGCATCCTTTTTCGGACGGACGAATCTCCGCTGCCTTTCGCGACGTGGTCGTACAAGCCGCGCTATCTTCCGGTTGGGACCTCAATTGAATTTGCTCGAGGGGTCCCCCTGACGGAGCCGGAGCTGGCATTTCTGGCCGCAAGAGCGCCTGGCGCGTCTCGCAAGGAGCCCATTGAGCATCGCGTGCCCATTCGCCTGATATCGAGGATCGACGTCTCGCTTCCCGCAACGGCACCGCTCTCGAAACCGGCTGCGGCGATACACGAGCGCGGAGTCGTAAGGTTCAAGGCAGGCGCCGACTACGCGCTGGAGTTCACTTTTGCAAGCGAGCGGCCCCTGGAGTTCGATCTCAGGCCGCGCTTGCCGCTGACGTTTCGCTCCGCCCGGTGAAGAGAGTCTTCGGCTCCTACAACCAGCAGCTCGTCCACCACGCGAAGAACCTGCTCGAGGCCGCGGGCATCCGCGTGCTGGTGCGCAACCAGTACCTGTCCTCGGCCATGGGCGAGCTGCCGCCCGCGGAGTGCGAGGCCCAGGTCTGGGTCCTGGAAGACGCGGACCTTCCGAGAGCGGAAGAAATCCTTCGCTGGAAACCGCCCGCGGGTCCCGACTGGACCTGCGACTGCGGCGAGACGCTCGGCGCGCAGTTCAGCCAGTGCTGGCGCTGCGGCGCCTATCGGAAGGGCTAGCTCAGCGCCGGCGAGGCTTCCGCAGCCGGCGGACATTCGCCGACGCACGCCGGTGCACCGGCCCTAGCCCTTTTTCCAGCACCCTGGTCGCGCTCGCCGCCGCCGACCACGGGCTGACCCACGGCGACCACCAGTGGCTCAGCGCGAACAGCGCGTATTGCTGCTGCGCTTTCGCCACCTCCAGCCCCATGGCTTGCATCGATTCCCAGAAGGCCACGACCTTTTCCGTGCCCATGCGCTCGAACTCGCGCCGGTCGCGCGCACTCGGGTTGACGCCCGCTGCGAGCATGCGCGCGGTGCGGATTGCGATTACCTGGGGCGCAGCGAGTGACAACTCGGCGGCTTTTACGATGGATCGCTTTCGCTTGTAGCGGCGTCTCACCCAGGCCGTGAAGCACCTAGCGTGCCTACAGTAGCCGCGCTACGGTGACGACGAGGAGCACGAATATCCAGAGTACCAGCGCGCGCCAGACGAGGCCCACGGTGCTGTCGAGGAACGGCCCGTCGGCGGGCTCGCCGACGCCGAGCTCGGGGCGCGGCTGCATGCCCTCGACCTCCTGCACCGGCATGCCCAGACGCAGCCCCATCGCGCCCGCGCCTGCGGCGAGCACCACGCCCTCGTTCGGCTCGGCCCAGGCGCGCGCCTGGGTGCGCCAGCAGTAGATCGAGTCCTCGAAGTCGCCGACCACGGCGAACGAGGCCGCGGTGAGGCGCACCGCCGGCCATTCGATCAGCTCGAAGGCGTTCTCGGCGAAGCGGCCGAAGCCGCCGAGGCCCTTCCAGCGCTCGCGCAGGTAAGCGGCCAGGCGGTAGAGGATCGCGCCGCTGGGACCCGGCAGCAGGACGTACCAGAAGATGACGCCGAACACGTGCCGCTGCGACGAGATCAGCGCCTCCTCGATCGCGAGCCGGATCACTTCCTCCCGGGTGCGCACCACGCCCGAGGCGCCGCGCCACTGCTCGAGCAGCGAGCGCGCACGCTCGATGTCGCCGGACTTCACCGCGAGCTGCAGCTCGGTGAAATGGTGGCTGAACTGGCGAAAGCCGAGGGTGAAATAGAGCACTGCGATGTTGAATGCCGCGGCGAGCAGGAAGTGGACAGAGGCGAGAAGATGGTGGATTGCGATCGCGGCCGCAGCCGGCGGCAGCACTGCCGCCAGCCAGGCCACCATGCCGTGGCTCTTCTCGCCGCCGTTGAACGCGTGCTCGAGCCACCCCGCCCAGGCCTCGAGGACCGGCTGCACGGTTCTTCGGCTGTCGAGAGGCCGCCACTGCTCGGCGAGCAGGGCGACGACGATCGCGAGCACGCTCATGGCGGCATTCTATTCAGCCAGGTGGCGGTACAGGTTCACCAGCATCCCGGCGGTCGCGCCCCAGATGGTGTGGGTCCCGTACCGCATCACGTAGTAGCCCACGCTGCGCCCCTGCAGCTCGCGGGTCTCGCGGCGGTGGTTGGCGGGATCGAGCAGGAACGCGAGCGGCACTTCGAACACCTCTTCCACCTCACGTGGGTCGGGGACCAGTTCGACCGGGGCGGTGACGAGGGCCACGACCGGCGTGACCCGGAAGCCGGTGCGGGTGTGGTAGTCGGGCAGCCGCGCGAGCACTTCCACGCGCTCGGCCGCGAGGCCGATCTCCTCCTGCGCCTCGCGCAGGGCCGTGAACTCGGGCGTCGGGTCCTCGGGCTCGGCGCGGCCGCCCGGAAAGCTGACCTGCCCCGAATGCGCCTTCAGGTGCGCGGTGCGGCGGGTGAAGATGACCGTGAGGCCCGACGGGCGCTCGACGATCGGCACCAGCACCGCGGCCGCGGTCGGGACGGCCGCGACCGACTCGCGGCGGTCGTCGTCGCCGTATACTGAGAACGCGGGCGGGGTGCGCTTCAGGCGCTCCCTCAGCGCCGCCACATCAAGAACCATACGGAGAGAGCGACATGAAGCGTATCGCATTGACCGTTGCAGCACTCGCGTTCGCCTCGATGGCGTGGGCCCACAACTGCCCCAACGAGATGAAGGCGATCGACGCGGCGCTACCCAAGGCCAAGCTCGACGCGAAGCAGACGGCGGAGGTGAAAAAGCTGCGCGACGACGGCGAGCAGCTCCACAAGGCCGGCAAGCACAACGAATCGATGGCTGCCCTCGGCAAGGCCAAGGGCATCCTCGGGATCAAGTAAGATCGACTAGGGCTGGAGGACGACCGATCCGGTCGTCTTCCTCGCCTCGAGATCGCGGTGCGCCTGCGCCGCATCGGCGAGCTTGTAGCGCTTGCTCGTTTCGATCTTCACTTTGCCGCTCTTCACCACCTCGAACAGATCGTTTGAGCGCTCGACAAGGTCGGCGCGGCTCGCGATGTGGGTGGCGAGCGTCGGCCGGGTGACGTAGAGCGAGCCTTTGGTCGACAGAATTCCGAGGTTGACCGGCGGAACCGGCCCGGAGGCGTTGCCGAAGGACACGATCAGACCGCGCGGCCGCAGGCACTCCAGGGTCCCTTCCCAGGTGCTCTTGCCCACCGAGTCGTAGACCACCGGCACCTTCTTGCCGCCGGTGATCGCCTGCACGCGCTCGACGAAGTTCTCGCGACTGTAGTTGACGACGTGCTCGGCGCCGTGCGACTTGGCGAGCGCGCACTTCTCGTCGGAGCCGGCGGTGCCGATCACCGTGACGCCGAGGTGCCTCAGCCACTGGCAGGCGATGAGGCCCACCCCGCCGGCGGCGGCGTGCCACAGCACGGTTTCGCCTTTCTTCACGGGATAGGTGGTGTGGATGAGGTAGTGCACCGTCAGGCCCTTCAGCATCATCGAAGCGGCCTGCTCGTCCGAGATTCCCTGGGGCAGCTTGACCATTCGCTCCGCAGGCACGATGCGCGCCTCGCAGTACGAGCCGGGCAGGCCGGTGTAGGCGACGCGATCGCCCGCCTTGAGGTCGGTGACGCCCTGTCCGACCGCCTCCACCACGCCCGCGCCTTCATTGCCGCCGACCTGCGGCAGCTGCATCGGATAGAGGCCCGAGCGCTGATAGATGTCGACGAAGTTGACGCCGATCGCGGTGTGGCGGATGCGCGCCTGGCCCGGGCCGGGGTCGGGGACCTGGACATCCTCGTACTGCATGACCTCGGGACCACCCTGCTTGTGGAAGCGGACTGCCTTTGCCATGGAACACTCCTATCTGAAGACGGTCAGGACGCCGGTGTAGCCGTACAGCCGGTCGCGGGAGATTTCGCCGTTGCAGAAGAATCCTACCAGCGGAACCTCGCCGAGCGATCGCTTGACGAGGTCC
>DATLUZ010000141.1:0-9673 GCA_035577785.1 Burkholderiales bacterium | reverse complement strand
GGCTGATCTCGGTGGTGAACCGGATCTATAAGGCGTGCGGGCTGAACGACCTGGAGCAGCTCGAGAACGCGCCCGAGTACCTGCCGAACACCGTGGTCACTCCTGAGTTGGTAGAGATGTTTTTGAAGAAAAAAGAAAAGGCGACGGTTTGAGCGCAGTCCTCACTGATTCCAAGCCCCGGACCGGTGCATGGCGCGAGCTGTGGCTGATCACCACCGGCCATGCGCTCACGCACTGGTATCCGGCGACGTTCTACCTGCTGCTTCCGCTGATCGGCAACGAGCTCGGTCTCACGTACAGCCAGATCGGCCTCATCATCACCTGCCAGTACGTCGCCGCGGCGGTCGCGAACATCCCGGGCGGCGTGGTGGTGGATACCGTAGGGCGCAAGGGCCTCCTCATGGCGGTGTCGCTCTTCTGGGTCGGGTTCCCGTACCTTCTGATCGGCTTCACGCACGGTTACCTCATGCTGCTCATGTGCGTCTCGCTGGTCGGCTTCGGCAACAGCATCTGGCACCCGACCGCCATCCCGACCCTCGCGCAGCGCTATCCCGACCGCAAGGGGCTGGTGCTTTCGCTGCACGGCATGGGCGGCAACGTGGGCGACGCGATCGCCCCAATCGTGATCGGCGGCGCGCTCGCGGTGTTCACCTGGCGCGAGGTGGTGGTGATGAACGTGCTGCCGGGCCTCGTGGTGGCGCTGCTCATGCTCGTGTTCCTCGGTTCCATGCGCCTCGGCGGAAAGAAATCCGCTGCGCATGAATCGCAGACGCTAGCCCAGTACTGGAGCGGGGTGCGGCAGCTTTTCCGCAATCGCGCGCTGATCCTGCTCTCGACCGGTTCGACGTTTCGAGCCATGACGCAGTCGGCGCTACTGACGTTCCTGCCGGTTTACCTCGCTCGCGAGATGGGCTATTCGCCGTTCGTGGTGGGCGCGTGCCTGTTCGCGCTGCAGGCCGCGGGCTTCGCCGCCGCGCCCATCGCCGGCCATCTTTCGGACCGCATGGGGCGGCGCAGCATCGTCATGGGAAGCATGGCGACGACTGCGGTGGTGCTTCTCGCGATGGCGTTTTCCGGGGGCTCGGCGCTCTTCGTCGCGCTGGTCGCGGTGCTCGGCTTCTTCCTCTATGCCATCCGCCCGGTGATCCAGGCCTGGCTGCTGGAAGCGACCCCGAAGAACCTGGGTGGCTCGAGCATCGGCATTCTCTTCGGCGCGCAGGCGATCGGCGCCGCCGTAGGGCCGTTCCTAGCCGGCATGGTGGCAGACCGGCACGGGCTCATCTCGAGCTTTTACTTCCTCGCCGCGACGATCGTGATCGCGAACCTCTTCGTGATCTTCATTCCGAAGCTCGGCGCCGAAGCCTAGCTTCCGGCGGCGTTTGCGCCGCTCCAGCCGACCACGCGGGCTGGATTGCCGGCAACCACGGCTCCCGCAGGCACCTCGAAGTCGACGATCGCGCCCGCGCCCACGACGGCGCCGGCGCCGATCCGCGCGCCCTTCAGCAGCGTGACGCCGGCCCCGATCCACACGTCGTCGCCCAGAACGACCGAAGGCTCGTCTTGTGACAGCGGCGCTGCCGGCTCCTTGTCGGCGCGCCATGGCGTCGCGGCGAAGTGGTCGGCGATCACCACCTCGTGCGCCAGGAAGCAATAGTTGCCGATCACGACCAGGCGATTGGTCGCGATGATGGCTTCCACCAAGGTGCAATAGTCGCCGATCCGCACCTCGCCCTGCGGCCCCAGCTCGAAAAAGCTGCCCCTGTAAATGCCGGTATTGCGGCCGACGCTCAGGGCCCACGTGCGCCGGCTCTCGCTGTGCAGAAACGCGTAGGCGCTATGCAGCCAGCTGCCCGCGCCGATGCGCACGTTTTCGGGCAGCGGGCGATCGAACCAGTCCTGCGTCGGCGCAGGCGTCAGAGGGCGGCTCCCGGCGGCGCCAGTCGCGCCGGGTTGCCTGCCACCGTCGCGCCATCAGGGACGTCGCGCGTCACCACGGCGCCCGCGGCCACCCTGGCGCCGCGTCCGATGCGCACGCCTTTCAGGACGATCGCGCCGATACCGATCCACACGTCGTCCTCGATAGCGACGGGCCGCGACACCAGCGGTGGACGCAGGCTCGCATCGCCCCCGTGGGCGTTGGCGAGCGCGTCCTGGCGGCGCGCGACCCGATCCAGCGGATGGAAATCGCAATCGGCGATGGTGACGTGGTAGGAGATGAGCACTCGCCGGCCGACGCTGATGCGCTCCGCGCACATGAAGATGGGACCGACCAGGATCGAATCGTCGCCGACGCTGATCTCGCCTGCGGGCTCGACGCTGAATTCGGCCCACGTATAGACGAGCACATTCGCGCCGAGGCGCAAGCCCGGCTCGCGCATGCTGCGGAAGCGGCGAAAGCTTTCCTTGCGCTCGATGAAGCATCCGGCTCCGACCTGCACGCCCGGAAGAAGCGAAGCGTAGTCCCATGCGCCTGTGATTTCGCGGACGTCCACGGCCTATCCGACTCCCACGCGCTCGAGCAGCTCGCCCAGCACGGTATCGGAGGCAAGGTGGGCCTCGGCGAAATCGCGCGCCGCGCGGGCGTGCATGGCGTAGTCGGCTTCGATCCGCTCGACGCCGGCAGCCGCGCCGCCGCAATCCCGGAACGCGACCACGCCGTCGCCGCAGGGGAGCAGGCGCGAGAACCCGGTGTCCTGGACGACCGCGGGACGGCCGGCGGCGAGATAGCACGCCGTACGGCAGCTGAACCAGCCGCACTGCGTCGCGACATAGGTGTTTTTGGCGACGCTGAGTTCTCCCCTCGAGCCCCCGACGTAGGAACGATAATCGGCGGCGCGCGCCGAGATTGACTGCGAATCGATCACCGACCAGCCGAGCGCGCGCCAGTGCTCGGTGGGCGCGTTGCCGCCGGCGGCGATTTCGAGGGGGGCTGCGGTGTGCCGCGGCAGCGCCTCGATGTTCTGGAACTCCATTTCCTTTCCCCCGTAGCGGCGTCCCTGGTACTCGATCGGTTCCAGCTCACGCCAGCTCAGCACGGTCGTCCAGCGCTCGCCGGGCGGTTCAGGCTTCCAGAGCTCCAGCACCACCGGCGGCCGGGTCGGCTGCCACGCGAGTCCCAGCGTTGGCAGAGTGCAGTGCTCGGTTCCGATCAGCTCGGCATAGGTGAGGAAGTGGTCATGCGCGCGGTAGCCATGCGTCCCCATCCAGCTTGGACGCGCATCCCAGCGCGGGAAGTTCCGCATCTGAGTGAGGCCCGGATCGGTGTCGACGAGCACCTTGTTGCGGCAGGGGAGATAGTCGTCGCGCATCAGCGCGCTGCCCGACACGTTGAGGAACACGTCGGCCTCGGCGACGACATCGCGCAAATCCTCGAGCGGTAGTCCATGTATGGCGCCCTCGGGCGTTCGCACGTGCCAGCGGCTGCCCAGGGCCGGAGACAACGCGGCCAGGCTCTGCTGGAGGAAGGCGATGCCGTGGTCGTACGCCGGCCCGTAGGCGCGTGCATCGGGGTTGTAGGACGCGAGACCGGTGTCCTCGACGTAATAAACCTCAAATCCCACCTTCTCGAGCCCAAGGACGTACTGACCGTAGTCCCAGGCGACGCCGCCGACGGGATACGTCGCCACCATTCCCGTCACGATCGCCTTCATCGCGGCAGGGTCGCCTTGCCCGACCCCAGTCCCCCCAGGCCTTGATTGGAGAGCAGGCGGCCCGAGCTCAGCGCCGACGCGGGCGCGACCCGGCCGCCGTCGACGGCGTAGATGGCGTCGCAGTGCTCGAGGGTGGACATCCGGTGCGCAACGATGAACGTGGTGCGCCCGCGCATCAGCCGCTCGAACGCGTCCATGATCTCCTGCTCGGTGCGCAGATCCACGGAGCTCGTCGGCTCGTCGAGGATCAGGATCGGCGCGTCCTTCAGGAATGCGCGCGCGAGCGCGATCCGCTGCCGTTCGCCGCCGGAGAGCCGCATGCCGCGCTCGCCCACCTGGGTGGCGTAGCCCTGCGGCAGCGCCGCGACGAACTCGTGGGCGTTCGCGGCGCGCGCGGCCGCCTCGATGGCGGCGGCGTCCGCCTCGGCGCGGCCGTAGGCGATGTTCTCGCCGATCGAGGTCGAAAACAGCACCGGCTCCTGCAGCACGATCGCGAACTGCCGCCGCAGATCGTCGAGCCGCCAGCGCCGCAGGTCCTCGCCGTCGAGCAGCACTGCGCCCGAGGTCGGATCGTAGAACCGCGTCACCAGGTTGACGAGCGTGGTCTTGCCGGCGCCGGTGCGGCCGACGATGCCGATGCGAGCGCCGGCCCGCACATGCAGGGTCAGACCCTGCAGGACGCAGTGCCTGCCGTCGTAGGAAAACGCGGCATCGCGAAACTCGATCTCGCCCCGTGCCCTGCCTAGGGCGCGCGCATCGGCACGGTCGATCACTTCGGGGATCTGCTCGAGAAGCGCGAACGCGCGCTCCGCGCCGGCGACCGACTGCTGCAGCTGCGACAGATTCTTGCTCAGCGTCTCGAGTGGCCGGTAGAGCTGCGCGAGGTAGGCCATGACGATGGTGAGCCCGCCCAGCGTGAGCCTGCCTTGCTGGACGTGCAGCACGCCGAGGTACAGCGCGCAGGCGGTGCCCGCGCCCAAGGTGAGCCCGACCAGCGCGTAGAACGTGTTTTGCAGCCGGACCAGCTCGACATTGGCGCGCACTTCCTCCGACGCCTGGTCGACGAACCGGCGCTGCTCGCGGCGCTCCTGGGCGAACGCCTTGACCACGCGCAGGCCGGTCAGCACTTCCTGGAGCACCGAGGACACCGAGCTGCCGAGCTCCTTGGCCTCGTGCCACTTCGCGTGCAGCCGTCGGCCGAACACGCGGATCAGCACCGTGAGCACCGGCAGGACCGCGAGCGCCACCAGGGCGAGGGCGGCGTCCAGGCGCGCAGTCACCACGATCATCCCGACGAGGGTCATGCCCGCCGTGAGGAAGGGGGAGATGCCGTAGGCGGCGATCCACTGGATGGAGGGCGCATCGTATTGCACGCGGTAGATCGAGTCGGCGGTGCCGCGCGTGTCGTGATAAGCGAGGGAGAGGCGCTGCACGTGACCGAAGAGCGCCGCGCGAAACTCGAGCACCAGCCTTTCGCCGGTGTAGGCCTGGAGCGTCCAGGTCAGGAATTTCTGCGCTTCGGTGAGGAGCGCAATGCCGAGAACGAGGCCCACGGCGATGGCGAGCGCCGCCGGCGCGCCGGATGGTCCGCCGAGCGCGCCGAGCGGCCAAGGCAGCGGATGCTCGCCGATCGCGCTGTCGATCGCGATCTTGAGCGGGACCGGGGCAAGCAGCGCGAGCGGCACCGCGGCGAGGTCCAGCATCAGGATGCACGCGAGATGGACCCAGTACGGCCGAGCCTGCGCCAGCAGCCTCCTCGCAAGCGGCAACGATGGCCGGGCGCGGGCGCTCACGGGCGCTCGCCCATGCCGAGCGCCCGCTCGATCACGGCGAGCGCACGGCCGCAGTCTGCCGCGATGCGCCATGTCAGCAGGCCCGAGGCGGCTCCGAGCACGAGCGCCGCGAGCCAGCCCCGATCGACTGCCGCGCCGAGCGCGAGCGCGGCGAAAAGCACCGCCGCGAGCGTCGCCGGGATCGACGGGCGCGGCCACAGGCGCCAGCGCGCCATCTGACGCCCGGCGCCGTGCTCCTCGATGCAGAGCCTCACGCGCGCCGCCCCCAGGGTCCCGACGCGGGTCTCGAGATCCCAGCGCTCATAGTCGCCACCTCGGCGCACGGCAGCGTGCGCGTCGCGCAAGCGCGATTCGAGCTCGGCGAGCCAGAGCTCGGGGGCATGCCATTCCTCGCTCCACGTTTCTCGCTCGAGCGCTCGCGGCAGCACCATGAGGCCGAGGCGGCCCCCGCGCTGCCGCCAAGGCGTGAGCCCATGCTGCACGCGCCCGAGAAGCCGCGCGAGCGGCTGCATCACGTGGAGCGCGGCGGTGAGGAGCCAGCGGCGGAGCTTCTCGCCGGTCGATTTCGCGGGCTCCGGGTACGCGGCGCGATTCGCCGCCATGGCCGCTTGCACGAGCGGCGCCGCCGCGGCAAGGACGGCAAGCGGCGCCGCGATCCTCAGCGCCGGCCAGGATAGGGCAAGCACGGAGAGCAGGGCCAGCGCGGCGATGACCAGGAACCACTCGGGCATCAGCGGCAGCGCGAGCAGCGTCGCCGGCGCCGGCCGATAGAGCGCCTGGTACGCGGCCGTTCCCCAGACGCCGCCGTAGATCCGGGCCCGGCCGAGCGGGATCGGCGACGCGAAGCCGCGGCCGTACAGGCGCCCCGCCCACGCAAGGTGCCCGGCGGCGCTGTAGCGGCTGCGCCATTTCTGCTCGAGGAGCGCCTCGGCCTTGCCATAGCCCCGCTGCTGGCGCCAGTACAGGGCGACCGAGTTGCGGCGGTGATGCCAGTCCATGGCTCCGGCGTGGAAGCCGATGCGTCCGCCCTCCTGCTGCAGGCGCCAGCACAGGTCGACGTCGTCCCCGGCGGCGCGGTAGCGGGGATCGAATCCGCCCACTGCCTCGAGCGCGTCGCGGCGGAACGCCATGTTGCAGCCGGGAATGTGCTCGGCCTCCCGGTCGGAGACGAGGACGTGGACCGGGCCGCCGGGCGCGTTGGCCACGCATTCGGCAATCGCCCCGTCGCCCGGCGGCGCAATGTTCGGCCCGCCCACGCCGACCCAGTCGCCGGTCATGAAGCGGTAGGCGATGTAGTGCAGCCAATGCGGGTCCGGATAGGCGTCGTCGTCGATGTAGGCGACGATCTCGCCGCACGCCGCCTGCCAGCCGGTATTGCGCGCGCTCGAAAGCCCGCGGTTGTCGGTGTTGATGAGACGCACGCCGTATTCCGCGGCAAGCTCCGGCGTGGCGTCGGTCGAGCCATCGTTGACCACGATGACCTCGAAGTTCGGGTACTGCAGGCGCGCGAGCCCGTCCAGCGTGTCGCGCAGCGTGCGTGCGCCGTTATAGCTGCAGACGACGACGCTCACCCGCGGCCACTGCACGTCGTCGGGGAACGGCGCCTGCGCGTAGGCGCGGCGCAGCGCCGCGAGCGCCGGCTTGGGATGGCGCGAGCGCGTCGTGAGCCCGAAATCCCAGTCTTCGATCTCGAAGCCGCCGCGATGCCACTCGTCGGTCCATGAGAACACGAACGCGCCCGCACAACCCTCCGCGAACGCGCTGCGCACCTGCCAGTCGATGCTTTCCGCCTGGGCCGCCTCGCCCTGGCGGCGCGAATCGAGGCCGATCTCGGCCATGACGAGGGGGCGTTCCCCCGCGAGATTCTGCAGCCGCGCGAGGTAGGCTTCGAACCGGTCGCGCGACTCGAGGTAAACGTTGAAGCACGCGAAGTCCAGAAAGGGCAGGTGGAGGTACTCGGTGGTCGGAAAGTTGACGTAGGTGACCAGCGCCGCCGGATCCTCCGACTTGGCCGCTTCGTAGAGCCGCCGCACGAAGCGCTCGATGCGCCTGCGCCCGTGCCAGCGCACGATGCCGGGCGGAATCTCGTTGCCGACCGTGAAGCCGAGCAAAGCCGGATGCCCGGCGCACTGCCGGGCGGCGGCGCGCACCCGCGCCTCGATCTCGGCAGCGCGACGAGGAACGTCGAGGAAGGCGATGTGCTGCTCCCAGGGCAGTCCCACCATGACATGAAGACCCTGGCGTTGCGCTTCGTCGAGGAGCGAGCGCGGCGGTACCGTATAAACGCGCACCGCATTGATCCCCGCGGCCGCCATCGCGGTGAAGTCGGCGCGGAGCTTGGCGGCCCCGGGATAGCCGCTGCCGTCGTCGCCGGGACGGAACGTGCCGTAGGTGACGCCCTTCACCCAGAGCTTGTCTTCGCCCGCATACAGAAACTTTCCAGCCACGCGCGGACGCGGCGCTGCATCTGCCGCGGCTTTAACAGGAGGAGCGGCGGCGTCTACCGTGTATGCCAGCGCCATGCGGTTGCGATGATCGCGTCGAGGTCGGAGTGTCGCGGCGTCCAGCCGAGCAGCTCGCGGCTGCGACCGGGCGCGGCCACCAGGATCGGCGGGTCGCCTGGGCGGGGCGCGGCCTCGCGGCGCGGCAGTTCCCGACGCGCGATTCGCTCGACGGCGGCGATGACTTCACGCACCGAATAGCCGTGGCCGGTGCCCAGGTTGAGCGCGATACTGCCTCCCGCATCCTCGAGGTATTCGAGCGCGCGGACGTGTGCGTCTGCGAGGTCAGTGGCATGCACGTAGTCGCGCACCGCAGTGCCGTCCGCCGTCGGGTAGCCGGTGCCGTAGATCTGCAGCGGCGCGCGCCGGCCGAGCGCGGCTCCGATCGCGAGCGGGATCAAGTGCGTCTCCGGGTCGTGATCCTCGCCGAGCTCGCCCTCGGGATCCGCACCCGCCGCATTGAAGTAACGCAGCGAGACCGAGCGCAGGCCGTGCGCGGCGCCGTACCAATGCAGTGCCCGCTCGGTGAAGAGCTTCGATTCGCCGTAGGGGTTGATGGGCCGCTGCGCGTGGTCGTCGACGATCGGCAGCGACTCCGGAACACCGTAGGTGGCGCAGGTCGAGGAGAACACGAAGCGGCGCACGGCGCACGCCTGCGTCGCCTCGAGCAGCGCGAGGCTGCCGGTGACGTTGTTAGCGAAGTACTTGGCCGGGTCGCGCATGGACTCGCCCACGTAGGCGAACGCGGCCAGGTGCACCACCGCGGCGATGCGGTGCTCCCGGAGGGTGCATTCGACCAGGGCGCGGTCGCGAATGTCGCCCTGGACCAACGGTCCCCAGCGCACTGCCGACCGATGCCCGTGCACCAGGTTGTCCAGCGCGACGGGTACGCGGCCGGCGCGCGCGAGCGCCTTGCAGACATGGCTGCCGATGTACCCGGCGCCGCCGGTGACGAGCACGGCGGTCTTCTTCATACCGGCGGCGCTCAGCGCCCCATCCCGGCGCTGACGCGCGCGCGCTCCACGAGAACGGTCGGAGCCCCCTGGCTCAGCAGCCGCTCGAAATACCGGATGGTCTTCAGTAGTCCCTGTTCCAGCGAAACTTTCGGCTCCCACTCCAGGCGCTCGCGCGCGATGTGGATATCGGGCCGCCGCTGGCGCGGGTCGTCGGCGGGCAGGGGACGCGAGACGATGCGCGAGCTCGATCCGGTCAGGTCGAGCACCTTGCGGGCGAGTTCCAGCATGGTGCACTCGAGCGGGTTGCCGAGATTCACCGGCCCGGTGAAGCCCGGCGGCGTATCCATCATGGCGATGCAGCCGCGAATCAGGTCGTCGACGTAGCAGAAGCTGCGCGTCTGGCTGCCGTCGCCGAAAATGGTGATGTCCTCGCCGCGAAGGGCCTGCACGATGAAGTTGGACACCACGCGCCCGTCTTCGCGGTGCATTCGCGGGCCGTAGGTGTTGAATATGCGCACGACCTTGATGTCGAGCGCGTGCTGGCGGTGGTAGTCGAAGAACAGGGTCTCGGCGCAGCGCTTGCCCTCGTCGTAGCAGGCGCGGATGCCGATGGGATTGACTTTTCCCCAGTACTCCTCGGTCTGAGGATGCACCTCGGGATCGCCGTACACCTCCGAGGTCGACGCCTGGAGGATGCGCGCCTTGGTTCGCTTGGCGAGGCCGAGCATGTTGATCGCGCCGTGGACGCTCGTCTTGGTGGTCTGAACCGGGTC
>DATLUZ010000140.1:0-4958 GCA_035577785.1 Burkholderiales bacterium | reverse complement strand
CTGCTGCCGCTCATCTTCGGCGGCATCTTCGTCGTCAAGAACCGCGATCCGTTCGCCGCCTCGGTGATGCTGTGGTGGGCCGGCGTCGCGGTAATGGATGTCGCGCCCTACGTCTACGACGCCTTCCAGCCACAGCACGTGCTGCTCACCGGCCGCACCGGCGACAACGGCGCACACGACTTCATCGACGTTCTGGGTGACCTCGGCCTGCTGCACAAGGCGCAGCCGATCGGCCGGGGCGTGCACGCTTTCGGCTTCCTGATGATGCTCGCCGCCCTCGCATGGGGCGCGTGGATCGTATGGCAGCAATACCGCCGCTCGAGATCGTCTACTACGTAGCGGCGAACCTTCGAGGGGTCGTAGCTCCGGTTTGGCAGTTTTGCGGTGCCTTAGCGCACTTACGCCGTGGCGTATGCGAACTATCGTCCCCTGCAGGCCGGCGAGGGGACGGTCACGATTTATGCGGTTACTGCGGCCGGCAATGGCGTTACTGGCTTTGAGTGGGTTGGTCACCGTCTGGCCAATGCCTCCGCTGCTGAGCGAGGCGCGGGACCCCGAATCCGACAACGGCTCTGGCGCAAACCGGAAGAGCCTCAGCGGCGGCAATGCAGTCGAGTGCGAAGCGGCCGGCGTGATCATGCGCGCGCTTGAGAAGCTGCGCCCAGGAGACACCCTATTCGTTTCTGGCGTCTGCGCGCAGAACGTCGGGGTCAGTGAGCCGGACGCCACGATCGACGCGCTGCGGATCTATGGCGATCGGGTAATGGTTCGCGGGGCAACAATTTCCGGCGGACGAGACCCCTAGTCCTTGAGCAGCAGCTGAATCAGCGCGGCGGTGCTGTCCCAGCGCTTGCCGCCGCGCGCCTCGAGCCGGGCGTAGAACTGGTCCACCAGCGCCGCGACGGGCAGGCTTGCGTTGCTTTGCTTTGCCTGCGCGAAGCAGATGCCCATGTCCTTGCGCATCCACTCGATGGCGAAGCCGAAGCCCTCGGCCTTGAGCTCGCTCATCGGCTTCCAGCGGTTCTCCATCTGCCAGGACTGCGCCGCGCCCTTCGAGATGACGTTGATGACTTTTTCCAGGTCGAGGTCGTTTCTTTTCGCGAAAGCGAGCGCCTCGGCCAGCGCCTGGGCGAGGCCCACGATGCAGATCTGGTTCACCATCTTCGTGAGCTGGCCTGAGCCGGGGCCGCCGATGAGCGCGGTGAGCTTGGCGTAGATATCGATCACCGGCTTCGCCTTCTCGAACACCGCCGACTCGCCTCCGCACATGATGCCGAGCTGGCCGTTCACCGCGCCGGCCTGGCCGCCGGACACCGGGGCATCGACGAAGCCGATGCCGCGCTTCCTCGCTTCCTCGTAGAGCTCCTTGGCGAGGCTTGCCGAGGCGGTGGTGTGGTCGACGAGGACGGAGCCTTTCTTCATCCCGGCTAAGGCGCCGCTGTCTTTTCCATCCGGGCCGTAGACGACGGAGCGCACGTCGTCATCGTTACCGACGCACATCATGACGAAATCGCAGTCCCTGGCGGCTTCGCGAGGCGTCGGCGCGGACTTGCCGCCGTATTCCTTGGCCCATTGCTGTGCCTTGGCCGCGGTTCGGTTGTAGACGGTGACGTCGTGGCCGCCTTTCTTCAGCAGGTGGCCCGCCATCGGATAGCCCATCACGCCGAGGCCAAGAAATGCAAGCTTTGCCATGTCCGCTCCTGGAGTCTTCGAAAACCGGGGAGCGGCGATAGTACTCTAGTCATCAAGCCCGAGCACCACGTAAACCGCCACTGACAGCAGCAGCATGAACACGGCGGCGGAGAAACCGACCTCGAGCCCGAGGATCGGTATGCACAGGATCGGCTCCGCCTGGGCAGCCGCGCCAAGCGGCACCATCCCGCAGGCGCACAGCACCCCGATCGCCCCCCAGCGCCGCACATAGGTGAGCAGGATGGCGCGATGGCGGCGGTTGTATCGCAGCGCCGCGTTGCGCGCCGCGGCCGGACCGATGTTGATGTTCTTGAAAAGCGCGAACGGATCGAGATAGAGGCGCAGACTCCGCCGGAACACTTCGGGCATGCTCAGATGCCGAGGTAGCGCTGCAGGAGCTCGGGGCGCGCCCGGATTTCCTGCGCAGGCCCCTGGTGCGCGACGTGCCCGTTGCTGATGATGTAGACGCGGCTCGCCAACGCGAGGGTCGCGGCGAGGTTCTGCTCGACCAGCAGGATGGTCTGCCCGGCGGCGGCGAGCTCGCCGCAGATCCGCACCAGCTCGCGCACGATGAGCGGCGCGAGCCCCTCGAACGGCTCGTCGAGCAGGATGATCTTCGGATCGCGTATCAGCGCGCGCGCGATGGCGAGCATCTGCTGCTCTCCGCCGGACAAATCCGTGCCGCGGCTGCCTCGGCGCTGCTTCAGCCGCGGGAACATCCCATAGATACGCTCGAGCGGCCACTTGCCCTTCGCCGTCAGGCCGGCGAGGACGAGGTTCTCCTCGACGTCCAGGCTGCCGAAGACGCGGCGTTCCTCGTGCACGAGCTGCATGCCCGCGCGCGCGATGCGGTGGCTCTTGCGGCCGGCGATTTCCGCGCCGTCGAGCTTCACCGAGCCGCTGCGCGGCGTCACCACGCCCATCAGGCTCTTCAGCGTCGTGCTTTTGCCGGCGCCGTTGCGGCCGAGGAGCGCCACGACCTCGCTCTTCTCGACTCGCAGCGACACGTCGAACAGGATGTGCGAGTCGCCGTAGTAGCTGTTGAGACCGCTCGCTTCGAGGAGGCTCATCAATGAATTCCGCTCATCTCGCCATTGACGCCGCCGAGATACGCCTCCTGCACCGCCGGGTTGCGCTTGATCTCATCCGGCGAGCCTTCCACGAGCACCCGGCCCTCCTGCAGCACGGTCACGCGCTCCGTCAGCTCGAAAAGCGAATCGATGTCGTGGTCGATCACGATCATGGTGCGGCCCTGGCCGATCGACTTGAGGAGCTCGACCGTCTCGACCCGCTCCCGGGGACTCATGCCTGCGAGCGGCTCGTCCAGGAGCAGGAGGCTCGGCGAGGAGGCGAGCGCGAGCCCGATCTCGAGGCGCCTCTTCTCGCCGTAGGCGAGCTCGGCCACCGGCGTGTCGCGCCGCGCGCCGAGGTTGACGAGCTCGAGCGTTTGCCCGACCCGCTGGTCGAGTCCCTCGATCCGGCGCAGGCTCCGCAGCAGGTCGAGGCGGAACTTGCCGCGCAGCGCCGCGAGCGCCGCGATGGTCAGGTTCTCGCGCACCGTCAGGCGGTTGAAGAGCTGGTTCACCTGGTAGCTCTTGGTGAGGCCGAGCTGGCACACATCGGTGATGCTCATGCCGGTGATGTCGCGGCCCCTGAACACGATCTTCCCCGCGGTCGGCGGCACCTCGCAGGTGAGCATCCTGAAGAACGTCGTCTTGCCGGCGCCGTTGGGTCCGATGATGCCGCGGCGCTCCCCGGAGCTCACCGTGAAGTCGATCGCTTCGTTCGCCGCCACGCCGCCGTAGTGCTTGGTCAGGCCGATCGCCTGGAGCACGGGTCCGGGAAAGCCGTTCGGCAGCTCGTGCGCCGGCATCGGAGTCGCGCTTACTGTTTTCCTGAAGGACTCGGCGCTCTCGGCACCGCGCCTGTTTCGATGGACCAGGCCATAGAGGTCGCGCAGGCCGCCGATGATGCCCTGGCGCAGGAAGCAGACGAGGATCACGAATACCAGGCCGAGGACGAGCTTCCAGGTGGCGCCCAGGTCCAGCGTCGACTGGAGGAAGTCCTGCAGGAAGAGCCAAACCCCGGCACCGACCAGCGGCCCGAAGAGCGTGCCGCGGCCGCCGATGGCCGTCTGCATGACGAGCTGCCCCGAGGTCTCGAACATGAACGCGTCCGGCGGCATGAAGGCCTGCATCACGCCGAGCAGGCCGCCCGCGAAACCCGCGTACGCGGCCGCGATGACGAAGGCGGTGAGCTTGTAGCCATGCACGTTGTGCCCGACCGCGGCCGCACGCAGCGGGTTCTCGCGGATCGCCCGCAGCACGGCGCCGACCGGCGATCGCACGATGCGCAAGGCGACGACGATGCCTGCGAAGTAGCAGAAGGCGAGAAACGGATAGAGCGCCCAGCCGGTCGTGAATCGCAGGTGCGCGAAACCGAGGTCGAGCGTCGGCGTCGGCACGCCCGGCAGCCCGTTCTCGCCGCCGGTCCATTCCGACAGCGGATTGAACTCCACGAAGAAGAACACCTCCGCGATCGCGATGGTGATCATCGCGAAGTAGATCCCGGTGCGCCTGAGCGCGACCAGCCCGACGAGGTAGCCGACCGCCGCCGCGGCGATCATGCCGATGAGCAGCGCGGTGATGACGTGCGGAAAGCCTACGCGCGTGAGGAGATAGGCGGCGACGAAGCCGCCGGTGCCGTAGAGCGCCGACTGACCGAACGAAAGCAGCCCCGTGTAGCCGAACAGGATGTCGAAGCCGATGCCGAAGAGTCCCCACACCAGGATGCGGTTCACCGTGTTCGGCGCGGCGTCGAACAGCGGCAGGGTGAAAGGCGCGGCGATCAGCGCGAGGGCCGTCAGCGTCTCGACGAGCAGGGGCCGCCGCGCCGTATAGATCTTGTCGGCGTTCATTCCCGGCCTGCTTCTTCCGCGGTCATTCGCGTCCCCTGGCCCCGAGCAGCCCGCGCGGCCGCAGCGTCAGCACGAGCGTCATCGCGGCGAACAGCATCACGTAGGCGTAGCCCGGGTTCACCATCGAGGTAAGGCTGATGATCTCGCCGGCGATCAGGCCGCCGAGCACCGCGCCGGGGAACGAGCCGACGCCGCCGATCACCACCACGACGAAGGTCTGCACCAGGATCTGCTCGCCCACCTCGGGGGCGAGGGAGACGATCGGCGCGTTGATGATGCCGGCGAAGCCGGCCGCCATGGCGCCGATGCCGAACACCACCATGAACACGCGGTCGACGTTGATGCCGAG
>DATLUZ010000139.1:0-8449 GCA_035577785.1 Burkholderiales bacterium | reverse complement strand
TCTACCTCGTCGAGGCGCGCGACCTGAACGAGGCGATCCAGCTCGCCTCGCGCATCCCGCCCGCCGCGGTCGGCAGCATCGAGGTGCGGCCCATCCGTCCGATACGCGAAACTACAGTGCGATGAAGAAGAAGCCGAGCTTCATTCCCAAGGGCTATCACACGGTGACGCCCTACCTTGCCTGCGGCAATGCCGCGGCGGCGATCGAGTTCTACAAGAAGGCGTTCGGCGCCACCGAGGTGTTCCGCATGCCGGCGCCGGGCGGGCGGATCGGGCATGCCGAGGTGAAGATCGGCGATTCGCGCATCATGCTCACCGACGAGTACGCCGAGATGAGCTTCGTCGGGCCGCTCTCCCGCGGCGGCACTACCGTGCACATCCACCTCTACGTGAAGGATGTCGACGCGATGGTCGAGCGCGCGGTGGCCGCGGGCGCGAAGCTGCTGCGCGAAGCGAAGGACCAGTTCTACGGCGACCGCGCGGGCACCCTCTCCGACCCGCTCGGCCACGTCTGGCACATCGCCACGCACAAGGAGGACCTGTCGATGGCCGAGCTGAAGAAGCGCGGCGAGGCCGCCATGAAAGCGGCGACCGGAGGCTAGGCGGGCGCCGGGGCTGTCCCCGCCGCGCGCTGCGGCTGGCGCGGCGGACGCTCGTCCATCAGCCACTGCAGGGTGAACGCAGTGAGGCCGATCACGATCAGCGCGCCCCAGCCGAAGTCGTAGCTGCCGAAGCGGTCGAACACCACGCCGCCCATCCAGGCGCCGAAGAACGAGCCGACCTGGTGGCTCAAGAACACCACGCCGTAGAGGGTGTTGAAGTGCGTGAGGCCGAACACCCGGCCGATGATGCCGGTGACGAGCGGCGCGACGCCGAGCCAGAGGAACCCCATCGCGGCTGCGAACACCAGCGTCGAGGCCGCGCTCACCGGCACGATCAGGAAAATGACGATGAAGAGAGTTCGCAGGAGGTAGATCAGCGCGAGCAGGTGCTTCTGGCTGTAGCGCGCCCCCAGCAGGCCGAACATGTAGGTGCCGACCGTGTTGAACAGGCCGATGAGCGCGAGCGCGCTCGCGCCGACGCCGGGCGCCACGCCGCAGAGCGCCAGGTAGCTCGGCAGGTGCGTGGTGATGAACACGAGCTGGAAGCCGCAGGCGAAGAAGGCGAGCGTCATGAAGAGGTAGCCGCGATGCGCGGTGGCCTCGCGGAGCGCTTCACCGAGCTTCTGCTTTGAAGCCGAGGCAATTCCACCGACGGCGGCTGGTTCGCGGATCCCAAGCGAAAGCAAGGCCATCGAGGCCGCGATGGCGGCGTAAGCGACCAGGGCAGCCTGCCAGCCGAATCCATCGATCAGCGTCTGGCCGGTCGGCGCCATCACCAGCGTGCCGAGCGAGCCCGCCGCCGCCACCAGGCCCACGGTCTGGCTGCGCTTCTCCGGAGGCGTCGCCCGCGACACCGTGCCGATCAGCACGCCGAAGCCGGTCCCCGCGGTGCCGATGCCCGCGAGGAAGCCGGCCACGTGCAGCGCGCCCGGAAACAGGCCCGAGAACCCCATGAGGACGAGGCCCAGAGCGTAGACGAGCGCCGTGACCACCAGCACCGGGCGCGCGCCGTAGCGGTCGGCCGCCGCGCCGACGAAGGGCTGCGACAGCCCCCAGACGATGTTCTGCAGCGCAATCGCGAAGCCGAAGGCCGCCGCCGAGATGCCGAGATCCACGGTCATCGGCCGCATGAACAGGCCCAGGCTCTGGCGCAGGCCCATGCACAGGGAAATGATCACGCCGCTCAGGACGATGAGCAGCAGCATGGCGCGCCGCGTTTCAGGGTTTGGCATGTGGGGGGTGCGCTCGCAGGTAAACCGATCGGTGTACAAATGATGGTGCAAGCAGTAGACTTTTGTCAACCGAGCATTACACCGATCTGTGTACTCCGAGACCCCAGCCGAGCGCATCCTCGCCGCCGCCGACAAGCTGTTCTACACGCAGGGCATTCGTGCGGTCGGCGTCGACGCCGTCGCGGCCGAAGCCGGCGTCAGCAAGCGCACCCTCTACAACCACTACCCGTCCAAGGACGCGCTGATCGCCGCGTATCTCACGGCGCGCTTCAAGCTCGTGGCGCCCTCCGACGCGCCGGCGCGCGAGCAGCTCCTCGGCTACTTCGACCGCCTCGAGCGCATCCTCGGCGACGGGAGCTTCCGCGGCTGTCCCTACGTCAACGCGGTGGTCGAGATCGGCGATCCGAAGCACCAGGCGGCCGCCATCGCGGTGCAGTTCAAGGAGCAGCGCCGCCTGTGGTACCGGGCGCTGCTCGAGCGCCTCGGCGTGCGGGACGCCGATGCCCTGGCCACCCAGCTCCAGCTCCTCGCGGAGGGCGCGCTGGCGGCCGCACTGGTGCGCGGCGATCCCACCCTCGCGCGCTCGGCACGTGCCGCCGCCGAAGTCCTGCTCGACAACGCCCTCAGCCCCCGCCGGCGTACTCGAGGTCGCTCTTATAGGCCTCGTAGGCCTTCGAGTACTCCATGACCCGCGCCACCTCGGAGATGAAGCTCTCGTCGTAGCCGGCGCGGCGCAGCAGGTGGAAACCGACTTCCATCCCGGAGCTGATGCCGCCGCCGGTGATGATGCGGCCCGAGTCGACCACGCGCGCACGGCTGATCCGGCACTTAGGCGCGATCTCGGCGAGACGGTCGATCGGCACCTTGCCGGCGCCCGACTGCTCGACGCGATCGGGCTCCTTGCGGTTGGTCGCGGCGAGGCCGTCGAGCAGGCCCATCCGGCCGTAGATCCAGGAGCCGGTGCAGACCGAGACGAGCAGCGTCTTCTCCGGCAGCTCGCGGATGAAGGCGTGCAGGCGAGCGTTGTTGATCTCCGCCCGCGTGCCGAATCCCCCGGGAATCAGGAAAGCGTCCATGTTCGGGCGCTCGCCGAAGGAATAGCTCGGCAGCACGGTGAAGCCCGCCTGCGCGGTCACCGGGCGCAGCGCCTCGGCGATGAAGAAGGCGTCGAGCTCCGGATCGAAGCGCCGCGCGACGGCGAACACGCCGTAGGGCGCGGCGAAGTCGACGATCTCGAGCTCCTTGCAGATATAAATGCCGAGGCGAAAGCCCGGCTTTTTCGGAAAGGTCGGCATGTCTTGACTCCGGAAGAAGAGTCGAAATTCTACGAGGCTCGCGCCCGGATGACTCGAATCCACGACAGTGCGAGTCGGCCGCGACGAAAATCACCATTGGCACTACACGGGTTCTAGCGCCGCGGCTGCTAGCATTCCGCGCTTGCGAAAAGATCATCCGCGCCACGCTTCATGGCAGGAGCTGCTCGCGGCGCCGGCCCCGGAGTCGCACATCCTGCAGATCTACGACAACGACGACTTCGTCGCGTCCGGCGTCGCGCACTATGCGGCTGAAGGGCTCAGCCGCGGCGATGCGGTGCTGCTCACCGGCACCGAGGCGCGCCTGCGGGCGGTGCGCCGCGAGCTGCTGTCCAAGGACGTCGACTACGACGCCGCGGTCGGGCGCGGGCAGCTCTCGACGTTCGACGTTCGTCGCACCGTGGCTGCGCTCCTCGAAGGCGGCATGCCGGATGCGGCCCGTTACGAGGTCCTTGCCGACGCGGCGGTTGAGAAGGCGCGCGCCGGCGGCCGCTTCTCCGGCGTGCGGTGGTGGGGAGAAACCCCGGATTTCCTCCATCGGCAGGGCAACGCCGCCGCCGCTCTCGCGGTGGAGGATTTGGGATCCGCAGCGGCGCGCAAGCACGGCGCCGCCGTCTTGTGCTCGTTCCTGTGCGATCGGTTCGATCCGCATGGCTACGACGGCATCCTGAGGGACATGTGCTGCAAGCACAGCCACGTGATCCCGGCCGAGGACTACGTGCGCTACCGTCTCGCCGTCAATCGGGCGATCGCGGAGATCCTCGGCGAGATCAAGGGGCCGCTGCTTCAGTCGCTGCTGTCCTGGAAGGGGCTCGCCTGCGACCTGCCCTCCTCGCAGGCCCTGCTGTTCTGGGTTCGCGAGACGCTGCCTGACCAGTTCCACAGCGTGCTGGCGCGCGTGAAGGTCTATGCGTGACACGACGCCTTCCAACCTGACCGACTGCGGCCTGCCGGGAATCAAGCGCATTCCGTACGGCGTCCACATGTGCCATTTTTACCGCGGGCGCGACGAGCTGGCGGCGGTGCTGGTGCCTTACTTCGCTGCGGGTCTGCGCAACCGCGAGCGCGGCATCTGGATCGTCGCCGAACCGCTCCACGCCACCGAGGCGAAGCTCGAGCTGGCGCAGGCCGGCGTCGATGTCGACACGGCGCTCGCCGACGCCTCGCTGATCGTACGCGACTTCTCCGACTGGTATGCCGAAGGCAGCCGGCTGCACGGCACCGCGGTGGTCGACTTCTGGCTCGCGGAAGAGGCGCGCGCGCTCGCCGACGGCTACGCCGGCATCCGCATCACGGGCAACGTCACTTTCCTCACGCCAGAGACATGGTCAGTGTTCATGGAATACGAGGACATGGTGCAGAAGGCCTTTTCCGGCCGGCGCATCGTCACGCTATGCACCTATCCGGCCGACGGGTGCGGCGCCGCGAACATCCTCGACGTGGTGCATCGCCATAGCTGCACGCTCGAGCGCCCGGATGAAGGCTGGCAGATCCTGACCGGGCTCTCCGCCTAGCCCGCGCGCGCGCCGGTTCCGCCGATCCCGATTTCTTGTGGGTCTCCCATGTACGGAAGGCAGCACGGCCCGTGCCATGGCTTGGAACAAAGCGAATCAACGCTTTAGCGGGCGACCTGGGGGATATGCCCCAGCGCACTGGGTGATTCGCCCCACCGCTCGGATCGCAACTTGCTTCGCTGCATCGGCATGATACGAGTCGTCATGACGCGCCTCGCCAGGGCCGATTCGCTCGCGGACGGCCAGGGCGGCGTGCTCGAGATCGAGACGAGCGAAGGACCGCTCGAGATGCGGTTCACGTTCGAGGACGCCGAGCGGCTGATCGCCGCCCTCGAGGCTGCGCGCGAGCGGATCCAGGAAGATCGCGCGCGCTCCGCGCTGCCGCCCATTGCCGAGCAGCAGAAGCTCCCGGCGAGCTGGGAGACCGCGATCGATCCGGTGAACCAGGTGGCGGTCGTGCGCGCGCACTTTCCGGACCACAGCACCCAGGACACACGCATCCCGCGCGGCGACATCCAGCAGATCGCCGAATTCCTGAGCCACGCGCTCAAGCGCATGGAGCCCGGGTCGGACATGCGGCAGTGAATGAAATCGGGGTCAGAGCCCGATTTCTATTTAGGCGTCCTTTTTGGCGAAAGCTTCACGGATGGCCTCGACACGGGCGCGGTTAACGCCGCGATCACCGTAACCGAAGCGACTGATGGAGCGCACCTGAATCAAGCCTCCCGCTTGCACTAGCAATTCGACATCATCGTGGAAGTGCATGGTCGGGGTCTGAAAGACGACGTGCAGATATTCGGGAGTAGCGTGCTCGATGCGGGTGAGCTGCATCCGACGGATCACTTGCTCGAGCTTCTGCCGTGCGGCAGCAGCATCGCCCGCATAGCGCAGCGGCTCGACCTTGTGGACGTCGTCCTGAGCCACGGAGGAAGCGCAGCTCGGCCGGCTGGGGCAACCGGGAAATTTTTGCGTGATGATCCAGAGATCGTCGGGTGCCTGGAAGGTCTTATAAAACCCGAGCGCGACCCCGAGCACAACCAAGCTCACTGCGCCCCAAAGCATTCTCCTGGTCATTTATTCCGGCTTCAGCCCCTTCTCGCGAATGATACGGCCGTAGCGCTCGCGGTCCTGGTCGATCAGCGCCTGGAGCTCCTTCGGCGTGCTCGCCTGCGGCACGGCGCCCTGGGCGGCTGCGAGCAAGCGGATGGCGATGGGCATGAAGCGTGGTCCGTCCCTGATCAGGCCCTGATCAGGCTTTCGAAGAAAGGCGGCTCCGTCCCCATTTCGCGAGCGGCACGGCGATGGCGGCGAGCGCGAGCACCATGAGGACGGCGGAAATAGGGCGCGTGAAGAAGATGCCGATGCCGGCGTCGGAGATGATGAGCGACTGGCGGAGCGAACGCTCGGCGAGCGGCCCGAGCACCAGCGCGAGCACCAGCGCGGCGGGCGAGTAGCCGAGCTTCTTCATGAAGTAGCCGACGACGCCGAACACCAGCATCTGGCCCACGTCCCAGACGTTGTTCTTGAGTGAATAGGCTCCGGTGACGCAGAAGAGAATGATGAGCGGCATCAGGATGCTGTAGGGAATGCGCAGCGCGCGCACGAAGAGCGGGATGAGCGCGGTGCTCGCGACGAGCAGCATCACGTTCGCGATGTACTGCGAGGCGATCAACCCCCAGACGAACTGCGGGTTCTTCTCGAACAGCATCGGCCCGGGGCGCAGGCCCCACATCATCAGGCCGCCGAGCATGATCGCGGTGGTCGCCGAGCCGGGGATGCCGAGCGTCAGCATCGGCACCATGGCGGCGGTCGCGGCGGCGTTGTTCGCCGACTCGGGCGCGGCCACGCCCTCGATCGCGCCCTTGCCGAACCGCTCCGGCGTCTTCGACACCCTCTTCTCGACGGTGTAGGAGAGAAACGAGGCCACCGTCGGCCCGGCGCCGGGCAGCACGCCGACCGCGAAGCCGAGCACCGTGCCGCGCGCGATCGACCACTTGCTCTTCGCCCAGTCGGCGAGGCTCGGCAGCACCTCGCGCAGGCGCAGCTTCCCTTTGACCTGGGCTCCGCCCTTCTCTTCCGTCCCCGCCAGCACCTCGCCCAGGCCGAACAGGCCGATCGCCACCGGCAGGAAATCGACGCCGTCCATCATCTCCGGGATGCCGAAGCCGTAGCGCGCCTCGCCCGAGATGATGTCGAAGCCCACCATGGCGAGCATCAGGCCGAACACCATGCTGATGTAGCCCTTGAGCGGGTCGTCGCCGCCGAGGAGCGTGACGGTCGTGAGGCCGAGCAGCATGAGCGCGAAGCTCTCGGGCGGTCCGAAGGACAGCGCCCACCGGGCGAGGAGCGGCGACACCAGCATCAGCAGCACGACGCCGATCGTGCCGGCGATGAACGAGCCGATCGCGGCGATGCCGAGCGCCGGGCCGGCGCGTCCCTGCAGCGCCATCTGGTAGCCGTCGAGGCAGGTCACCACCGACGCCGATTCACCCGGGGTGTTGATCAGCACCGAGGTGATGGTGCCGCCGTACATCGTGCCGGCGTACATCGCCGCGAGCATGATGATCCCGGAGGTCGGCTCCATGCCGAACGTGAGCGGCAGGAGCATCGCCACGCCGGAAGGCGGGCCGACTCCGGGCAGCGCGCCGATCAGCATGCCGACCATCACGCCCGCCACCGCCATCATCAGGTTGAACGGCGTCAGCGCGATGCCGAACCCCATGCCGAGGTGCGCTAGAAAATCCATATTCCCGCTTCGGGAAACGGCAGGCGCAGCCAATGCACGAACACAAGCCAGTTCGCGCCCGCGGCGCCGACCGCAATGGCGAGCGTCACCCACCAGCGATGAGCGCCGAGATAGCGCACCAGCGCGGCGAGGAAGAGCGCCGTGCCGATGATCATGCCGACGTACTTGAGCAGCGCTATGAACAGGGCCGTGACGCCGAGCACCACGAGGGTGTGCCTAAGTCCCTCGCCGCGCGGCAGCCAGGCCTCGCCCGGGTCCGGGTTGCGCAGCGCCTTCACGAGCATCATGAGCGCGAGCAGCGCCATCGCGACGCCGAGCCAGAACGGCAGGAACGCGGGCCCCGGGCCGCCCGAGCCGCCGTACTCGTAGTACCTGAGCGCCCCGGCGGCGAAGGCGACGGCGAAGACGAAGAGCAGCGCCGCGGTGATGCGGTCAGCGGCACGCACGCGTCACTTCGACGCGGCAGCGGCGGCCTTCAATCCCTTCAGCGCCTCGGCGTACTTTTCGCGGAGGCCGTCGAGATACTTGTTCGCCTCCTCGCCGCTCCAGTCGGTCGGCGTGAGGAGATTGCGCTTGATGTAGTCCTTCTGCCACTTCTCGGTCTTGACCACCTTGCGCAGCGTGTCGACCCACCACTTCACCGCCTCGGGCGGCATGTTCCCCGGCCCGACCACGCCGCGCATCTGCTCCCAGTAGAAGGTGTAGCCCTTTTCCGCGAAGGTCGGAACGTCCGGCGCGTCGGCGAGGCGCTTCTTCGACGCCACCGCCAGGTTCCGCGCCTTGCCCGCCTCGATCTGCGCGATGATCTCGTTCGGGTTCATCACTCCGGCGTCGATGTGGCCGCCCATGAGCGCGGTGGTGACTTCGCCGCCGGAGTTGAACGGCACGTACTTCACCTTGACCTTCGCCGCCTGCTCGAAGAGGTAGGTGAAGATGTGGTCCTCGGTGAAGGTGGCGGTGCCGCCCACGGTGAGGCTCCCGGGCTTGGCACGCGCGGCCTTGACCAGGTCGTCGATCGTCTTGTACGGCGACTCGGTACGCAC
>DATLUZ010000138.1:0-4245 GCA_035577785.1 Burkholderiales bacterium | reverse complement strand
GGCGAGATCGAGCCGACCATGCTCGAGATCGAGGAATGCGCGGGCGCGCACCGCCCGCGCATGCTGCAGAACAACCTGGTGCTCGAGTTCTGAGCCGTGGATCCATCGCTCACGCGGCCCAGGCCCGATCAGCTCGCGGCGCTCGCGCCGCTCGCCGGGTTATCCGCCGGACGGCTCGCCGAGCTGGCGCAGGTGGCGGTGGTCGAGCGCGCGCCGCGCGGCAGCGATCCGCTGCGAGATCGCCTGGAGGAGCCGCAGTCGGTGTTCCTGCTCGCCGGCGAGTTGCTGCTCGCCTGGGAAGGCGGCGGCACGCTGGTTGTGGTCGGGGGAAGCGAGGAGGCGCGGCAGGCGCTCAACCGGCAGGGCGTGCGCGTCGCGCGCAGCAAGGCGATCACCGACGTCGACCTCGTCATCCTCGAGGACGAGGTGCTCGACATCCTCGCCACCTGGGACCAGGTCGCCGCGGGGGCCGACTCGACGCTCAAAGGTCAGGCGGCGCCTGACGCCGGGCGCGTCGTCGCCGGCGCGTTCGGGCTCGGGAAGCTGCGCTCGGGCGCCTTCGCCCAGCTCCCGAGCGCGCACATCGACGAGCTGCTCAGGCGCTTCGACCGGGTCAAGACCCGGCCCGGCCAGACGGTGGTCCGCGAGGGCGACGAAGGTGATTGCTACTACGTCGTGGAATCGGGCCGCTTCAACGTCGAGCGGCTCGTCGGCGGGGCGAAGGTCCTGCTGGCGGAGCTGAAAAGTGGCGATGCCTTCGGCGAGGAGGCGCTGGTCTCGGAGGCCAAGCGCAACGCCACCGTCACCTCGCTCGGCGACGGCGAGCTCCTGCGCCTGGACCGCACACATTTTGACGAACTGCTGCGCGAGCCGCTGCTGCGGCGCATTTCGTACGAGGAAGCGGCGGAGCGGGTGCGGCGCGGCGCGCTCTGGCTGGACGTGCGATATCCCTCGGAATATCAGTACGACAAGCTGCCGGGGGCGATCAACGTGCCGCTCGCCGAAGTGCGCAACATGTTCGCGGTGCTCGACCGCTCCAGGGAATACGTCGCGTATTGCCAGAGCGGGCGGCGCAGCGCCGCGGCGGCGTTCCTCTTCGCGCAGCGCGGCTTCAAGGTGTGGCTCCTCGACGGGGGCCTGCGAAGTGTGCAAAAAAGCGCATAAATCCACGCAAATCCTGACGGGAATTCCTTTGTTAATCAGAATAGATAGCGCTAACATCGAATGACAAGCTAGAACATCCCCGCCGGGAGGAGTTTCGATGAGCGCAGTTCTGGGTTCGCATGCGGCGAGCAACGACTTCGGCGCGCGCCTTGCATTCCAGAAGCAGCTTCAGGTGGTCACGAACAAGATCCACGCCACCAGCAACATCGACGAGATCATGCTCGAGATGAGCGCGGAGGTGTGCGCGCTCTTCCACGCCGACCGCCTCACCATCTACTCGATGGCCGAGGACAAGCAATCGATCGTGTCGAAGGTGAAGACGGGGCTGAACTCGTTCAAGGACCTGAAGCTGCCGATCGCCGAGCACTCGATTGCCGGCTACGCCGCGTTCGCCAAGAAGACCCTCAACATCCGGGACGTCTACGACGACGGTGAGTTGCGCGCCCTCAACCCGAACCTGCGCTTCCTGCAGGAGGTGGACAAGCGCACCGGCTATCGCACCAAGCAGATGCTGGTCTCCCCGATCATCGAGGCGGGCGGGACCGAGCTCATCGGGGTAATCCAGGTCATCAACCACAAGACCGGCACGCCGTTCGGCGAGATGGCCGAGGACGGCGTCGCCGAGCTCGCGCAGACCCTGGCGATCGCCTTCAAGCAGCGCCAGAAGCCCGCCGTCGCCAAGACCAAGTACGACTACCTGGTCTCCGACGCCGTGCTTTCGGCGGGTGAATTCGAGCTCGCCTCGCGGCAAGCGCGCAAGAAGGCGGTCGACATCGAGCAGGTGCTGCTGGAGGAGTTCCAGGTCAAGCTGCCGGCGATCGGCGCGGCGCTCTCCAAGTTCTTCGGCGTGCCCTACGAGCCGTTCAAGCCCGACCGGGTGAAGCCCGGCGACCTGCTGAAGAACCTGAAGCGCGAGTACGTCGAGTCGACGCAGTGGGTGCCGATCGACGACGCGAAGGAGGGCCTGGTCGTGGTGTGCCTCGACCCGGAGCGCGTCCGCTCCTCGCGCGTCGCCGCCAACGTGTTCCCGAAGGCGCGCATCATCTACAAGGTCACGACGCACAAGGACTTCCGCGACACGCTGAACCACTTCTACGGCGGCGACGGCGGCGCGAGCCTGGGCAACATCGAAGACATGCTTTCGGGCCTGTCGGACGACGGCGCCGAAGCCGCCGACGGCGGGTCCTCCGACGACGCCGACGCCGCGGCGGACAACGAGCTGGTGAAGCTCGTGAACAAGATAATCGTCGACGCCTACAACCAGGGGGCCTCCGACATCCACGTCGAGCCCTACCCGGGCAAGGCGAAGACCGAGGTGCGCTTCAGGAAGGACGGCAACCTCGCGCCCTACATCGAGGTGCCGGCGAGCTACCGCGCGGCGATCGCGGCGCGCATCAAGATCATGTGCGACCTGGACATCTCCGAGAAGAGGAAGCCCCAGGACGGCAAGATCAAGTTCAAGAAATTCGGGCCGCTCGACATCGAGCTGCGCGTTGCGACCATCCCGACCGCCGGCGGCGTCGAGGACATCGTGATGCGGATTCTCGCCGCGGGCGAGCCGATCCCGCTCGAGAAGATGGGCTTCTCGCCGCGCAACCTGGACCAGCTCCAGCACACGGTGTCGAAGCCCTATGGCCTGTTTTTCGTCTGCGGGCCGACCGGCTCGGGCAAGACCACCACGCTGCACTCGGTGCTCAAGTCGCTGAACACCCCGGACACCAAGATCTGGACCGCCGAGGATCCGGTCGAGATCACGCAGAAGGGCCTGCGGCAGGTGCAGGTGAACCGCAAGGCGGGACTCGACTTTGCCACGGTGATGAAGTCGTTCCTGCGCGCCGACCCGGACATCATCATGGTCGGCGAGATGCGCGACAAGGAGACCACCTCGACCGGCATCGAAGCCTCGCTCACCGGCCACCTGGTGTTTGCGACGCTGCATACCAACTCGGCGCCGGAATCGATCATCCGCCTGCTCGACATGGGCATGGACCCGTTCAACTTCTCCGACGCGCTGCTCGGCATCCTGGCGCAGCGCCTCGCGCGGCGCCTGTGCAGCTGCAAGCAGCCCTATACGCCCGAGCCTGCCGAGCTGACGTCGTTCCTGCGGGAGTACTGCGAGGAGCTCATGAGCACCGCGCGCTTCAAGGCCGATCCGAAGGGGGCGATGGAGGGCGTGTACAAGGAGTGGGTGCGGGTCTATGGCAACGACAAGGGCCAGCTCACCTTCTACAAGCCAGCGGGCTGCGACAAATGCGGCGGCAGTGGCTTGAAGGGGCGCTGCGGTCTGCACGAGCTGCTCATCGCCAACGACAAGCTGAAGAAGCTGATCCAGGAGCACGCCCGGGTGGCCGATATCCTCGCGCAGTCCCTTGAGGACGGCATGCGCACGCTGAAGCAGGACGGGATGGAGAAATGCCTGGCCGGCATCACCCACATCAAGGAAGTGCGCTCGGTCTGTATTAAGTAACATGCTCGCCACGTAACATGCTCGATACCACCCAGGGTTTGCGCTTCGCCGGCGGGTCCGCGCCCACCGGCGCGGACGACTTGGGCCAGCGGCTGGAGCAGCTGAACGCGATCGGTGCCTCGCTTTCGGCGGAACGCGACATCCACCGCCTGCTCGAGACGATTCTCACCGCCGCCAAGACCATCACCCGCGCCGACGGCGGCACGCTGTACCGCCTCACCGACGACAAGACCCTGCGCTTCGAGATCGTGCGCACCTCGTCGCTCAAGTACTACCTCGGCGGCACCACCGGCAACCCGGTGCCCTTCTACCCGATCCAGCTCTACAAGGACGGAAGGCCGAACCACGGCATGGTCGCCGCGTACTCGGCGCTCACCGGCAAGACCGTGAACATCGCCGACGCGTACTCGGCGGAAGGCTTCGACTTCAGCGGCACGCGCGCCTTCGACCAGAAGACCGGCTACCGCTCCAAGTCGTTCCTCAGCGTGCCGATGCGCAACTACGAGCGCGAGATCATCGGCGTGCTGCAGCTCATCAACGCGCTGGATCCGGAAACCGGCGAGATCGTGCCGTTCTCGGCCTCCGACCAGCGCCTGGCCGAGTCGCTCGCCTCG
>DATLUZ010000137.1:0-4176 GCA_035577785.1 Burkholderiales bacterium | reverse complement strand
CTAGTACCTCGCCCCAGTGATTTTGATCGGTTGCCGGAGGCGGGGTAGCTCGTCCTCCGGCACCAAGACCGCGATGCTTCGCGCCTGGCGCGGTGTGCGGGTGATGAGTCCGAGCCGCTCCAAGGTCTTCACCATGTTGTGGACGCTGGGCGGCGTCACGCCGAAGAAGCGCTGCATGTCGGCTTCGGCGGGGGGCTGCCCCATGACCAGCGAATAGGCGTGGATGAAGGCCAGATACTGGCCCTGGATTTCGGTGAAGGAAGCCGAAGCCGAAGTTGCCATTCGGCTCGCGATTTGATCAAAGGCTTCGCAAAGGAGCCAGCATGAATATTCGGTACCGGGTCACGCTTTCGGCAGAGGAACGCGCCCGCCTTCTCGAGATGGTTCAAAGCGGCAAGGGCGCGGCGCGGCGACTGAAGCGGGCGCAGATTCTCCTGGCTGCCGACTTACGCTCGACCGACGAAGAGATCGCCCGCAACGTCTGCGTCGGGACATCCACGGTCTACCGAACCAAACAGCGTTTCGTCGAAGAAGGATCCGAGGCAGCGCTCAGCGAGGCGTCTCGGCCCGGCGCACCTCGGAAGCTAGACGTGGAGGACGAAGCGATTCTCTGTGCCCTTGCCTGCTCCAAGCCCCCATCGGGGCGCGCGCGCTGGTCCTTGCGGTTACTCGCCAATGAGATGGTTCAGCTGACAGTACACACCCAGATCTCCGAAGAAACCATTCGGAGGCGGCTTAGCGAGATGCAGCTCAAGCCCTGGCAAGAGAAGATGTGGTGCATTCCCAAGGTCGATGCGGAATTCGTCGCCCGAATGGAAGACGTCCTGGCGCTTTATGCCGAGCTGCCAGATCCTCGACGCCCGGTCGTCTGCTTCGACGAAACGCCACGACAGCTCATCGGCGAGGAACGCATCCCGGTGAAGGCCGAACCAGGGAAGCGACGCCGCTACGACTACGAGTACGTACGTAACGGCACTGCCAACGTCTTCATGTTCGTCGACGCGAACCGATCCTGGCGACACGCAAAAGTGACCGACCGTCGAACGTGCCTGGACTTCGCCGAGTGCTTGCGCGACCTCGTCGACGAGCACTATCCCCACGCCGAGAAGATCCGCCTCGTTCTCGACAACTTGTCCGCGCACAGGCCATCTGCTGTGTACGAACGCTTTCCACCTGCGGAGGCGCGTCGAATTCTTGAGCGCCTCGAGTTTCACTTCACGCCCAAACACGCCAGCTGGCTCAACATGGTCGAGATCGAGATCGGCGTGATGGTCTCCCAGTGCCTCGATCGACGGATCCCCGACAAGAAGACGCTAGTCGCCGAGGTGGCCGCCTGGGAACGTCGACGCACGGCCGAAGGCGCCCATATCGACTGGATGTTCACGATCGAGCGCGCCCGGCAGAAGCTCGGCGCTAGCTACCCCACTCCCGACGAACAACCGGTCCAGGCCGCCGCCTGAACCGGTCATCTTCACTGGGGCGAGGTACTAGCCGCCCCCGCGCGAAGCGCGGGATCGCGGCTACCTGAAAAAACAATAGTCGCACACCGCGCCTGCGGCGCGGAGCGACTAGTTTCGCGTCAGCACGATGTCGGCGGTGATGTTCGCCTGTCCCATCGGGCCCATCGGCATGGTGGTGTTCAGCGAGATGAGGTGAAGCTGGTTCCCCTGGACGCAGTACTCTGACGTCGAGCCGTTCAGCGCGATGGACATGCCCGACGTCGTGTAGGTGCCGGTCTCGTTCATGGTCTGCGGATTGAGGACGAGCGTGCAGGTGCAGGACCCGAGGCCGGAACAATGGGCGGACTGGAAGACCCCCGGCTGCTTCGTGAGCTCCTGCTGGATGGCTTGATCGAGCTGCGCGCACGTCACCGTGACGCCGTTCATCCTCAGACATGACGCCGGGATCGACTCGCTGATGGAGGCCGAGATCATCTCGTTCATCGTGTACGTCATGTCCGCGTTGAACGTCGCGTTGCCGGTGATGCGGATGCCCGAGGCATCGATGCTTGCGCCCGGGCACGCGCCGCTGACCTGCATGGTTATCGATGAGGTGTCGACGCACTCGCCGTTGATCGTCCAGCTTCCGACGACGTCGCCGCCGCACGGTTGCACCTTGCCGCAACTTGCGAGCGCGCCGCTGCCGCAGGTGGAAAGCATCGGGGCCAGCGCGATCGCGGACAGGAGCCCCAGGAACCCCTTCTGTGTTTGCGTCATGCGCGTTAGCGTCGGCCGTTCTGGCCGAGCGCTCAAGCAATGGGGCGCACGTGATCGTCGTGTCACGTGATCGTCGTGTCACCCGGGGTGGGCTTCAGCCTACCTGTGCGGGCGGCGGCGCGGTCGTTGCGGGCGGTTCGGACGGCGCGGGCTTTTCAGGCGGCTGGCGGCGGCGCCACAGATAGACGCCCAGCGCGGCGGTCGCGACGCAGGCCCACTGCGCCGGCGTCAGCCCCGCGTAGCGGCGGTCCGGGCGGGCCACATCTGTCGCCCGCAAAAAGTCGAGCGCGAATCGCGCCGGCGCGTAGATCAACATCGCGAGCGCGATGATCCGGCCGGGCGGTCGCGGCTTGCGGTTGTACTTGAACAGGATCGCGGTCAACACGATCGTGAACAGCAGCTCGCACAGGCCGAGATCGATGCGCGGTCCGTCGGGAAACGCGACTGACAACGGGAACGATGCGGCGATGCGGCGGCCCGGATGGTCGTGCGCCGTGAAGCAGCCGCTGCGTCCGAAGATCCAACCCACGGAGAGGCCGAGCGCGACGGAATCGGCGTAGAGGAGGCGATCGACCTTCGCCTTCTTGGTGAAGTAGAGATACGCCAGGAACGCGCCCAGGAAGCCGCCGAACGACGACAGCCCGGCGAACGGGTTGATCAAGACCCTCCAGTCCTCGGCGATTCGCTCGGGGTAATAGAAGATCACCGACACCAGGTGGGCGACGATGAACCCGCCGATGACGATGCGCGCGTTCAGGTACTTGACGTCGTTCGGGTCGAGGCCCCGCTGCCGGCCCGCCGCCACGACGATGCGATCGCCGATGAGGACGCCCAGCGCGACAAGCACGCCGAACCAGTGAACGGGATGCCCGCCCAGGCCCGGCACCCAGGCGGGCAGGTCGAAGATGTGCCCGCCGTCGCCGTACGGAATCATGGGAGGGCGGCGGCGCGGTTGCGTAGCGCCAGCACGATGTCGCGCTGGCCGTCGGCGTGATAGCTGGAGCGGACCATCGGTCCCGACTCGACGTGCGGGAAGCCCATCGCCAGCGCCTCCTGCTTGAGCATCGCGAACTCGTCCGGGGTCGCGAAGCGCGCCACCGCGAGGTGCTTCGGCGACGGGCGCAGGTACTGCCCGAGCGTCAGGATGTCGACGCCGATCTCGCGCAGCTCGCCGAACACGGCGCGCAGTTCGTCCAGCTCCTCGCCCAGTCCCAGCATGAGGCCCGTCTTGGTGATCGCGCCGCGCGCTTTCGCGTGGCGCAGGATCGCGTACGACCGCGCGTAGCTCGCTTGCACGCGCACCTGGCGCGAAAGGCGCGGCACCGTCTCGAGGTTGTGCGCGAACACGTCGGGGGCAGCGGTGAGCACGACGTCGACGGCGCCGGTGTCGCCCTTGAAGTCGCCCGTCAGCACTTCCAGCACCATCTCCGGAGTGCGGCGTTTGACCGCGCGGATCGTCGCCGCCCAGTGGGCGGCCCCGCCGTCGGGCAGGTCGTCGCGGTCGACGCACGTGATCACCGTATGCCGCAGCCCCAGCTCGCCCAGCATTGTCGCGACGTGCTCGGGCTCGTTCGGATCGGGCGGCATCGGCCGGCCCGTCGGGACGTCGCAGAACTGACAGGAACGGGTGCAGACGCCGCCCAGGATCATGATGGTCAGCGACTGCCGGTTCCAGCACTCGCCGATGTTCGGGCAGGACGCGCTCTCGCAGACGGTGTGCAGGCCCAGCTCGGCGACGCGTTTCTTCAGATCGAAGAACACCTCGCCCGCCGGCATCTTCATCCGGATCCAGGGCGGCTTCGGCTGGAACTGCGGGCGCGCGTCGGGCGCGTCACCTCGTTCGGCTTCGAGGACGCGCAGGCGGCGCGAGCGGGTTTCGACGACGCGGGGAGGCATGCTTTGCGGGCGTGAATCTACCATCCCGATCGATGTTGGAACCCTCAAAGGGTTCCAAACCTCC
>DATLUZ010000136.1:0-2224 GCA_035577785.1 Burkholderiales bacterium | reverse complement strand
CCGTAGCCGATGTTGATGAGGAAGTTCGATTTCAGCCGGCCGTCGGGGAAGAACGCGGCGTCCACCTTGGCATTGTCGAATCCGGACATTGCGCCGCAATCGAGGCCGACGGCGCGCAGCGCGAGGATCAGGTAGGCGCCCTGCAGGCTGCCGTTGCGGAAGCCATGAATCTCCGCGACCGGAGGCTTGTTGTACCAGTTGATCGCGTCGGGGTTGTGGAAGAGCCGCGGCAGGTGCTCCCAGAACTTCGTGTCGTAGGCGACGATGGCGACCAGCGGCGCCTTCATCGTCTTGGCGGCGTTCGTCGGCGACAGCGCGGGCCGCAGCTTTTCGCGCGACTCCTGGGACTTGAGATAGAGCACGCGCATCGGCTGGCTGTTCGCGGTGGTCGGACCCCATTTCATCAGGTCGTGCGCCGCGCGCAACAGCTCGTCCGGAACCGGCTTGTCCTCGAAATCGCCGTAGCTGCGCGCGTTGCGCAGGATGAGGTCGAGCGTGCCTTCGTCGGCGATCATCCCGATACTCCGATCTTCACCAGGGCGCCGCCGTCCACCGGCAGCGCGACGCCGGTGATGAAGTTTGCTTCGTCCGACGCGAGGAACAGCGCCGCGTTCGCCACGTCCCAGGCGGTGCCCATCTTTTTTCTCAGCGGCACCTTGGCATCGCGCATCGCTGCTACCTCGGCGCGGGTCTTCCCGCTTACCCGCGCACGGGTGTCGACCGCCATCGGCGTGTCCATGAGCCCGGGGAGGATGGCGTTGGCGCGCACGCCATGCTCGGCGTTCTGGATCGCGAGCTGCTGGGTGTAGGCGATCATCGCCGCCTTGGTCGCCTTGTAGGCGACGGTCGGATAGACCTCCCAGGCGGCCACCGACGAGATGGTGATGATGACGCCGGAACGCTGCGCGCGCATGATGGGGAGCGCGTGTTTGCACGCCATGACGCAGCCGCGCAGGTTGATCGCGCTGATCCGGTCGAAGGCCTCTTCCGTGATCTCGAGCGGCGAGGCGTCGCCGCCGGCGAGCGAGAGACCGACGTTGTAGTGCAGGATGTCGAGCCGTCCCCAGCGTTCCTTCGCCGCGCGGACCGCCGCGGCGAGCGTCGCTTCCTTGGTGACGTCGGCCTCGAAGGCGACGCAGTCGCCGCCCGCGTGCCGGGCGGTTTCTTTCGCCGATGCAAGGTCGCGGTCCACGGCGAGCACCGCCGCGCCTTCCTGGACGAAGCGCATGGTCACGGCGCGGCCATTGCCGAGCCCTTCGCCCGGCCCCTGCCCGGCGCCGATGACGACGGCGATCTTGTTCTGCAGCCGCATGATGGACCCGGTCATTCTGTCATAGCATCGCGCCGATGGTGGAGCTCGCGAGCGTCATCCGTCCCGGCGACGGCGTGCTGTGGGGGCAGGCCTGCGCCGAGCCGCAGACGCTGGTCGAGCTCTTCGTCGCCCAACGCGAGTCGTTCTCCGGAGCGCGCGTGTTCCTCGGCGCGAGTTATTCCGGGCTGGTGAAGCCCGAGCACGCCGACCACCTGCGCTTCGCCTCGTACTGCGGCACCGGGACGAACCGCGCGCTGGGCGACGCGGGCGTGCTGGAGATCTATCCCACCCCCTACTCCCAACTTGGCGCCCTCATCCGGGATGGGAAGATCCGCGGCGATGTCGTGCTGGTGCAGGTGTCGCCGCCGAACGCCCGCGGCGAGTACAGCCTCGGCCTCGGCGTCGAATACCTCGCCCCGGCGCTTCGAGCCGCGCGCGCGATCATCGGCGAAGTGAACGAGCGCGTCCCGTGGACCCACACCGAGCTGCTGCTCCGCAGAAAGGACTTCGCGCTCGTCATCGAGAGCTCGCGCGCGCCGGTCTACCTGCCCTACCGCTCGGGCGAGATCGAGCTCGCGATCGCGCGCAACGCCGCCGGGTACATCCCGGACCGCGCGGTCATCGAATGCGGCATCGGCAATCTGCCGAACGCCGTGCTCGACGTCCTGGGCGAACGGCGCGGACTGCGCTTTCATTCCGGCCTGATCCCGGACGGCGTCGCCGCGCTGCACGCGAAGGGCGCGCTGACCGGGGAGATCCGCGGCGGCTGCCTGATGGGCACCCAGGAGCTCTTCGACTGGGCGCGCGAGAACCCGCAGGTGCGGCTGCACTCGTCCGACTACACCCATGGCGCCGCGGTGCTGGCGAAGCTCGAGCGCTTCGTCGCCATCAACTCGGCCGTCGAGGTCGACC
>DATLUZ010000135.1:0-8765 GCA_035577785.1 Burkholderiales bacterium | reverse complement strand
CGGTCCTCGCCATCACCCGCGATGACGGCGGCGAGATCGGCGGTTAGGGGCTCCCCGAACCGTTGCTCGGCCTGACGCGGTCCCTGGTCATCTCCGCCAGCGTCGTAATCCCGAGGAGCGCCATGTCTCGGTCGATCTCGTCGCGTAGCAACCGGATCGCGTGCGCGACGCCCGGCTGCCCGCCGACTGCGGCGGCATAGAAGAACGGCCGGCCGACGAAGACGAAGCTCGCGCCGAGCGCGAGCGCCTTGAGGACGTGGGTGCCGCGGCGCACGCCGCCGTCGAGCATCACGGTCATCGCACCGGCTTCGGCGACGATGCCAGGAAGGACGCGCAGCGGGGCCACCGCGCCGTCGAGCTGGCGGCCGCCGTGATTCGAAACGATGACGCCGTCGACGCCGAGCGCGCGGGCGCGCCGAGCGTCGGCCGGATCGAGAATGCCCTTCAGCACCAGCTTTCCCTGCCAGCGCCGGCGGATGCCGTCGATGTGCTTCCACGACAGCCGGTCGCGCCGCCCCGGATCGCGCTTGCCGGTGCGCGAAATCAGCGGCACCCGCGGCCCCATGTTCTCGAAGTGCGGCATGCCGTGGATGAGGAGCGTGCGCAGGAGCATCCCGAAGAGCCAGCGCGGGCGCAGCGCGCTGTCCCACGCGAGCCGCAGCGTCGGACGCAGCGGGGTGTGGAAGCCGGTGCGGATGTAGTGCTCCCGATTGGAGGCGACCTGCACGTCGCAGGTGACGACCAGCGTGTCGTACCCCGCGCGCTCCACGCGCTCGAGCAGGCGGTTGATCGTTTCGTCGTCGCCCGGAACGTAGGCCTGGAACCAGGAAGTGGCGCCCGCGCTGCGCACCTGCTCGAGCGGCGTCAGCGCGGCGCCGCTCATGACCATCGGGATGTTCGCCTGCGCCGCGGCTCGGGCGAGCACCAGGTCGCCCTGGTACGCGGCCATCGAGGTGCCGCCCATCGGCGCAATGCCGAAAGGCGCGTCGTAGGTCCGTCCGAAAAGCGTCGCCTTCTGGGTGCGCGCGGTGGTGTCGACCAGCATGCGCGGCAGAAAGGCGAAATCGTCCCAGGCCGCGAAGTTCGCCCGCAGCGACGCGCCCGTCTCCACACTGCCCTCGGCGTAGCCGAAAATCGGACGCGGCAGCACCCGCCGGGCGGCGTCCTCGAAATCCCCGAGCGACAGGAGGTCTTTCAGCTTCACGACAGCCGCTAAGATATACGCATGTCGTCCGCGCCGTCCGGCCTTGTTCCGCGCGAAAGCCTCGTCACCGTGGCGCACGTCATCTACGCGCTGCACGCCTTCAGCGCGCTGACCGGGCTCGCCACCGCCGCGTTCGTGGTCACCGCCTTCCTGACCGGCTGGCCGTCGATCATCGCGGTGATCATCAACTACGTGAAGCGCTCCGAGGTTCGCGGGACCTGGCTCGACTCGCACTTCTCCTGGCAGATCCGCACGTTCTGGTTCGCCCTGCTGTGGGTGCTGGTCGCCGCGGTCCTCTTCGTCACCGTCATCGGGATTCCTTTGGCGTGGGCGATCTGGGTGATCACCGGGATCTGGGTGCTCTACCGCATCATCCGCGGCTGGCTCGCGCTCGCCTCCAAACGGACGCTGCCGTGAAGGTGCTCGAAGGGGCCCTTGCCGCATTGCCGTCGGTCGAGCGCCTGCTGCAACGCCGGGAGACCGAAGCCCTGATCGATGCCCACGGCCGCATCGCCGTGACGCAGGCCGTTCGCGCGGTTCTTGCCGCGATGCGGGCCGCGCGCGACACCTCGGCGAGCGAAGCTCTGATCCTCGAACGCGTGGCCGAACGGCTTGAAACGGACGCGCGGCCGTCGCTGCGGCCGCTGTTCAATCTCACCGGGACGGTACTGCATACCAATCTCGGCCGCGCCCCGCTCCCCGACGAGGCGATCGAGGCGATGGCCGCGGCGGCGCGCAGCGCGGTCACTCTCGAGTACGACCTCGCGAGCGGCAAGCGCGGCGAGCGCGACGAGCATGTCGAAAAGGCGCTTCGCCGCCTGACCGGCGCCGAGGCGGCGACGGTGGTGAACAACAACACCGCCGCCGTGCTGCTCGTGCTGAACACCCTCGCCGCCCGCAAGGAAGTGCCGACCTCGCGCGGCGAGCTGATCGAGATCGGCGGCTCCTTTCGCCTGCCCGAGATCGTCGCGCGCTCGGGCTGCCGCCTGCGCGAAGTCGGCACCACGAACCGCACCCACCTTGCCGACTATGCAGCCGCGATCGGCGCGAAGACCGGCGCGGTGCTGAAGGCGCACGCCAGCAACTACGTGATCGAAGGCTTCACCGCCGCAGTTCCCGAAGCCGACCTCGCGCGGCTCTGCCGCGAACGCGGCGTGCCGTTCGTCGTCGACCTGGGAAGCGGCGCGCTCGTCGATCTTCGCCGCTTCGGGCTGCCGCACGAGCCGACGCCGGCCGAAGCGCTCGCCGCCGGCGCCGACGTCGTCACCTTTAGCGGCGACAAGCTTCTCGGCGGCCCGCAGGCGGGCATCATCGTCGGGCGCGTCGACCTGATCGCGAAGATGCGCCGGAACCCGCTGAAGCGCGCGCTGCGCGTCGACAAGATGACGCTCGCTGCGCTCGCCGCGCTGCTGCGCCTGTATTCGAACCCGGAGCGCATCGCCGAGCGCATTCCGGCTCTGCGCCTGCTGTCGCGGCCGGTCGAGGAGATCCGCGCGCAGGCGGAACGGCTGAGGCCGCTCGTGCAGGCGCGCGTCGAGGAGACGGTGGAGGTCGTGCGCTGCGAGAGCCAGGTCGGCAGCGGTGCCGCGCCGACCGGGCGCATCGCAAGCGCCGGGCTCGGCCTGCGGCCGGGAAGCGCGCGTCTGGCGCGCGCGTTTCGCGCATTGCCCACGCCGGTCATCGGACGCCTGCAGGAAGGCGCCTTCATCCTCGATCTGCGCTGCCTCGACGACGAGGCGGCGTTCGCCGCGCAACTCGCACGCCTGTGATCGTCGCCACGGCCGGGCACGTCGATCACGGCAAGACCAGCCTCGTGCGGGCGCTGACCGGGGTCGACCCCGACCGCCTGCCGGAAGAGAAGCGCCGCGGCATGACCATCGATCTCGGCTTCGCGTATGCCGGCGCGATCGGTTTCGTCGACGTTCCGGGGCACGAGCGCTTCATCCACAACATGCTCGCCGGCGTCGGCGGCATCGATTTCGCGCTGCTCGTCGTCGCCGCCGACGACGGCGTGATGCCGCAGACGCGCGAGCACCTCGCGATCCTCGAGCTGCTCGGCATCGCGCGCGGCGCGGTGGCGATCACCAAGATCGATCGCGTGGCGCCCGAGCGCGTGGCGGAGGCGAGCGCGGAGGTCACCGCCCTGCTCTCTTCCACGCAGCTCTCCGGCGCGCCACCGTTCGCGCTGTCGTCGACCTCCGGAGCCGGCATCGAGGCGCTGCGCGCGCATCTCGAGAGCGCCGCGCGTTCGACCGGCGAGCGCAGCACCTGCGGCAATTTCCGCCTGAGCGTCGATCGCTGCTTCACCATTGCCGGCGCCGGCCTGGTCGTCACGGGCACGGCGCTGAGCGGCGAGGTGAGGCTCGGCGACGAGGTGCGCGCGCTCCTCGCCGGGACGCGCGCTCGCGTGCGCTCGATCCATGCGCACAACAAACCCGCGCAGAGCGGACGTGCCGGCGAGCGCGTCGCGCTCAACCTGGCGGGCGTCAAGGACACCATCGTGCGCGGCGACTGGATCGTCGCCGGCAACGTACCGCCGGCGGTGGCCAAGTTCGACGCGCGACTCAAGTGGGTTTCCGAGACTGCCCTCAAGAACTGGATGCCGGTGCACGTGCACCTGGGCGCCGCCGACGTCCTCGGACGCATCGCGCTCCTCGACGGGAGCGGCCTGGTGCAGTTCGTGCTCGCGGCGCCCGTAGGCGCCGTGCACGGCGATCGCTTCATCGTGCGCGACCAGTCGGCCCGCCGCACGCTAGGCGGCGGGGTCGTCATCGACGTGTTTCCGCCCGCGCGCGGCCGCGCCAGGCCGGAGCGCCGCGCGTGGCTGCGGGCGATGGAAACGGAGGACCACAGCGCCGCGCTCGCGGCGCTCCTCGAGTGCTCGGCGGGCGGGGTGGATCTCGCCCGCTACAGCGCCAGCCGCAATCTGCCGGCGATGAGCGGCTGGCGATTTGCGCCAGCCCATTGGCAGGCGCTGCGCGTGAGCGCGCTCGAGCGGCTTGCCGCATGGCATCGCGACGTTCCGGAGAGCGCCGCGATGCCCGAGGACCGCCTCGCCAAGGCGCCGCCGGAAGTGCATGCAAGGCTGATCGAGGAGCTCGTGCGCGAGCGACTCGTGGCGCGCGAAGGCGCGGGCCTGCGCCTTCCGAGCCATCGCGCGGAACTCGGTGCCGCAGACGCAAGGCTGTGGCAGAAGCTGCGACCGCGCCTTGAGAAGGCGGCGCTGCGTGCGCCGTCGCTCGCCGAGCTCGCCTCGAGCCTGGGCGAGGACCCGCCCAGGCTCGAGGCGGCGCTGGCGCGCCTGGCGAGCCAAGGGCTTCTCGTGCGCGTATCCAAGAACCGCTTCTTCCTGCCGGCGATGGTCCAGCGCCTGGAGGAGATCGCCGCGGAAGAGGCGCGTGCCCGCGGCGCCATCACCGCGGCGGCGTTTCGCGACCGCTCGCAGGTCGGCCGCAACCTCGCCATCGAGATCCTCGAGTTCTTCGATCGGATAAAATTCACGCGCCGCGCGGGCGACAAGCACGTGCTGCTGCGCGACATCACGCCCGGAAGAGATTCGCATCCCGGTGGGGCGCCTGGACTTCAAATCCAGTGAGGGGCTTTTAGAGGTCCCTGGTGGGTTCGACTCCCACTCTTTTCCGCCACTCTACTCGGGCTTGCGCGCGAGAAACGGGTAGCCGTAAACCTCGAAACGCCGGGCGTTCTTCTCGCCGGAGGCGCCGCCGAAGGTGTCCGCCGGCGCGCCGACCCGCACGTCGACGAAGCCGACCTCTTCCAGCATCGCTTTCCAGCCTTCGCACGGAAGGCCGCCGGCGATTCAGGCGGTCCAGAGATCGATATTCCGCAGCGCCGACGCGGGAACGGGCTTGCCGTTGGCGATGTCGGCGAACTGCAGGCGCCCGCCGGGCTTCAGCACCCGCCAGACCTCCTGTAGCGCCTGCTTCTTGTCCGCGCACAAGTTGATGACGCCGTTGCTGATCACGACGTCGGCCCAGCCGTCGGGCACGGGCATGCTTTCGATGATGCCTTCGCGGAACTCCGTGTTCGAGAGCTCAAGCCGCTGCGCGCTCGCGCGCGACTTCTCGAGCATCTCGGGCAGCATGTCGACGCCGATCACCCTGCCCCTGGGCCCCACCTGCTGCGCGGCGACGAAGCAGTCGAAGCCCGCGCCCGAGCCGGCGTCAACCACCTTCTCGCCCGGCTCGAGGCGCCGCAGGGCGAACGGATTGGCCACGCCGGCAAAGGATTCCACCGCCGCGTCGGGCATGCGGGCCACCATCTCGGCGTCGTAGCCGAGCCGCTTCGCCGCGGTGCGGCCGGTATGGAAGTGATACTCCGCGTGCGGATTGCACGCGACTTCGCGATATTTGCTCTTGACCTCTTCGCGCAACGCGGCCGGATCGACCGGCAGTTCGCCACTCATTTCGGCCTCCTGGAGAACCCTGCCAATGCCGGCAGCATAGCAATTGCCGCAACGGCGCGCGAGCGCCGTATCGGCGACCCGATTTCGTCCTATCATAGAAGCATGGCCGAGCCTGTCACCCTGGAGATCTTCTCCGACTACGTCTGACCCTGGTGCTATCTCAGTACCGTGCGTATTGAGCGGCTCAGAAAGGAACACGGGGTGCGTATCCGGTGGGTGCACTTCCCGCTGCACCCGGACACGCCGCCGGAAGGCAAGAGCCTCGAGGCGCTCTTTGCCGGGCGCGGCTACGACATCCCGAAGATGCAGGCCCAGATGCGCGCGCGCATGGCGGCCGAGGGCCTGCCCTACGGCGATCGCAAGATGACCTTCAACAGCCGGCTCGCGCAGGAGCTCGCGAGCTGGGCGGTTTCGCAGCCCGGCGGCGAGGCGATCCACGACGCGCTCTTCCGCGCGTATTTCGTCGATGGGAAGAACATCGGCGACCCCGATGTCCTCGTGGAACTGGCGAAGAGCGTCGGCCTTTCAGCGGATGAAGCGCGTGAGGTCATTGATACAAGAAGCCATAAAGCCGCGGTCGACGCCGATTGGGAGAAGTCGCGCGAGTACGGCGTCACCGGCGTGCCGACCTACGTCGTGGGCGATCGCGGCGTGGTCGGCGCGCAGCCCTACGAGACGCTCGAAGCGCTCGTCAAGTAGAAGCTATCCCGCGCGCCCTAGGCGTTCCAGACGATACAGTCGCGCAGCATCCTTTCGAACTCGGAAGTAGCGTCGCGCGATTTCGTGATGATGGCGTAGTAGCCGCCGCGCACCGGACGAGCCAGCGCGTTCCAGCCGCCAGCCGACGCCGTCTCCAGGCGAGGCAAGCGTTTGCCCGGCACGAGGATCAGAGTCGCGAGCCCTTGCGGCGTCTCGAACACGACGTGCCACCCATAGCCGTCCTCGACCGGGCAGAGCCGGATGTAGCGGATCTTGCCCGGCAGCTCTCTCACGTCGCCGCCGAAGGTCTGGACCGCGGCTTGAAACGCCTGCGCATCGGCTCCGATGACGCTCGTCAGCGACTCCGGCTCCATCGCGACGTGCTCAATGGCGAGCCTGGCGTAAACGTCGGCATTGGCCGGCTGCCTTGAGGTACCCAGGACGAAACCGACGGCTAGAGCGACCAGCAGGCCCGCGGCGAGCGCCCATGCGCGCCAGGCGCGCCGCGGCCTTCTCGACTGGAAAATGATGCGCTCCGCGAGGCCTTCGGGCACCGGCGTCTGGAGCGCGCGCTCGAGCGCCTGCTCGGACTCGTCGACTTCGCGCCCGAATGCCGCGCACGTCGGGCAGCCGTCCGCGTGCGAGCGCGCCTCGCTCGAAAGGCGGCGCGGATCGGCGAGTTTCTCGCGGCGGAATTCGAGGCAGTTCATCCGACGGTCCTGCGCTTCACCGCTTCAGTGTACTGCTGGCGCAGCGCCTGGCGAGCGCGCGTAAGGCGGGTCATCACCGCGCCCTCGCTCGTGCCGAGCATGCCGGCGATCTCCGCGCAACTGAAACCGCCAATCGCCTGGAGGAGCAGCGGCTCGCGGTAGGTCAGCGGCAGCATCGCCACGAGCTGCGCGGCTTCGAGACCCCCTTCGGACGAGGGCGCGAAGGGAAGCTGGCTCTCGTCGACGTCGTCAAGACTCGGGTCGCTGCGCTTGCGCGAAAGGTTGCGCGCATATTCGTTTCTCACGATCGTCATCAGCCAGGCCTTCGCCTGCGCGGGCTCCCTCAGATCGCCCCATGATTTCCAGCCGCGCAGACAAGCCTCCTGGACCAAGTCCTCCGCCGCATGGCGGTCGCGGCAAAGCCAATAGGCGAAGCGGTATAGGTCCGCGCTGTAGGCGCGCACCGCCTGCTCGAATTCTCCGCGTCGAAGGCTGATCGGTCCTCCTTTTTACCGGCGCCGCCACCATAAGACCACGACGCTGGCCCAAACCTTACAGCAGGGCGTCTGTAAGGATTCAGGGGCCAGCCCGGTCAAATACGGTAACTGCCCTGCTTCGGGGCATCACCCAGGAAGGAGGACCGCAGATGAACCGTTCGTTCGCAAGCGCGACCTTGGCCGCCGCAATCGGCCTCGCTCTCGCCGCACCGGTGCAAGCGCAGCAGATGGGCGACAAGCCGATGACCAAGGAGCAGAAGATGACCATGGAGCGCATGGTCAAGAACAACCTCGAGAAGTGCTATGGCGTCGCTGCGCGCGGCAAGAACGACTGCGGTGAAGGCGCGCACTCGTGCGTCGGCCAGTCGACGCGCGACCGCGACCCGGCCTCGTTCGTGCTCGTCCCGAAGGGCGACTGCCAGAAGTTCGCCGGCGGCAAGACCCAGGCCTCCTGAGGCAGCCGTTCTTGTCCGTGATTGCCTCGGTGCACGGGCACTCTGGCAGCCCGATCCCCACGCGGGCGGGGATCGGGCTGCGCTTCCCGCATCACGCGCCGGTCAGCGCAGACAGGCCCCGCATCGCGTGGCTCGAGGTTCATCCCGAAAACTACTTCGGCGGCGGAACGCCGCTGCGGCATCTCGACGCGATACGGCGAGACTACCCGGTTTCACTGCATGGCGTCGGGCTTTCGCTCGGAAGCGCGGAAGGGCTCGACGAACAGCACCTCGAGCGGTTCAGACGGCTCGTGGGGCGCATCGAGCCCGGCCTCGTCTCGGAGCATCTGGCGTGGAACGCGGTCGACGGAATTCATTTCGCCGATCTGCTGCCGTTACCTCTCACCGAGGAGACGCTCGACGTCGTCTGCCGCAACATCGAGGTAACGCAGGATTTCCTGGGTCGCCGGATCCTGATCGAGAATCCATCGTCGTATTTGCGTTACCGCCATTCCACCGTCCCGGAATGGCAATTCATCGCCGAGATCGCCGCGCGCACCGACTGCGGCATCCTGTGCGACGTCAACAATGTGTTCGTAAGCGCGTGCAACCACGGTTTCGATGCGCGCCATTACCTTCGTAGCCTGCCAGCGGCCCGCGTCGGCGAGATCCATCTCGCCGGCCACCGCCTGCGCTCATTCGAGGATGGGCGCTCGATCCGCATCGACGACCACGGATCCCGCGTTTGCGACGAGGTGTGGCAGCTCTATGCCTGCGCCGTCGACCTGTTTGGGCCAG
>DATLUZ010000134.1:0-32733 GCA_035577785.1 Burkholderiales bacterium | reverse complement strand
CTCGCCCGCTATTGCGCCGCACGCGACCTGTGCACCCTCGCCACCAACTGCTACGAGATCGAGCGCGCGATGCCCTACCAGCCGGTGATCGACCTCGCCGGCAAGGCGCTCGAGCTCGCATCGAAGGAGGCGCTGCAGAAGCTTGCCCCGGTGTCGCTGGCGGAGATCGCAGCGCTGGTTCCGGCGATCGCCGAGCGCGTGGCGGTGCCGAGCCTGTCGGCCGATTTTCCGGAGGCGCGGCAGGCGCGGCTCTTCGGCGCGGTGGTCCAGCTTTTCGAGACGCTCGCCTGCGGGCGCCAGATCGTGGTCATGATCGACGACCTGCAGTGGGCCGACGACGCGAGCGCGCAGTTCGTGCACTTCCTCGCGCGCCAGGCCGCGCGCCGCTCGATGCTCCTGGTGTGCGCCTACCGCGAAGAGCTCGAAACGCACGAGCGGCTCGCGGCGCTGGTCCAGGGCCTGAGACGCGAGCTCCATGCGAGGCACGTGCCGCTCGCCAGGCTGAAGGAAGCCGATACGGCGGCGCTGCTCGAGCGCCTCGCGCACCTGGGGCTCGGGCGACCCGGGCTCGCCGCCCGGCTGCATCGCGAAACCGAAGGCAATCCTTTCTTTCTGATGTCGATGCTGCAAGTGCTGGCCGAAGGCGGCGCCGAGCCGGGCGCGAGCGACGAGCTGCCGCTGCCCGACGCGCTGCGCGCCTCCGTGCGTGCGCGCCTCGCGCACGTGCCGGCCGAGGCACGCCCCACGCTCGACGTCGCCGCGGTGCTCGGGCGGCGCTTCGACTTCGAGACGCTCGCGGCGGTGACGCAGGAGCCCGAGGAGCGGGTGCTGCACGCCCTGGACACTCTGGTCAAGCGGCGCCTGCTGCGCGAGGAGCCGGAGGACGGCTTCTACGATTTCAGCCACGACAAGGTGCGCGAGGTCGTCTACCGCGAGATCGGCGGCGCGCGGCGCGTCACGCTGCACCGCGCGCTCGGCGAGGCGCTCGAGCGCGGCTCGCCCGGCGAGCCCGACGAGCGTCACGCGCGCCTTGCCGAGCACTACGAGCGCGGCCACGCCTGGAAAAAGGCCCTGCAGTACCTGCTGCTCGCCGCGGAGCGCTCGCGCGCGCTTTTCGCGATGCGCGACGCGCTGCACTGGCTCGACCGCGCGGTGGCGCTCGCCGAGGCGCATCCCGATGCCGCGGAGAATCCGGTCGACCTTTACGCGAGGCGCGGCGACGCGCGAGCCCAGGCGGGGCAGACCGAGGGCGCGGTGGCCGACATCCGGCGGGTGATCGAGGCGACGCAGGCGCGCGGCGAGCGCGAGAAGGCGCGCGACGCCGTGATCCAGCTCGGCATGGCCTACCGGCGCGCCGACGACTACGAGCGCGCCACAGAGTGCCTTACGCAGGCGCTTGCCGAGAGCCGCGCCATGCGCGACGAGCGCCACGCCGCCGATACGCTCTACCACCTGGGCACGGTCGCCTGGAGCAACAGCCGCAACCGCGAAGCGATCGGGTTTCACGCCGAGGCAGTCGGGATCTGCGAGCGCCTCGGCCTCGCGGACCTGGTCGCGGTGCAGGCTTATCACGGGCGCGGCGAGGCGCACTACAACAATGCCGAGCCGGCGCCCGCGATCGCGTGCTACGAGCGCTCGCTGGAGCTGGCGCGGCGCATCGGCGACAAGAGCTACGAGTGCGAGAACCTGATGATGATCGGGTACGCGCTGACCGGCTACATGGGGCTGGCCGATTATCCGCGGGCGCGCGCGCACTTCGAGGCTTCGCTCGAAATCGCGCGCAAGGCCGACCTGCAGTGGCACATGGGCCCCACGCTTCTGGGCCTCGATCACCTGCGCGCCTGCGCCGGGGACTACGCCGAGGCGCTCGCCGGCATGACGCGGACGCTGCGCTGGCTCGAGAGCCTCAAGCAGATCCGCTATCAGCTCATCGCCTACGACCTGATCAGCCATCTGCTGCTCGATTCCGGCGCCGCGCAAGACGCGGCGGCGTGGTGCCGCCGCGGCCTCGAGCTTGCGCGCGGCGCGCGAATCACGTTCTGGTGCCCGCGCATCGAGGCCAACCTGGCGATCGCCCGGCTGCGCCTTGGCGAGCTCGAGGTCGGCGTCGAGCTCGAGCGCGCTGCGGACTACTGTCGCCGGAACAGCGAGCGCCACCAGCTCGCGCGCTGCCTGGCGGGACTGGCGGAGCTCGCGCTCGCGCGCGGCGATGCCGCGGCGTGCCTCGCTCATTCGGCGGAGCTCGCTTCGCTCGCCGAGCCGGCGGGCCTGGAAGAGCTCGCCGCCGAAGCGCGCCGCTGGCGCGGCGAAGCGCTGCTCGCCCAGGGACAGTTGGACCAAGGAAGGCACGAGCTCAAAGGTGCCGCGAGCGCCGCGCAGAAAATCGGCCGCACACGCCTCGCCCAGGCGGCGCGCGCAGCGCTTGGGTAAACCTCGGGTAAACCTCGGGTAAACCTCGGGTAAACCTCGGTTAAACCCAAAGCTCGCTTTGCGCGCGTAAGCTATAGTACTGCATGCGCTTTTTTTGCCTCATCGCGGTCCTCGCCCTGGCGGGCTGCCAATCTGCACCGCCCGTCGGCTCCGACAATCCGCTCGTCGGGACGGCCTGGCTCGCCTGGGACATCAACGGCCGCGGGCCCGGCGACAAAACCTATGCGACGCTCGTTTTTAACCCCGGGCGCATCAGCGGATCGGGCGGCTGCAACAGGTTTTCCGGCGTGCTCGACGTGAAGGCCGAAGCGTGGCAGGCGAGCGATATCGCGCTGACCCGCATGGAGTGCGCGCCCGAGCTCATGAAGGAAGAGGCGAGCTTTATCGGGGCGCTCGAGGCCGCGCGCTCACACAAGATAGAAGGCGGCGTGCTGACACTGCTCGACGAGTCCGGCGCGGTTCGCCTTCGTCTGGTGCACCTGCCGCGGCCGCCGGCGCAATCCGGGTTTATCGGCCCGTCCTTCGTGCGCGGACTGCCGCCCGGCTGACCGCCTTCCCCGGCGAAAGCCTATTGGACGAAGGTCCAATAGCCCGACGCCGCTCCCTGCGAGAGGATCTCCCCGGGTTGTGGGACTCGCATGGGACCTGCCAACGTCAAAGTCATCCATGCGCACGAGTTCGTGCGGGCGCAGCCCGGCGGCGTGCTCGCCTGGAAACGAGCGAAGCGCTTCTCCTCGAGATCGCCAAGGCGACCGACGGCCGCGACCGGGTCGCCAAGCACCGCCACGCGTTCAGCGGCAAGACTGCGGTGGAACCCGCAAGGAGACCGTGATGAGGCAAAACCGATGGATGTTGATGAGTGGCGCGATCGCCGTGGCGCTCGCGGCGGGCGGCTGCGTGAGCAAAGGCGATTACGAGAAACTCCAGGCCGAGCGCGACGGGCTGCAGCAGAAGGTGAACGAGCTCGAGACGCAGCGCTCCGGGCTCGAGAACCAGCAGACCGCGCTGCGCTCGGAAGTCGTGACGCTGGAGAAGCAGCGGGCCACGCTCGAGGCGCAGAACCGGCAGAACAAGGCGCAGTACGACTCGCTCGCGCGCAACCTCAACGATGAGGTGCAGAAGGGCCAGGTCCAGGTGCGCCAGTACAAGGACATGCTGACGGTCGAGGTGGCGGAGCAGATTTTCTTCGACTCCGGGCGCGCGAACCTCAGCGAGTCGGGCAAGGCAGTGCTGAAGAAGGTCGGCGAGGCGCTGAAGGGCTACGAGGACAAGATCGTCCGCGTGGTCGGGCACACCGACAACGTGCCGATCGGCAAGTCGATGCAGTCGCAGTTCGCGTCGAACTGGGAGCTCTCTTCGGCGCGCGCGACCACGGTGGTGCGCTTCCTCGAGGCTGCCGGCGTGCCGCCCGATCGCCTGGCGGCGTCGGGCCGAGCCGAATTCTCGCCGGTAGCGTCGAACGACGATCCCGATGGTCGCCGCAAGAACCGGCGCATCGAGATCACGCTGATCGACAAGAGCCTGGCGCAGGAGCTGCAGACCAGTCCGAAATGAGCCGAAATGACTGAAGTTACTTGCCGCGGAAGACGGGCTTGCGCTTCTCGTTGAAGGCGCGCACGCCCTCGCGGCGGTCCTCGGTGTCGACGAGGCGGTTATAGGCCTCGATCTCGAACCGATAGCCGGTCAGCAGATCGGTCTGCAGGCCGTAGCGGATCGATTTCTTGGCCTGGCGGACCGAGAGCGGCGCGTTCTCCGCGATCGTGCCGGCGGCCGCGAGCGCGTCGGCGGGCGGATTGTCGCAGGCGTGGTTGAAGATGCCCCAGGCGACGCCTTCCTCCGCGCTGAACTGCCGGCCCGACAGGACGAGCTCCTTGGCGCGCCGCTCGCCGGCGGCGCGCGCGAGGTTCTGCGTGCCGCCGCCGCCGGGCATGATGCCCAGGCGCACCTCCGGCAGCGCGAAGCGCGCGGCGCGCGAGGCGTAGATGAAGTCGCAGCACAGCGCCATCTCGAGGCCGCCGCCGAAGGCGTGGCCGTTCACCGCGGCGATGACCGGAAGCGGAAACTCCATCAGCGCCATGAAGCCGCGCTCGAAAAGCTCGTGCTGCGCCTGCCAGTCGCCCTGCGCCATGCCGTCGCGCTCCTTGAGGTCGGCGCCGGCGCAGAAGGCGCGCTCGCCGGAGCCGGTGAGCACCACGCACCGGACCTCGCCCGGCTCGGCGGTAAGCCGGGTCCAGAGCTCGTGGAGCTCGCGTCCCATCTGCGTGTTGAGGGCGTTGAGCGCCTTGGGGCGGTTCAGGGTGACGAGCAGCACATGAGCCTGGCGCGCCTCGACGGCAAGTGTCTGGTAGTTCATGGGATGTCAACCGGTGTCAACCTGTTTGTCGCATGCATGATACGGGGCATCGGCCCTGGCAGCGAAGAGCCGGCCGAACGTGCTAAGTTTTCGCCTGTTTGGGGGACTTGACCAAGAGGAAAAGGACGATGACCAAGTCAGGAATCAAGCTTGTGGGTGCCCTCATTGCCGCGGCGCTTGCCGCGGGCGGTTGCGTCAGCAAGGGCGAGTTCGAGAAGCTGCAGGCGGACAAGAACCAGGAGATCGACGGGCTGCAGAAGCAGCGCGACGCGCTGGACCAGCAGACCAAGCAGCTCCAGTCGCAGCGCGCGGCGCTCGAAAAGCAGCAAGCCGACCTTCGCGCCGAGGTCGAGAACCTGCAGCGGCAGAAGTCGCAGCTCGAAACGGCGAACGTGCAGACCAAGTCGCAGTATGACGGCCTGATCCAGAATCTCAATGCGGAAGTGCAGAAAGGCCAGCTCCAGGTGCGCCAGTACAAGGACATGCTGACCGTCGAAGTCGCCGAGCAGCTTTTCTTCGATTCGGGCAAGGCGACGCTCAAGGACACCGGCAAGGAAGTCCTGAAGAAGGTCGGCGAGGCGCTGAAGGGCTACGACGACAAGATGGTGCGCGTCGTCGGGCATACCGACAACGTGCCGATCGCGACAGCGCAGTTTCCCTCCAACTGGGAGCTCTCGGCGGCGCGCGCCACCACCGTGGTGCGCTTCCTGCAGGCCAACGGCGTGCCGCCCGAGCGGCTGACCGCGTCGGGGCGCGGCGAATTCTCGCCGATCGCGCCGAACGACGACGCCGAAGGCCGGCGCAAGAACCGCCGCATCGAGATCACGCTTATCGACAAGAACCTGGCGCAGGAAGTCCAGGAGAAGCGCTGACGCCGGTGCCCGGACGCGAGGCCTCGGTTGCAACGCCGACGCGGCCTCGCCAGTCCGCCGCCATCCGGCGAACGCTCGAGCAGAGCGTTTATTTCCGCAACGTCGCGGCGAGGGACCTGGATCGCCTTGCGCAGCTCGCGCGCCCCAAGCGGCTGCACAACCGCGAACGGATCGAGAACGCCGGCAGCTATGACGGCCATCTGTGGGTCATCGTGAGCGGCGCGGTGCGCATCAGCACGGCGACCGATGCCGGCGATCACGTGTACGCGGTGCTGGGGCCGGGCAACTACTTCGGCCTCGCCGCGGTCGTCGGCAAAGGCGTTGGAACCCTCGACGCGGAGGCCTTCGGCGCCACGGAGGTCGCATGGATCGACGGCGCTGCGCTGATGCAATTGCTCGACGACCGGCCGCCGCTGTGGCGCCATTTCGCCGGGCTGCTGTCGCAGCGGCTCGTGGTCGCGCTCAAGCTGCTGCGCGACAACACCGTGGCCGCGCTGCGCGAGCGGCTGGTACGGCGCCTGCTGGTCCTTCACCCGGCCATCGAACCCGGCTCCGGCGAGGCGGTGCTGCCGATGACGCAGGCCGATCTCGCGCGCATGCTGGGCACGAGCCGCTCTCGCGCCAACGCGGAGCTGCGCCGCCTGGAGTCCGAAGGCCTCGTCCGCAGCGGCTACCGCGGCATCACGCTGCTCGACGTGCCGCGCCTGCGCGAGCTCGCCGGCAATGACCTGAAAAGCTTCTGACCGATTTTTTCGCCCCCGACGCCGAAATTCCCCGCATCGTAAATAATGGCGCCCATGGGGATGCCGCTCGAGCTTTTCCGCAGCTTCGATCCGCCCTATGAGGGCTTCGACAACAGCATGCTCGGGCCCGAGTTTGCCGCCGAGCTCGATCTGGTCAGCCGGCTGTGGTTCCGCTGCGGTTACCGACCGGGTATCGCCGCCTACCTCAATTTCTTCCTGCTGAAGGAATTCATCAGGACGCACGACACCAACTTCCCGCCGCGCTTCCGCACGTTGCGCAGCATGGCGGATTCCTTCTACCAGACCGATCTCTTCATCCGCGAGGTGACCGACTCCGGGGCCGTGCCGAGCGGTGGTATCTCCAGCCCCAAGGTGCGCGAGCTTCTCCGGCGCATCCAGGAGCGCCACGCCAAGGTGCGCATCCCGCCGTGGATGCAGACCTATTTTGGCTTCAGCCTGCTTGAGAACGTCGAAAAGCAGTGCGCGCCGCTGACCGCGGAGGAGAAGCGGCTCCACCTCGCGTATATGTCGAAGGCATACCGCATCATGGGCATCCGCTTTTCCGCCGAGCGCGCCGCTCTGGAGCAATTCGCGCGTGCGGTCGAGGCCGAGCAGGCGGCGGTCACGGAAAACGTCGCCAGGCATTCGCGCCACATCCTGCGGATCGGCGAGATGATCGGCGTGCCCTCGGCGCCCGGCGCCATCCTCCCCATGCTGCCGGAGCCTACCCGCGCGATATTCGAGCCGCTCTACCCGAAATTGCGCCCGGGGCCGCTCGCGCGTGCGTACTTCCGGCTCCTCGGACGCGCGCTCCTGCCCAAGGCGGTGGGCGCGCCGCGGCCGGCGGTTCCGTTCAAGGCCTGAAAGCCTGAGCCTTCCGGCTCATTGCGCCAGGCTTTTCAGCCACTGCGCTGTCTTCTCGGCGACCAGGTCCTCGTTGCCGACGAAGTTGTGCGCCTGAAGCGGGGAACTTCCGGGTCGCGACGGAATGACGAGAACATCGGCCCGCGGCGACGCAATGGCGCTGGCCTTGATCTGTCCCGCGAGCGTCTCGCGCTTCGTGAGGCCGCCCTTGCCCTGGATGTTGTCGGCCGGGTCGTACACGATGAGCATCGGCACCCTGATGCGGCGGATGGCGCCTTCGACCGCCGCCTTGCTCGTCTCAGTGTCGCGGTAGCTGAGGAAGGTCTTCGCGGACGTGATGATGAAGCGATCCTCGCGGTAAGGCAGCAGCTTGATGTCCGAGCCCCTTCCCTTGGCCACGAGCTCGCGGCACTCGGCGCGGAACTTCTCGTAGAGCTCCGGGCCGAGCAGAGAGTCGCGGGTGATCGCCGGGATGTTGATGTGCGGGCCGTAAAGGGCGATGGCACTGACCGCCGCGTCGGGCTCGCTGCCCTGGTAGTGCTGGACGATGGGTGTGCCGAGGCTGTGGCCCATCACGACGATGGTGCGGTAGCCGCGGCCCTTCATGTAGGTGACGGCCGCGCCGACTTCCTTCACGGCCGTCTCGAACTCCGAGGTGCGGAAGCTCTCGCCGGAATGGGCGCCGTTATAGGCGAGCGCCGCATAGCCGCGATGCGCCAGTCCGCCGCCGAGGAACATCGGCGGGCCCTGGTACCAGTAGGACTCGACACCGTGGACCAGCACGACGCCGATATCGTTGCTAGCCCGCCCCGCCGCCGGCGCGAAGAAGCCGCCCTGCAGCGTGCGGCCGTCGGCGGAGAACTCGACCAGCTCGAAGCGCACATCCTTGGGCGGCAGGTAGCCGAATGCGCTCGTCGCGGCGAGGAGCAGACAGGCGAGGAGGGTCCGCATCGTTCAACCTTTCAAGTTGGGTGTCCAGGGCTTGTCCGCCCACGCCACGCCCATGCGCGCGACCTGCGCGTCGATGAGATAGGGCTTGCCCTCGACCGTCGCCTTCCTCGCGCGCCCGAGCGCGGCCTTGAGCTGCGCCGGCGATTCCACGACTTCGCCTTCGACGCCGAACCCCTTGGCGATCCACGCCATGTTCATGTCCGGGTTGCCGAGGTAGTCGTGGAAGAAGTGGCCGGTTTGAACCATGCGTCCGCCCGGCACCTTCTCGATCACGCGGCTGTGCGGCCCGCTGTACGCGTGGTTGTTGTAGACCACGGTGATGACCGGGAGCTCGAGGCGCGCCATGTTCCAGAGCGCGGTCGGACCGAACACGAACGAGCCGTCGCCGACCAGGCAGATCACCTGCCGGTTCGGCCGCGCCAGCTTGACGCCGGCCGCGGTGCCCACGCCCGAGCCGAGATGGGCGCCGTAGTAGTAGAACAGCTCGCGCCCGCGCTCGGGGTCGAAATTGAAGCCGTGCAGGTTCACCGAGCCTGCCTCGTGCACGATGATCGCGTCGGGATCCGCGAACTGCGCGACTTCCCAGGTGACGCGGTCGGCGATCATCGGCGCGCGATCCCAGTCCGGGCTCTTCGTAACCAGCGCGCGCAGCGCCTTGGCTTTTTCCGAGAACTTCCTCGCCTCCTGCGCCCTCGCCGCGGCCTTCTCTTTGAAGGATGGGGTGATTATTTGCTCGACCGCGGCGGTCAGGTCGTCCAGCCCGTAACCCACATCGGCGACCAGCGGCACCTCGGTGCTCATCACGTTGCCCATGCTCCAGCTGTCGATGCGCATGTCGATGAACTTCGGGCCGCGGCCGATCATCGGCGTCGGGCTGTTGTGCTGCAGCTTGTTGCCGACGTTGATGATGACGTCGGCGTCCTTCGGATAATCGAGGCTCGCGACGCGGCCGACCGGCAGCGCGCCGACCCACAGCGGGTGCGCTTCCGGGAAGCTCGCGTAGATCTGGCGCGCCTGCGTCACCGGCATGCCGAGGAGCTCGGCGAGCTTCGCCGCCTTCGCGACCGCTTTCGCGCTGTAGACCTCGTCTCCTACGATCATGAGCGGCATGCGCGCTTCGAGGAGAAGCTTCGCCGCCCGCTCGACCTCGGCGGGGTTCGGCCGAACGCGCATGCGCGGATCGAACTTCTCGCGCAGGACGACCTCGGTGCGCACGCGCTCGTCGTTCAGGTCCGAATGCCAGGAGGCGTAGGTGGGGCCGTAGGGCGGCGTCCACGCCGCCTTGAACGCGCGGCGCACGGTCTCGGGAATCATGTCGGCGCGGCGCGCGAGCCACGAGTACTTGGCGAGCGGCGCGACGATGCCTTCCTGGTTCGCCACCTCCTCGAAGCCGTCGCGGCCGGCGCGGCCGGTCTGGTCGGTGCGGTAGCTGTAGAACACGAGCGGCGTCTGCTCCTTGAACGCGTTGAACATCTGTCCCATCGCGTTCACCAGCCCGACCACCGCGGCCTGCATCACGATGGTCGGCTCGCCCGAGGCCTTGACGTAGCCCGCGGCCATCGCCGCGCCCGGGCCTTCGTGCGGCGTGAGGATGTACTTGAGCTGCGGCCGGTCGACCAGCGCCTCGTAGAACTGCGCGTCCTCGCTCGCGGAATTGCCGAACACGTATTTCACGCCCGAGGCGATGAGCTGCTCGGCGAAGCAAAGCGCGCCGCTTCCCTCGACCACCTTGACGGCTTCGGGCGCGACGCGCGCCGCTTCCTGCGCCTGCACCGCCGGCACGAGCGAATCGAGCACGCTTCGTGCGGCGCTCGCCGACAGGCCGGCTCCCGCCAATCCCCTCAGAAACGTCCGCCGCGAAATCGAGCGCGACAGGTAACGCGCGACCAGCTCCCTCATTGGGCTTTCCTCCCGTAGACGGCGGCGAGGTAATCGGCCATCGCCTTGATGTCTTCCTCGCTCCACAGCGCGCCGCGGCCGACCATGCGGTAGAGCGTTCCTTCCCAGCCCTTGCGGTCCTGCCGGTGATCCATCCACATGCCCGGCCCGTGGCACTGGAAGCATTTCCCGAGCAGCGTCTCTTTTCCAGGGGCGTCGGGAAACCCCGCTGGCTTCGGCTTTTGCTGTGCCAGCGCAGTCGAAGAAATAAGAAGAAGACCAATCAGCAGCAGGTGCGTGGGCAAGCGAGTCACGATTTTTAATTTTCTCCCGTTGTTCTCAGTCGGCACGGATGCCGGCTTCCTTCACCACTTTCGCCACCTTGGCAATTTCGCGCTCGATCTTGGCGCCAAACTCCTGCGGCGTGCCCGGCGAGACCTCGAAGCCGAGCGCGACGAGCTTGTCACGGACATCGGGCATGCCCAGTACTTTTCTTAAATCGCTGTTCACTCTGTCGATTATGAGAGGCGAGACGCCGGCAGGCGCGAGGAAGCCGGCCCAGGCGGCGTAGTCGAAGCCGGCGACGCCGGCCTCCTGCATGGTCGGCACATCGGGCATGGCGCCGGAGCGCTTCGCGCTGCCGATGGCGAGCGCGCGGATGCGGCCGCTCTTCAAGTGCGGGAAGACGTTCGACATGCCGGCGAACATCACCGGAATCTGGCCCCCTACGACGTCGTTGAACGCGGGTCCGAGCCCCTTGTAAGGAACGTGGACGAGGTCGATGCCCGAGGTGAGCTTGAACATCTCCATCGGCAGGTGCTGCGCGCTGCCGTTCCCGCCCGAGGCGTAGTGGATCTTGCCGGGATTCGCCTTCGCCTGGCTCACGAGCTCCTTTACGGACGACGCGGGAAAGGAGGCGTTCACCACGAGAACGACCGGGATCGATGCCGCGAGCGCGATGGGAGCGAAGTCGCGCAGGGGGTCGTACGGCAGCTTGGGATAGAGCGCGGGGCTCGTCGCGAGCCCGGCGTCGTTGGCGAGCACCAGCGTGTAGCCGTCGGCCGGCGCCTTCGCCGCCGCTTCGGTGCCGATGATGCCGTTCGCACCCACGCGGTTGTCGACCACGACCTGATGGCCCCACAGCTCCGAGAGCTTCTGCGCCGGGATGCGGGCAAGCGTGTCGACCGCGCTGCCCGCCGAGAACGGCACGATGAGTCGGACGGGTTTCTCGGGATAGGTTTGCCCGAAAGCTTGCGCGACCCAAAGAAAAAGACTTAGAACGACCCCGATGCGCATAGCGATCCCGGACGATTATCAGGATATTGTGCACCGGCTGAAGTGCTTCGAGCTGCTGCGCGGGCACGAAGTGCAGCGGTTTCGCGAACCTGCGCGCGACGAGGCCGAGCTCGCCGAGAGATTGGCCGACGCTCAGGTAGTCGTCGCCATCCGCGAGCGGGTCGCTTTTCCCCGTTCGCTGCTCGAGCGGCTGCCGAAGCTCGAGCTGCTCGCGCTGGTCGGCCGCCATTCCAAGGTGATCGACTTCGCTGCCTGCAAGGACCTCGGCATCGACACGGTCCATGGCTCGAACGCGTCGCCGGCCTCGCCCGCCGAGCTCACTCTCGCGCTGATCCTCGCCTCGCGCCGCAACATCGCCACCGAGGCGGAGCGCATGAAGCGCGGCGAGTTGCCCCGGCTGCTCTCGCACCGCTTGCGCGGCAGCACGCTGGGCGTCTTCGGGCTGGGCACGATCGGGTCGCTGGTGGCCGAGGCCGGTGCCGGTCTTGGAATGAATGTTCTGGTTTTCGGCCGATCCGCCTCCCTCGAGAAAGCCAGGAGGCTTGGCTAAGCCACGGCGAAAAGCAAGGCCCAGCTCTTCGAGGAGTCGGACGTCCTCACGCTCCAGGTGCGGCTCACGCCCGAGACGCGCGGCAGCGTGACGCGCGAGGACTTCGCTCGCATGAAGCCGAGCGCGCTCTTCGTCAACACCGCCCGCGCGGAGCTCGTCCAGTCCGGCGCGCTCCTCGAAGCGTTGAGAAACGGGCGTCCGGGCTATGCTGCGCTCGACGTCTACGAGGAAGAGCCGGTGCCGCCGGGCCATCCGCTGCTTGCGATGCCCAACGTACTTTGCACGCCGCACCTCGGCTGGGCCGAGTTCGACAATTTCGAGCTGTATTTCGGCGAGTGCTTCGAGCAGATCGCCGCCTACGCAGCCTCGCAGCGAGATTGAAGTCGTCATACGGCTTGACACTCTGAATCGCAGAGTCGTAAACTCTGCGCTACAGAGTATTCATCGCCCGGAGGCCGAGCCATGTCGACGGTCGCAGCCCAGCTTGAGTCGATCCACAGCATGCTCGCGGCGGGACACCGCAGCATCCGCCTGCCGCGCCATAGCCTGCTCCTCTGGGGCATCACCGGCGCCATCCTGTGCCTCGGCACCGAGCACGTCATCACGCTGGAGCGGTTTCCGGGGCATCTGGAGCGCGCCGTGGCGCTGCTGCTTTTCCTCGGCATCGTGCTCTCCGGTGTGGCCGTCGCCGACTACTGCTATACGCGATACCGCATCGAGGCGCGCGAGGAATCGCTGCCGTTCGTGCAGGGGCAGTTGGCCAAGGTCTGGTGGCTGCTCATCGGCATGGGGGTGTTGTTCACCTTTGCCACCGCTTTCTTCGGCGGCGGTCAGATGACGTTCGTGATCTGGCTGGTGCTGTTCGGTCTCGGGATCTATGTCCACGGCCTGTTTTCGGAGCAGATCCTGGAGTGGGCAGGGGTGATGATGATCCTGCTCGGCATCGGCGCGCTCGCGTTGCCGACGTCCTACGTGGCGACGCAATGGCTCGCGGCGTCGGCGTTCGGACTCGGCATGCCGCTGCTTGCCGCCATGCTCGATCGCGGCGAATCGAAGTCGGCCTGGACCCGCGCCGGCCAGTCGGCGCTGTGGCTCGCGCTCGTCCTGACACCGGTCGTACTCGCCTACCAATGGCGGGACTCGCGGCGCGCGCCGGATGCGCCCAAGATGAGCCTGGAATCGTTCCTGCGCCAGGCACCGCCGCAGGGAAGCGTGATCGTCGCCATTCCCGCAGGTACCGCGATTCCGCTCAAAGTCCGTATCGATGGGGACATCGTGCAAGACGACGGCGGCCCTACCGTGCCGCTCACCCTGGCGCGTCCGATCGAGGTCGTGGTCGTCGACGGCAAGCCCAACGGCATGTTCCGCGTCGCGGACGGCGCGTGGAAGCAGCGCGCCAACAGCCTGTGGATCCGCGATGTGCAGCTCCGCGCCACCATCGCGCCGTCCGCCGGGCCGGCTGCTTCGATGAGCGTGACACTCGCCGTCGACACTCGCAGCCGGTAACGGAGGAGCGCAATGGCCAAACCGAAATCCCAGCCCGAACCCGGCCTCGACGCGGTGCTGCACCAGCCGGTGCGCACCCAGATTGTGGCCTACCTGATCGGGCGCGAGGAGGCGACCTTCAGCGAGTTCAAGCGCGTGCTGCGCGTCTCCGACGGCAATCTGGAGTCGCACATGAAGAAGCTGATCGCCGCCGACTACATCACCACGCGCAAGGACGCGAGCAGCGCGCGACAGCAAACGGTCTACTCGCTTACCTCGAGCGGACGTGCGGCGCTGCGCCAATACATGGAGAACCTGCAGCAGATGCTCGGTTTCGCTACTACGGCGAAGGGGCGCGCCAGGTCCGCGCCGGCGTGGCCTTCGACGGTTCTATCGGAGAAATGACGATGAAAATTGTTCGAGCCCTCAGCGTCTCTGCACTGCTCGTCGCGGCGGGATGTGCCAGTCAGCCGCCTTCTGCCGACCAGCTGAGCGCGCTCCCGGTAGTGCAGTTCGGCCAGCCGGTCCCCGCCGGCAGCGACTACGTCCTGTTCTTCCCGGCCGACAAGCCCATCCCCGTGAACGTGGCGGTCAAGGGCAGCCTTTTCGCGAGGGAGGCGGAGCAGCGCCTCGACGTAACGCTGCGGAAGGGCATCTATTCCTACAAGAACTGGGTCAGCTACGACCGCCTCACCTGGCGCAACAGCCAGGACGTGATCAAGTCCGATTTCCAGATCATGCTGCCGAGCTATCGGCATCCGGAGCCCGGCGTGATCCGGATCCAGATGGACGAGCGGAGCTGAGCGCCAACGCGCGGCGGGCATAAAAAAAGGGCCGCTGGCGCGGCCCCTTCAGTGCCCGAGGGGATCCCTCAGGCTTTCAACGCCTCCAGGACACGCGCCGGTGTCGCCGGCATGTGCTCCAGCCGCTTGGCCGGTGAGGCGGTGAAATCTGTGACCATAGCCTCCTCGCTCCTGGGACCCGGAATCTTGCGCCGGGTCCGGCTGACATGCAAGCCTCCGACCCGATTTCTTTGCGTCGCAGCAACAGCAACGCTCGCGGGCGCGGGCGTAGAGTGCTACACCGCCGGCGTGGCGGCTTTGCCCGAGAGAGGAGCTCGATGAAATCCATCGTGCGCGTGCTTTCGACCGCGACCGTCGCTGTCGCTCCGGCGCTGTGCCTGGCTCAAATCGTGAGGGTGGAGGTCTATCCGATCGAGTCGGTGACGATGAGCGACCAGGACTTCCTGAACGGCCGCAAGGACGCCAAGCCGGTCACGCTAGCCGGTCAACTGAAGATTCCGCGCGCCGGCAACGAGCGGCTGCCCGCCGTCGTGCTGCTGCACGGCTCGGGCGGCGTCGGCGGCAATCTCCTCGACTGGGAAAACGATCTCAACCAGATGGGCATCGCCACGTTCGTGCTGGACGCCTTCACCGGCCGGGGCATCACCTCCACGAGCGTCAACCAGGCGCTGCTCGGCAGGCTGGCGATGACCTATGACGCCTACCGCGCGCTCGAGATTCTCGAGAAGCATCCGCGCATCGACTCGCGGCGGATCGCGCTGATGGGCTTCTCGCGCGGCGGCCAGGCGGCGCTCTACGCAGCCGCGAAGCGCTTCCAGCACATGCACGGACCGGCATCGGGCCTTGACTTCGCGGCGTACGTTCCCTTCTACGCCTCGTGCGGCACCCGGTTCGTCGACGACGAAAGCTTCTCGCCCAAACCCGTTCGCATGTTCCATGGCGCCGCGGACAACTACGTGCCGGTGGCGCCGTGCCGCGAGTACGTGCAAAGGCTGAAGGCGAAGGGCGCGGATGTCGCGCTCACCGAGTATCCCGGTGCGCACCATGTGTTCGACGGGCGCCTCTTCAAGACGCCGGTCGTGGCCGAAAAGTCGCAATCGACACGCGGCTGCCAGCTCGCCGAGCGGCAGAACGGCGTGATCGTCAACGTGAAGACCGCACAGCCCTTCACCTACGCCGATCCCTGCGTGGAGCTCGGCCCGACCATCGCGTACGACGAGAAGGCCCACGCCGCGGCGCAGAAGGCGGTGAAGGAATTTTTCGCCGCTACGCTGCTCGCGCCATAGACGGACTCGGCCCCCCGGCGCCAGGACGCCGAGGCATATGCCCTCGCGCGACGCCGCCCGCGGCTGATACCGTCACGCTCACATGAAGCCGCGCATCTTCAGCATCCTCTGGACGGACTGGCCGGCGCTGCTGTGCCTCATGTGCTTCCCCGTGATCTGGCTCATCAGCGGGCAGCTCGTGCTCTTCCGCCGCGACGGCGGTTTCACGGGCGCCGACGCGCTCATGCTCGCGATTCCGCTCTCGCTTGTCGCCTCCGGTCTTCTCGCCTGGCGCATCGTGCGGATCCATCGCCTGTTCTCGCGCGGCCAGCTCGTGCGCGCGCAGATCACGCGGCTCGACGCCGTCTGGGACCGGGGGCGGCTCGAGTTTTCCTACGACTTCGGCGGCCACCGCGTCAGCTCCTGGACGACGGTCTACAAGAACAAGCAGGTGCGGGCCCTGGCTGTGAACCAGGAAGTCGAGGTCCTGGTCGACGTGGCCAATCCCGTCAACGCCATCGTGCGCCAGCTTTACTTGTAACTTGTTTGTCAAGGCCGCGCCCCGCTCAGGGCCGGAAGAAGCATGGCGAGGGGCTTGCGCGACGCGATCGCGTTACTAGAATCGTCTTTTCCGCAAGACTCTTTGGTGAGGCACCATGCTGAAGAAAGACATCAAGATCCGCTCGAGCGAAGGTCCGCAGTTCGATTGCTACGTGGTGACGCCCGAAGGCGGGCCGAAGGTGCCGGCCATCGTGCTCGCGTCCGCAATCCACGGCGTCGACGCGGACCTGCGCGGCATCGCCGACGAGTTCGCTGCTCGCGGCTACATCGCGGCGGCGCCCGACCTCTTCTGGCGCAGTGTGCCCGGGCCGCTCGCGCGCGACGACCAGCGCGCCGCGCCGCGCGGCCAGCCGCGCCTCGACAAGATCAGGACCGGCGAGCGCGACCTCGCCGACGCGCTGGCGGTGGTGCGTCGCGAGCCGCTTTTCAACGGCCGCGCCGCGGTGATCGGCTTCTGCTACGGCGGCCCCTACGCGATCCTCGGGCCCAAGCGCCTGGGCTACGACGCCGGCATCTCCTGCCATGGCACGCAGCTCCTCGACTACATCGGCGAGCTCGAGGGCGTGCGCGCGCCGGTGTGCATCATCTGGGGCGATCAGGATCACGCCGCGCCGGCTCCCGTCCTCGAAGCGTATCGCGGCGTGCCGGCGCGCATGAAGAACGTGCAGGTGCACATCTTCCCCGGCATCCAGCACGGCTACATGATGCGCGGCAACCCAAAAGCCTTCGACACGGCGACGTACGACTTCTCCATGGCGCGCGCGCTTGCGCTCCTGGAAAGCCTGCGGACTGCCAGGACTTCGGCGGAGCTCTAGTCGCCCACGGGCGCGCTACTGCGCCACGATCAGGCTGGTGAGCTTCTGCGGGTCGTTGAGGAGCCCCGCGCTCGGGCCGTAGTGAGTGACGCGGCCGCGGCTCAGGACGAGCGCGGTCTCGGTCACCGAGAGCGCCACCTTGGCGTGCTGCTCGACCAGGACGATCGCGAGCGAATCCTCCGCAATCAATTTCTTCAGTGAGATCAGAAGCATCTCCACGATGATGGGCGCGAGGCCCTCGAGCGGCTCGTCGAGGAGAAGGAGCGACGGATTGCCCATCAGCGCGCGGCCGATGGCGAGCATCTGCTGCTCGCCGCCGGAGAGCTGGTTCCCCATGGCGGCGCGGCGCTCCTTCAGGCGCGGAAAGAGCTCGTAGACGCGCTCGACGCTCCAGCGCCCGCGGCGCGCGGCCACGGTGAGGTTCTCGTGCACGCTGAGGGAAGGGAAGATGAGTCGTTCCTGGGGCACGAAGCCGATGCCCAAGCGCGAGCGCTCGTACACCGGCAGCCCATGAATGGGTCTGCGATTGAAAAGAATTTCACCGGAGTGGAACGTCGTGTGCCCCATCACGGTGGAAAGGAGCGTGGTCTTGCCGACGCCGTTCCTGCCGAGGACGGCAAGCGAGCCGCGCTCGGGCAACGACAGCTCGACGTCCTCGAGCACCACGGTCTCGCCGTAGCCCGAGCTCAGCCGCCGGATCTGCAGGGCGTCAGGCATGGCGCTGCTCGCCGAGATACACCTGGTGCACGCGGCGGTCGTGCGCGATCTCGCTCGGCGGCCCCTCGACGAGCACTTCGCCCTGCACCAGCACGGTGATGCTCTTCGCGAAGCGGAACACGAGGTCCATGTCGTGCTCGATGATCAGGATCGCGATCTCGGGCGGCAGCCGGTCGAGGACCTGGAGGATGCGCGCCGACTCCTGCGACGGCACGCCGGCGGCCGGCTCGTCGAGCAGCAGCACCTTCGGCCTCAGGCCGAGCGCGATGGCGATCTCGATCAGGCGCTGCTTGCCGTAGGGCAGGTCCTGTGCCGGAGTACCGGCGTCCTCGGCAAGCCCGAGCGTGGCGAGCAGGGCCATCGCCTCGTCCTTGATCTCCTTGTGCCGCCCGGCGGCCTTCCACATGCGCTTCGCGACGCCTTCGCGCTCGGCCACGGCGAGCGCGACGTTGTCCAGGACCGGCAGGCGGCGGAAGAGCGTGGTGATCTGGAAAGTGCGGCCGAGACCGAGCTTGACGCGCGCCGCCTGCTTGGTCTTCGTGATCTCGCCGCCGTTCATCAGGATGCGGCCGGAGGAGGGCGCGAGCGCCCCGGTCAGCATGTTGACGAAGGTGGTCTTGCCGGCGCCGTTCGGGCCGATCAGGGCGTGGCGCGCCCCCGCCTCGAGGCGGAAGTCGATGTTCTGCGCGACCGTCAGCGCGCCGAAGCTTTTGCAGAGCTTTTCTGTCTCAAGAGCTGCAGGCATTTGTCCGCCAGGCCCAGGATGCCCCCGGGCGCGAAAAGCACGACCGTGATGAGCAGGGCGCCGACGCCGAAGTACCAGTACTCGGGGTACTGCTTGGCGAGCCAGTCCTGCACCACGAGGTAGATGACCGGGCCGACGAAGGCGCCGTACAGGCGGCCGACGCCGCCGAGGATCAGCATCACGAGCAGATCGCCGGAAGGCTCCAGGCCGAGCACGTTCAGCCCGACGAACTGGTTCACCTGGGTGAGCAGCGCGCCGGCGATGCCGGCCATCGTTCCGGAGATGGTGTAGATCAGGACCATGCGCCAGTACACCGGCGCGCCGACGGCATGCATGCGGGCGCGGTTCTCGCGGATGCCGGTGAGCATGGCGCCAAAGGGCGAATAGATGATCCTGCGCACCGCCCACCAGCCGATGAAGAGCGCCACCAGGCAGTAGAGGAAGGCGGTGTGGCCGAAGATGTCGAATTTGAAGAGGCCGAGAATCGGGCTCACCACTACGCCCTGCAAGCCGTCGGCGCCGCCGGTCAGCGAGCTCATCTTGTTCGCTACCTCGAGCAGGATCGCGGTGATCGCGAGCGTCAGCATGAGGAGCGTGAGCGCGCGCGTGCGCAGGATGATTGCGCCGGTGGCGACGCCGAGAATTGCAGCTGCAATTGCTGAACAAGATAATTGAATGAACGGATCGGTCACGCCGAGCTTGGCGCTGAGGATGCCCGCGGTGTACGCACCGAGGCCGAAGAACGCGCTGTGGCCGAGGGTGACGATGCCGGCGTAGCCGAGGATCAGGTCGAGCGACAGCGCGAACAGGATGAAGATCAGGATGCGCGAGCCGAGCGCGAGGTACTCGGGCAGCAGGAAGAAGCCGGCGAGCGCGACGACGAACGGAATCCACTCGGTCCAGCGGATGCGCGCATCGACGGTATAGCCGCTCACGCGCGGGTTCCGAACAGGCCCATCGGCCGCCACAGCAGGAGCGCGATGGTCGCGGCGTAGACGAGGAACGCGCCGAACTCGGGGATCCAGTACTTGCACGCGGTGTCGGCGATGCCGATCAGCAGCGCGGCGACGAAGGGCCCGCGCAGCGTGCCGAGGCCGCCGACCGCCACCACGATCAGGAAGTAGACCAGGTGCTCAAACGGATACGCCCACTGCACCGGCAGGATGTCGGCGCCGAGCGCGCCGCCCAGGCCGGCGAGGCCGCTGCCGAGCGCGAAGGTCAGCATGAAGAGCAGCCGCGTGTTGATGCCGACGGACTGCGCCATGCCGCGGTTGTCGACCGCGGCGCGCACCATCGCGCCCCAGCGGGTGCGCTCGACTCCGAACCACAACGTGAAAATAATGACCAGGCTGAAAAAAATGATGAACACTCGGTAGGTCGGGAAATCGCGGCCGACGAAGTGCACCTGGCCGCGCAGGTAGTCGGGCAGGAGGACGCGCGCCGCCTGGTCGCCGAAGAGGAGCCGCGCGCTCGCCATCGATACCAGGATCAGGCCGATCGAGAACAGCACCTGCGCCAGCTCGCCCGAGCCATAGAGGCGCGAGTAGAGCAGGCGCTCGAGAACGACGCTTCCTAAAGATACAAGCAAAAAAGCAAACACCACCGCCACGGGGAACGGTAGGCCGAAGCGGCCGAGTGCCGCCGACAGGATGAATCCGCCCGCCATGGCGAAGACGCCGTGCGCGAGGTTGATGAACCCCATCAGGCCCATCGTCACCGACAGGCCCACGGAGATCACGTACAGGACCATGCCGTAAGCGACGCCGTGGAAGGCGACGCTTACGACGGACGATGCGAGCTCCCCCAGAGTGCTTTTCTTGCTGGCTTATTTTTTCTTCTGCAGCTCTTTCCAGGGATCCTTCTCGGCCTGGCTGAGCGTCTCGATCTCGACGTTGGCGAGCTGGCCGTTCACCTTGCGCACTTCGCGCAGGTATTCCGGCTGGATGATGTCGCGCGTCTCGGGGTCGATGGCGATCGGCCCGCGCGGGCTATTCGGGTTCTTCCAGTGCTTGAAAAACTCCATCGTCTTGTCGGGGTCGAGCTTGCCCTTCAGCGCCTTGATCGCGTCGACGATGATCGCCGCGCCGTCGTAGGCGCCGACGGCGACGAAGTTCGGCGTCTCGTTCGCGCCGTACTCCTTCTTCCACGCCTCGACGAAGGCCTTGTTCTCAGGCCGCGTAGCCGCGGCGGAGTAGTGGTGCACGGTGAGCACGCCGAGCGCCACGTCGCCCATGTTCGGGAGCTCCTCGTCGGTGGTGATGTCGCCCGGCCCGATCAGCTTGATGCCGGCCTTGTCGAGGCCCAGGTCGGAGAAGTTCTTCATCACCGCGGTGGCGGTCTTGCCGGCCGGGATGAATACCATCAGGCAGTCGGGCTTCGCGTCCTTCACGCGCTGCATGTACGCCGCCCAGTCGGGGTTCTGCAGCGGCACGCGCACCTTGCCGAGCACCTTGCCGCCGGCGTCCTCGAAGGCCTTGCTGAAGCCTTCCTCGGAGTCGTGGCCGGGGCCGAAGTCGCTCACCAGCGAGTAGGCGGTCTTGAACTTCTTCGCCGCCCACTTGCCGAGCGGGTAGGTCGACTGCCACAGGGTGAACGAGGTGCGCACCATGTACGGCGAGCGCGTGGTGATCACCGCGGTACCGGCGTTCATGATGACGAACGGCACCTTCGCCTCGGTCGCGATCGGCGCCATCGCCATCGCGTTCGGCGTGAAGATCACGCCGGCGAGCAGGTTCACCTTGTCGCGCACCACCAGCTCCTGCGCGAGCTGGCGCGCCTTGTCGGGGTTGGGGCCGGTGTCGTCTCGCGTGATCAGCTCGACCTTGACGCCGCCGAGCTCCTTCTCGTGCTGCTTGAGATACAGCCGCACGGCGCGCTCCATGTACGGCCCGAGGTTGCCGTTCAAGCCCGAATAGCTGGTGATGAAGCCGATTTTTATGGTTTGCGCGAAGGCGGCGGAGCTCGCGAGGGCGAGCGCGGCCACGATTGCGACTTTCGATAATCTCATCTGACCCCTCCTAACGAACCGCGATTCTAAATCAGCCAAACGCCGCCAAGGGAGGCGGGCAGCGACACGGCGTGCCCGGCTGCGCTCCGGTGCACCGCGAAACCCAGCTTGCTGCAACGCGCGGCGAAGCTTTCCGGATGACGGCACGCCAGGCAATAGCCGGCGAGCCCTGGCGCCGCGGGCGCGGCGCCGAGCAGGCGCCCGAGCTCTTCCCGGGTACCGACGAACACCCGCCCGCGGGTGCAGTCGAGGCGCACCAGCGCGCCTTCCGGCATCGGCAACAGACCCGAAAAGCGCGCCCACCGCGCCGCGGTTTCCGCCGGATCGTCGGCAACGACGTAGAGCGCCTTGAGCCCGGTTACGCCGTTCGCGTGGGCGAGGTTGGCCTGGGTCCAGATCGCTTCGGGGGTAAGCTGCTCCACGTACTGCACGCGCCCTTCCGGCATCCTGGCGGCAGGCACGCGGACCACCTTGAAGCGCACCTTCTCCCCGCCGTCGAGCGTGCGCTCCAGGCTCACCAGCGGCTCGGGCTCGAAGCCGTGTTCACCGAGGCGCCGGTGCTCGGCTTCGGCCTGCGGCGTGCCGAAGCACGCGAGATGCACCCCGTCGTACCGCGCCATGCGCTCGCGCACGCGCTGCGCGTGCGGCGTTTCGAGCGTCGGCGCGAGGATCTCGATGTAGCCCTCCTCGAGCATGATCGTGCGGTTGGAGGTCCCGGCCGGCGCGCCCTGCGCGCGGTGCGCCGATTCCGGCGTCACCTTGAAGCCGAGCAGCTCCGCGACGCGCGCCGCCGCGCCGAGGTCCGGCACGAAGTGCGCTATGTGGTCGAGATAGAGCTCGCCCGGAGCGGGCTTCTGGTTCTCGGCGACGCTCGGCATGGCGCTAATATAGCGCCCACGCGCGCGTCCCGAGGCGAGCTAGTTTTTGCCCTTCGCGGCGTCGCGGATCGCGTCGCCCGCCTTCTCGACGCTGCGGCTCGCGGCCTTACCCGCGTCGTCGATCTGCCGGCCGGCCTTCTCCGCCGGGCCTTCCTGATGGCAGGCGGCGAGCGTTAGCACCGCGAGGATCATGAATAGAGCTTTCATCCCTGCATTGTCGCCTGCTGACGAAGCGCCGTCCCTCGGTCCCCCCACGCAATCCATGGGTAGCGCGGACTAGCCGCAGACCCGCGCAGGTAAGATAGGCGCATGAACAAGCCGGTCGACCTAGTCGACCTTAAGGGCGCCGCGCTCACCGGCGCCGACGCGGTGGTCGAGATGCTGAAGGCGCACGGCGTCGAGGTGATCTTCGGCCTGTGCGGCGACACCAGCCTGCCGCTCTACGACGCCCTGGCCCGCTCGGCGTCGGTCCGGCACATCCTCACGCGTGACGAGCGCCACGCCGCCTACATGGCCGACGGCTACGCCCGCGTCACCGGAAAAGTCGGCGTGTGTGAAGGCCCTTCGGGCGGCGGGGCGACGTACATCCTGCCCGGCCTGGTGGAGGCGAACGAATCTTCGATTCCGGTCCTCGCCATCAACACCGACGTCGCGGTTTCCTCGAGGAATCGCTTCACCCTCACGGAGCTCGACCAGCGCTCGCTGATGCGGCCGCTGACCAAGTGGAATGCCGTGCTAGACCGCGCCGCCGACATTCCGCGCACGTTCCGCGCGGCGTTCGAGGCGATGACCACCGGCCGTCCCGGCGCCGCGCATATCGCGTTGCCTTTCGACGTGCAGAACGCTCCGGTCGAGCGCGGCGACGTGTGGGCGGATCCGACGCTCGGCGTTTTCCCCTCGCGGCGCGTCGCGCCCGATCCATTTTCCATCGAGCTCGCCGCGAAGATGCTCAGAGGTTCAAAGAATCCCGTGTTCGTCTGCGGCGGCGGCGTGGTGCTGTCGGGCGCCGAAACCGAGCTGCAGGAGCTCGTGGAAAAGCTGAATGCGCCGGTCGCGACCACGGTGAGCGGCAAGGGCTCCATCGACGAGCGCTGCGCGCACTCGGTCGGCGTGGTGGGCTCCAACGGCGGCACGCCGGCCACGCGCGCGGTGATCGACCAGGCCGACGCGATCGTGTTCGTCGGCTGCCGCGCCGGATCGGTGACCACCGAGCGCTGGCGCCATCCCGCGCCGGGCCGCGCCCGGATCATCCATATCGACGTCGACCCCGCGGTGCCAGGCACGAACTACAAGGTCGACGTGCCGATCGTCGCGGACGCCAAGCTTTCCCTCTCGGCCCTCGCGGAGGCCGTGACGCCGAGGGATGGCGATCTCTCCTGGGTGGACGAGAGAAAGCGCGAGAAATTCGAGGCGTTCGAAGCCCTGGCGCGTTCGGGCGACGTGCCGATCAAGCCCGAGCGGGTCGTCGCCGCTCTGGACAAACTGCTCGGGAGAGACGCGATCCTGGTCGCCGACCCCGGCACGCCTTGCCCGTATTTCTCGGCCTACTACGTGGTGAAGGGCAGCGGCCGGCGCTTCTTTTCCAACCGGGCGCACGGCGCGCTCGGCTATGCCCTCGCGGCGGCGATCGGCGCGCACATCGGCCGCCCGGCGGTGAAAACCGTCGCGGTGATGGGCGACGGCAGCTTCGGCATGTGCGTGGGCGAGCTCGAGACTCTGGTGCGCCTCAAGCTCCCGGTCACCTGCGTCGTGATCTCGAACGGGACTTACGGATGGATCAAGGCGGGGCAGAAATCGGGCTACGGCCAGCGCTATTTTTCAGTGGACTTCGGCGTCACCGACCATGCGAGGGTGGCGGACGCATTCGGGGTCAAAAGCTGGAAGGTTTCTGACCCTCGGGACCTCGACGCGGCACTGAGGCAGGCCATTGCGCATGGCGGCCCGACGCTCGTCGATATCGTCTGCCAGCCGCTGCACGAGGCGAAAGCGCCGGTGTCCGAGTGGGTCGCATGAAGGAAAACCCGATCATTCGCGGGCACCACGACATGGGCGGCCTGGCTGCCGAGAGGGTCGAACCCATCGAGCACGACTACGAGGAGTGGGAACGCCGGGTCGACGCGCTCATGCTGCTCTGCGTCGGGCTCACCGGCAAAAAGCGCCTCATGACGGTGGACGAGCTGCGGAAGAACATCGAATCGCTGCCGCCCGAAGTCTACGACCGCACGGCGTATTACGAGAAGTGGATCACCTCGCTCACGCAGACGATGATCCAGCGCGGCGTGATCACCACCGCGGAGCTCGCCGCCAAGATGGACGAGGTACGAAAGCGTGCGTAGCCATCACGACATGGGTGGATTGCCCGCAGGCAAGGTCGACCGCGACGAGCACGATTACGCGGAGTGGGAACGGCGCGTGGACGCCGTGGCGGTGCTCCTCGGCCGCAAGCGCCGGCTGACTGTCGACGAGCGGCGGCGCGCGATCGAGACGCTCACGCCGCAGGCGTACGATGCGCTGAGCTATTACGAGCGCTGGGTCGTGGCTCTGGGGCAGACCATGATCCAGCGCGGCCTCATTACGAGCGCGGAGCTCGCGATGAAGATGCGGGAGGTCGGCAAGCGTGGCTGAGAAGAAGCCAGTCAAGGCAAAGGCGCGTCCGGCGAAGTTCCACGCCGGGGACCAAGTACGAGTGATCGAAGCCTATCCGCTCGGGCACGTGCGCACGCCCTTCTACATCCGCGGCAAGACCGGCACGGTCGAGCGGGTTTGCGGCGCGTTCCCCAATCCGGAGGAGCTGGCCCAGATGCGCGACGGGCTGCCGGCGCAGCCGCTCTACCGGGTGAGATTCAGGCAGAACGACGTGTGGCCGGACTACCGCGGCGGCGCGCACGATGTCGTCGAAGTCGAGATCTATCAACACTGGCTGGAGAAGCCATGAACGATCCGGGTCCGTACCGGCCGCTGACGTATTTCCAGCTCATGGAGATCAGCCTGCGCGAGCTGCTGGTGGAGAAGGGCGTGGTTACCGAGGAGGAGGTCGCCGAGGAAGTGGAGGCGATGCGCAAGCGCGGCTACGAGCGCGGCGCGCGCGTGGTGGCGCGTGCCTGGGTCGACCCGGAATACAAGAAGCGCCTGCTCGCGAACGGCACCGAGGCCTGCGAGGAGCTCGGCCTCGAGATCCCGGCGCTTAAGCTCCTCGCGGTCGAGAACACGCCCGAGGTGCACAACGCGATCGTGTGCACGCTCTGCTCCTGCTATCCGCGGATGCTCCTCGGCATCCCGCCCGAGTGGTACAAGTCGCGCAACTACCGCTCGCGCATGGTGCGCGAGCCTCGCGCGGTGCTGGCCGAGTTCGGGCTCGAGATTCCCGAGCAGGTGGCCATCCGGGTGCACGACTCCACCGCGGACATGCGCTATCTCGTGCTGCCGATGCGCCCGGCCGGCACCGAAGGCTGGAGCGAGGAGCGCCTCGCCTCGCTCGTCACCCGGGATTCGATGATCGGCGTTGCCGTGCCGAAGGTTTCGTAAAGGAGTGGCTAGAAAGCCGATCGAGCCCAAGGCGATCGTGCCGCTCGGCGACTGCGCCGCTTACATCGAGTTCGCCGACAAGCTTGACCTCGAGGTGAACGAGTTCGTGCAGCAGCTCGCGGCCACGGTGCATTCGCGCGCGCGGCCGTGGATGCGCGACGTGGTGCCGGCGCTCGGCGGCCTCGCGCTGCACTACGACCCGGACCATCCCGACGTGCACGGCGACGCCCTCGAGGCGGCGGCGATCCTGGTGCAGGAATGCATGAAGGAGGAGGCCGCGCCCGAAGAGGCGCCGGCGCGAACGGTGGAGGTGCCGGTGTGCTACGAGCGCGAGTTCGCGCCCGACATCGAGGTGGTCGCGAGCCAGGTGAAGCTCGACGTCGCCGAGGTTGCCCGGGTCCACGCCGCCGGCGAGTATCGCGTGCTCATGATCGGCTTTGCCCCGGGGCATGCGTACATGAGCGGCCTCGACGCGAAGCTTGCGGTGCCGCGGCGCGCCACGCCAAGGGCGCTCGTCGCGCCGGGCGCGGTGGCGATCGCCAACCAGCAGACCATCGTCTATCCCTACGCCATCTCGGGCGGGTGGAGCGTGATCGGCCGCACCCCGCTCGCCGTGTTCGACGCCGGTCGCGAGGCGCCGAGCCTGCTTGCGCCGGGCGACCGCGTCCGCTTTCGCGCCATTACCGCCGAAGAATTCACGGCGCTCCACAAGTGACCATCCGGGTGCTCAGGCCGGGGCTGCTCACCACGCTGCAGGACGGCGGCCGGTACGGCCTGCAGCACGTGGGTCTTTGCCCCGGCGGCGCGATGGACCCGGTGGCGCTCGCGCTCGCCAACGCGCTGGTGGGCAACGCCGCTGGCGAGGCGGCGCTCGAGATCACCGTGATCGGTCCCGAGCTTTCCTTCGAGGACGAGACGCTGGTTGCGCTGTGCGGCGCCGAGTTCGACGGCAGCTTCCCGCGCAACCGTCCGGTGCTCGCGCCGGCGGGCAGCCGGTTCAATGTCGGCCATACGACGCGAGGCGCACGCGCCTACCTCGCGGTGGCGGGGGGCTTCGCCGTCGAGCCGGTGCTGGGCAGCTGCAGCACTTACCTGCCGGGCCACTTCGGCGGCTTCCAGGGCCGCGCGCTCAAGCACGGCGACGCGCTCCCGCTGCGCGACCCCGCCGCGAAGGAGCGCTTCGCGAAGCTGAAAAAGACCCGCAACGGCACCGTGAAGTGGTCGGCGCCGCCCTTCACGCTACCCGACCGCGAGCCGATCCTGGTGCACGTCCTCGAAGGGCAGCACTTCGCGAGCTTCGACTCGAACGCGCAGCGCAGCTTCTTCGACACGGTGTGGAAGATCGCCCCGGAGTCGAACCGCATGGGGTTTCGGCTGACGGGGCCGGCACTCGTGCGCAGCGACCAAAATGAGATACTGTCCGGGCCGACCGCGCTCGGCAGCGTGCAGGTGCCGGGGAACGGGACGCCGATCACGCTCATGGCCGATCACCAGACCACCGGCGGGTACCCGAGGATCGCGGAGATCGTCTCGGCCGACGTCGCGCGCCTCGCGCAGCTCGCGCCCGGCGGCACCGTGCACTTCGCGCGCTGCGACCTCGGCATGGCGGCGGAGCTGCGCCACGACACCCGGGAACGGCTCTCCGCCGCGCTTCGCGGCATCGCGTGGAACTACGGTCAATGACGACCATCGACGTCAACTGCGACATGGGCGAGAGCTACGGCGCGTGGAAGATGGGCGCCGACGCCGCGGTGATGCCGTTCGTCTCCTCGGCCAACGTCGCCTGCGGCTTCCACGGCGGCGACCCGGCCACCATCCGGGGCACGGTGCGGCTCGCGGTGGACCACGGCGTGGCGATCGGAGCGCATCCCTCGCTGCCCGACCTGCAGGGCTTCGGCAGGCGCGTCATGAAGATCGCGCCGCAGGACATGTACGACCTCGTCGTCTATCAGGCGGGCGCGGTCGAGGCGTTCGCCCGCGCCGCCGGCGTGCGGCTCCATCACGTGAAGTGCCACGGCGCGCTCTACAACATGGCGGCAAACGACGAAGGCCTGGCCGAAGCCATGGCGCGGGCGGTCAGGGACCTGGGCGGCGGCGTGATGCTGTACGCCTTGTCTGGAAGTAAGAACTTTTCCATAGCTCGGGCGATGGGCCTGCGGGTCATCGGCGAGGTCTTCGCCGACCGCGGCTATGCCGACGACGGCACGCTGGCGCCGCGCGGCACGCCGGGCGCGATGATCGAGGACGCTGGCGTGGCGGCGGAGCGCGCGGTGGCCATGGTCGAGAAGCGCCTCGTGACCTCGCTTTCCGGGAAGGCCATCCCGGTCTCGCCCGATACGCTTTGCCTGCACGGCGACCAGCCCGGCGCCGTGGCGTTTGCCCGCGCCATCCGAAAGGCGTTCTCCGAGCGCGGCATCGCGGTTGCTTTCCCTTAAGCGGCACGAATCCAAAAAGACGCCTCGACCGTACTAGGACGGATGAGGTCCGAGGCCGACATCAAGCGGCTGCTGCTCGCCACTGCGGCCCGGGGGGAGGGCGCGGCCGAGGCCTTCGAGGCGCTCTACAAGGCCTGCGCGCCGCTTCTTTTCGGCATCGCGCAGCGAATCGTACGTCGGCGCGAGCTCGCCGAGGAGGTGCTGCACGACGGCTTTACCCGGATCTGGGCCGCGGCCGGCCGCTTCGACCCGCTCGCCGAGCAGCCGCTCGCCTGGATGGCAGCCATCGTGCGAAACCGCGCGCTCGACCTCATGGCGAGCCACGACGTCTCGCGCGTCGATTCCATTCCCGGGGAGGATGAGCTCGACCGCCTGTTCGACTGGGCGCCGGCGGCCGAGGACTCGGTCGACGCGCGCCGCGCCTCGCGCTGGCTGCGCGACTGCCTGGGCGAGCTTCGCCCACAGGAGCGCCAGGCCCTGGTGCTCGCGTATGACCGCGGCATGAGCCACCGCGATCTGGCAGCGCATCTCGCGCAGCCGCTCGGCACGGTGAAGACCTGGGTGCGCCGCGGCCTGGCCAACCTGCGCTCCTGCGTCGAGGAATGCATGGGAGCGGCGCGATGAAGCTCGCACGCGATCCCCACCTCGACGCGCTATGTGGAGAGTACTTGCTTGGAACGCTGCGCGGCCCGGCGCGCCGGCGCTTTGAGCGTGCGCTGCGCGAGGAGCCGCTCGTCGCCGCCCGCCTGCGCCACTGGCAGGCTCTCGCTCCGAGGTACTCGTCCATGATCGAAACGCCTCCGCCGGCTTCGGCCTGGCCGCGCCTCGAGCGCGAGCTCGGACTGTCCCGCTACCGTACGCCCTGGCACCGCCGCCTTTCGCTCTGGCGCGGGTGGGCGATCGCCGCCACCGCCGCGGCGCTCCTCGCCATCGGACTGCAGATCGTTCCATTGAAAACCACGAGCTCGTTTGCCGAGATCGCGCAGCTCTCCGGACCCGGCGACGCGACGCGCGTCAGCGCGGCGCTGTCGGCGGACCGCAGGACGCTCGAGCTGCGCGCGACGCGTCCGGTGCTCGCCGGCCCGTCGCAGAGCTACGAGCTCTGGCTGATCCCCGCCGAAGGCGGCGCGCCGGTCTCGCTCGCCGTGCTGGGCAGCCTCGATGCGAGGCTCGCGCTGCCGCGGGCGCAGGCGGCGCGCCTCACGCGCGGCGCAAAGCTCGCGGTGTCGGTCGAGCCCGCCGGCGGCTCGCCGACCGGGGCGCCTACCGGCCCGGTCGTGTTCGCCGGCGCCATCGGCGTTTGAATCCAAGGCAGGGGGTAGGGCGTATACGGACTGCAATCGCCCACCAATCGCCTACCCATCACCGAATGACTAACGGGAGCCAAACCATGCTGAACCACAAGCGTCGCAGCTTTCTCACCGCCTCGGCAGCCACCACCCTGTCCGCCGCCGCCTTCGGCCTGATCGGCGCAATTCCCGGCCGCAGTCTCGCCATGGGCATGAGCGGCGCGCGCGATGTCGACATCCTCAACGTCGCGCTCGGCCTCGAGCACGAGGCCGTCAACGCCTACCAGCTCGGCGCGCAGAGCGGTCTGCTGCAGAAGCCGGTGCTCGATGCCGCGGTCCTCTTCCAGTCGCACCACAAAGGGCACCGCGACGCCCTGATGGCGACGATCGAGAAGCTCGGCGGCCGGCCGGTGGCGGAGAAGCCGATGGCGGAATACGCGCGCGCCCTGAACGCCGGCGCGATCAAGTCGCAGGAGGACATCCTCAATCTCGCCGTGCGCCTCGAGCTCGGGGCAAGCAACGCCTACCTCGGCGTCATCCCTTCGTTCCAGGACGCAAACCTCGCGAAAGTGGCGGCGCGTCTCGCTGCCGACGAGACCATGCACTGGACCGCGCTCTCGGGCGTGCTCGGCAGGCAGCTTCCCGGTGCGCCGCTCAGCTTTGGCGCTTAGCGCCTCCGCCTTTCTCATCGTGGCTTCGGCTGCCTGCGCCACGGCGCAAGCAGCCGATCCGGAGCGGGGAAGGGCGCTGTACGAGTCGCGCTGCTCGGGATGCCACTCGATCGATCAGGACCGCATCGGGCCGCGCCACCGCGGCGTCGTCGGCCGCAAGGCGGGCGCGGTGGCCGGGTTCGAATACTCGCCCGCACTGCGCGCCTCGCGCATCGTGTGGGACGCGAAGACGCTTGACGCCTGGCTCGCCAACCCGGAGCGCCTCATACCGGGCCAGCGGATGAACTACAGCGTGCCCGATGGGGCTGACCGCGCTGCGCTGATTGCCTACCTCGAGGCGAATTCCGGGCCATGACCTAGAATCGCCGCATGGCGGCGAAACTGTTCACTCCCATCACGCTCGGCGGCGTCACGCTGCCCAACCGGATCGTCGTCTCGCCGATGTGCCAGTACTCGGCCGACGACGGCAGCATGAACGACTGGCACTTCGTGCACTTGGGCCACCTCGCCTACTCGGGCGCGGGCCTCGTCATGGTCGAGGCGACGCACGTCACCCGCGAGGGCCGCATCACGCACGGCTGCACCGGGCTCTACAGCGATCACAACGAAGCTTCTATCAAAAAAGTAATAGACGCTTGTCGAAGGCTGTCGCGGTCGCCCATTGGCATCCAGATCGGCCACGCGGGGCGCAAGGCTTCCACCCAGGTGCCCTGGGAAGGGCGCGAGGCCCTCGGGCCGCACGAATCGCCCTGGCCCACGGTGGCTCCATCGGCATTACCGTTCAGCGAAACGTGGCACACGCCGCGAGAGCTCACCCGGGCCGAGATCCCGGCGCTGGTCGATGCCTTTGTCCACTCCGCACAAAGAGCAAGGCGGATCGGTTTCGACGTGCTCGAGCTGCACTCGGCGCACGGCTACCTCCTGCACCAGTTCCTGTCGCCGCTCTCCAACCGCCGCCGCGACGACTACGGGCGCGAGCGCATGAAATTTCCGCTCGAAGCCGCTCGAGCGGTTCGAGAAGTTTGGCCCCGGGAAAAAGCCCTGGGAGCGCGCATCAGCGCCAACGACTGGGCCGACGGCGGCCTCGGTCCGGATGACGCGGTGACTTACGCGCGTGAACTTGAGCGGGTGGGCTTCGACTATGTTTGCGTGTCGAGCGGCGGCCTGGTTTCGCACGCGAAGCTGAACGTCGGACCGGGGTACCAGCTGCCCTTTGCAGAACGGGTGAAGAAGAACTCCAAGTTGAAAGTGCGCGCGGTCGGGATGATTGCGGATCCCGACCAGGCCGAGGCGGCCATCGCCGAAGGCAAGGCCGACATGGTGGCGATGGCGCGCGCCTTTCTCGACAACCCGCGCTGGGTGTGGCACGCGGCGGAGCGCTTCGGCGTGAAGCTCGACTATCCGCCGCAGTACGCGCGCGCCCGCCACGACGCCTGGCCCGGATCCAGGCTGGCGCGGCCGCCTTCCGCGGCCTCCTGACAGCACGTTGTCAGTAGCGCCGGCGCAAGCTGCGCGAGGTGCGATCCCGCACGTCATGTGAAGGAGAAGCGAGATGCAGAACAGCGTAGTGTGGAGTGAAATCGCGGTTGCGGATCTCAAGCGCGCGGCCGTGTTCTACGAAAAGCTGCTCGACGCGGAGCTCGCGTTCGACAAGTTCGGCCCGTTCCGCATCGCGCTGTTCCCGCACGGCGACCAGGGCGTGGGCGGCTGCCTGGTGCACGGTGAAGGCTATGAGCCTTCCGCCAAAGGCACGGTGACGTACCTTGCGGCGACCCCGGGCATCGACGCCGCGCTCGAACGGGCGCGTGCCGCCGGCGGCAAGATCCTCATGCCCAAGACCCAGCTTCCGTCGAACCAGGGCTGGATCGCGCATGTGCAGGACTGCGAAGGCAACCGCATCGGGCTCCACGCCATGAGCTGAGGCTCGTGCGGCGCGCCGACCGCCTGTTCCGCATCGTCCAGTACCTGCGGGGCCGCCGCCTCACCACGGCGGCCTTCCTGGCGGGCCGGCTCGGCGTGTCGCTGCGGACGGTCTACCGCGACGTGCGCGACCTCTCGCTCTCCGGCGTGCCGGTCGAGGGCGAAGCCGGCGTGGGCTACCGCCTGCAAGCCGGCTTCGACGTCCCGCCGCTGATGTTTACGCTGAACGAAATCGAGGCGCTCGCCATCGGCGCCAGGATGGTGGAAGCCTGGGGCGGGCCGGTGCTCGCCGACTCCGCGCGCACCGCGATCGAGAAGATCGTCGCGGCGCTGCCGGCGGAGCGGCGCATGGCGGTCGAGCAGACGCGGCTGTACGCGCCGAACTTCCACGTCGACGCCGCGGCGATGGCTCGGTTCGAAGCGGTGCGTTCGGCCATCGGCGAGCGTCGCGTGCTGCGGCTCGATTACCGCGACGCGCAGGGCCGGGGGAGCGAGCGCCAGGTGTGGCCGATCGCGCTCTACTTCTGGGGCGGCACCTGGACGCTCGGCGCGTGGTGCGAGACGCGCGACAACTGGCGCAATTTCAGGGTCGACCGCATTGCCGAGCTGGCTCAACTCGAGCGGCGCTATCCCGATCAGGCGGGCCGCCGGCTCGCCGATTACCTGCGCGCGATGCAGGC